>JAQWNN010000039.1 GCA_029268555.1 Flavobacteriaceae bacterium
GGTTCAGATGACAAGGTTAAATTAGCACCACCTATTAAATTTTCTTTAGAAGAGGCTTTGGAATATATTCAAAAAGATGAGTATGTTGAAGTAACTCCTTCTTCACTGCGTTTGAGAAAAGTTTTCCTTGATGAAAATGAACGAAAACGTCAAAAAGCTTAAGTTTCTTTTTTAGCAATAACCTCCTGAAGCATTCCATCGCTGCATTGAAATATTTTTCCAGGAAATTTAATAATCATATTATAATCGTGGGTTGCCATAATAATGCTAATGCCGCCTTTATGTAATTCTTTGAAGAGTTGCATGATTTCTTGACTTGTTTCCGGGTCAAGATTTCCTGTTGGTTCATCTGCAATAATGAGTTGAGGATGATTTAATAATGCACGTGCAATAGCGATTCGTTGCTGTTCACCTCCTGAAAGTTCAAAAGGAAATTTGTGAAATTCTGAATTTATGTTTACCATACTCAATACTTCATTAACCCGAGTCTTTATTTTTTCTTTTCCACTCCATCCAGTAGCTTTCAAAACAAAAGCCAGGTTATCAAATACCGTTCGATCAGGTAGAAGTTTAAAATCTTGAAAAACAACTCCTAATTTTCTTCTCAAAGATGGAATGTCTCGGTCTTTTAGTTTTTCTAAATCATAGCCTACTATTGAGCCCGTTCCATTGCTAAGGGGTAAATCTCCATAAAGTACTTTAAGTAAACTACTTTTACCAGCACCTGTTTTACCAATTAAGAAAACAAAATCACCCTTTATTACCTTAAAATTTACATCGGCTAAAACAACTTGATTTTCATTTTGAATTGTTGCATTTTGTAATGAAACGATCATATTTTGCATGTGAAAACCTATTTTAGTTAAAGGTATAATTTTCGAATAAAAAGGAATTATTTTGTTGATAAATTTATACGTTATGATCAACTTTATCGTTTAAAGGGTATACCGAAATAGTATCTTTATGGAAATGTTTTTTTCCTTTAAAAATAAAGTATTTGTTCTCTTTGCATTGTTATTTTTTCCAATAGTAACTTGGAGTCAATTATATCACTCCAAAGGTACAGATAATCTAGCAATAAGATACTTTGGACTAAGTTATTATCCTGCTTCATGGCAGGCAAGTGTATTTTCTGACGATGCTTATCTTTCATCGAGAGAGCATCAACAAAATCAATTTAATTTACTTTCAAATGCTTTACGCCTCAATTATTCTGCAGCAGAAAAAATGCTAATGCAATTCAAAGCAGAATATCCTAATTCGAAAGAATCAGCTACGATTGACTTTGACGTAGCAAATTATTACTTCAATACCGAAAAATATCGATATGCTTTGAAGTGGTTTTCAAGGGTTTCTGAAAATCAAATTCCCAAACTAGAACTTCCTTTATACAACTTTAACAAAGGTTACACACTTTTTTCTGCTAAACGTTTTGAGCAGGCAAGACCTTACTTAAATAAGGTGAAAAACATTAAAGAATACGAATCAGATGCTCATTATTATTTGGGACATATCGCTTATCAATTAGATGATTTTGATACGGCAGTATCTGAATTCAGTGATATTTCAAATCCAGCACAAAAAGATAACTTAACTTATTTTCAGGCGGATATGAATTTCAGACTTGGTAGATTTGACCAAGCAGTTAAGTTGGCAAAAAAAATACTTGTAGAGAGATCTTCTGAAATTGTTTCAGAGGCATCGAAGATAATTGGAGAGAGTTATTTTAATCTCGAGGAATATGATTCTGCCATTGTTTTTTTAGAAAAATATAAAGGAAAAAAAGGAAAATGGAATAATACTGATTACTACCAGCTAGGGTATGCCTATTATCAGACAGGGGCTTACAATAAGGCTTTGACTCAATTCAATAAGATTACTAGTGAAAAAAATGCTCTTGCTCAAAACGCATATTACTATCTAGCGGATTGTTATCTAAGGCTAAATCAAAAATCTGCAGCCCAAAATGCTTTTAAAAGTGCAATGAGAATGGATTTTGATTCAGAGGTCAAAGAAGATGCTTTTTTTAATTATGCTAAACTGAGCTATGATATTGGAAACCCATATAAATCACCTCCAAAAATTCTAATTAACTTTTTAGATACGTATCCAAAACACAAACATGTTGAATTAATTGGAGAACTGTTGGTAAGCTCGTATACCAAAGAAGGAAATTATTTAGCTGCGATTGAAATCCTAGAAGGAAAAAGTGGATATAAAAATAATAGAACCCTAAAAAAGGTTCTTTTGCTTCAGGCAATAGTTGAGTTTAAAAAATCAAAATTCAATCAATCTAGTAGCTTGTTAAAAAAAGCCCTAAAAATTAATAAAAATGATTTTTTTCAAGCTTATACCTTTTATTGGTTAGGACGATCTGAATACGAAAGAAATCAATTTGACAGTGCATTAGAATATTTCAAAGAATTTAAAAAGCATCCTGATTTTAAATCCGTTGATTCTTACAAAAGAATCGAATATGATATTGGATATGTATATTTTAAACTTGGCGAATACTCTTTTGCATTAAAAGCCTTTGATAATTTTGATACTCAAAACAGCTCTTTTGATTCTACCTATCAAAGAGATACTTTTTTAAGGAAGGGTGACTGTTCTTTTGCGATGAAGGAATATTGGTCTGCAATGGAATCATACAATAAAGCAATTGCTATTGATGAAAGAAAAGGAGCTTATCCGAGTTTTCAAAAAGCAATTAGTTATGGTTTTGTTGATCGGAATCTTAAAAAAATACAAACGTTGTTGTTGCTTGAAAAACAATATCCCAAGGATCCCCTCTTGGACGATGCACTTTACGAATTGGCTTCTGCATTAAGCAGAGAAAATAAATTTAATCAGGCTATTGCAACCTATAATCGGTTATTAAATAAATTTGATACAAGTCCATACAAAGCACAAGCTGCATTAAATAAAGGTTTAATTCTTTACAATATCGAAAGATTTGACTTAGCACGTGAGGTTCTAGAAAATGTGGCAGTTACTTTCAGGCGGTATGCTGTTGCACAACAGGCAGTGAGAACACTAAGAGAAATAGCAGTTGATCAAGGCAATGTTCTAAATTTTAGTCAATGGGTTCGATCTAATGGATTAACAACTTTTACTGACATTGAACTTGAAAAGACAGCTTTTGTTGCCGCTGAAAAAAGGTTTTTAGAGGGAAATTCAAATGCTGCTGAACGTCTTCTTAAAGAATATTTAGAAAATTATCCACAAGGAATCTACTTCATAAGTGCAACCTATTATTTAGGAGAACTTTATTATGAAAAGCAAGATTTTAAAAATGGTCAAATAGCCTATTCAGAATTAATAAAAGGTCCGGTCAATATTTACACTGAAAAGGCTTTAGTTCGTTTAATAAGTCTATATAAAATTCAATCTCAATTAGACCAAGCTTTACCCTATTTGGAAAAACTAGACTCAATTGCTTCGTTACAAGAAAATAAACGTTTTGCAATACTCAACCTAATGCATGCATATTATCTAAAGGCAGACTATTTAAAAACATTAACCTTTACAGACCGTGTGCTAAAACTTTCCAACTTAGAGTCAAGCCTCCAGTGGGATGCATTGACGTTAAAAGCCAAATCAGCCATAGCAACTAATGACTCCATCACAGCTGCAAATACTTACAAGCAATTGGAGTCTGCACCACAGTCAAATATTGTTGCTGAAGCACTATTTTTTAGTGCTTTTCAGTTGAATAAAGAAAAACAATATGAGCAGTCTAATAAACTTATCGGTAAAATTGCTCAATTAGGAAGTGCAACTGGGATATGGAATGTAAAGGCACTATTACTGCTAGCAAAAAATTATTTTGAGTTAGACGACGGTTTTCAAGCAATATTTGTTTTGGAATCTATAATTGAAAATTTCGATTCCTACCCGGATGAAATTGCTGCTGCTAAAAAGTTATTAGTAAAGTATAATTCGATAGAGAAAGATGCAGCAAATGAAGTCAAGTAAACGCATCTACTATTTCTTAATCATTGGACTTGCGGGCTGTTTTATGCAAGCTCAAGAAAAAGAAGCTCTTAAGATTCAAGAAGTATTGGTGGTGAAGTCTTATACACCTAGTTTATCAGATGTCTTTAAGATTAAAGATGGTCCCCAAATTCCAGACAGTCTCAAGACTAAAGGAAAAGTTTTGAAATTTAATATTAAACCTATTGCCGTTGTCTCCACCTTCGAGCCCAACAAGGCTAGTCCACTTAAACTAAAAAGGAGATCTTATTCACCCCCATTTAATACTTTTTTTAGCGGAGGTATTGGTTCAATGAGTCAGCTGTATGCAAATATTTCGAGTGTTATAGAGCTAGATCGTTATCAGCGGTTTGGACTAAATTATTATCGAGATGGTTTTGATGGTGATATAGGGAATTATTTGTTCAAAAGCTCACAGGGATTCAGTCAATATGGAGCTCATCATAATTTAAGAAGTTCTAATTACAACGCTAACACTCAAATTAAATTTACTATTCAAAAGAATAATTATTTTGGATTGTATGATCGTAACTGGGACAATTTCTTAATTGCCACTATAGATCCTCAAATCAAAAGAAACTATTTTAAATTTAGAACTTACTGGGATTGGTTTGATTCTTTATTGAGAAGTTTAGCTTTTCAGGCTAATATTACCTCAGATAATTTTAGCTCATCTGAACAACAATTGGCACTAGAATCAAATTTTGTTATTCCATTAGCAGGAGGAAAAATCAAAGCCTTAGCAAAATTAAAAGGATTAAATACATCTTTTGCAACTCCTTTTTTTAAAGATCAAAATCAAGATTTTTTTCAAGGAATGGGAAATATTGTATTTCAATGGTTTTATATTGAAAATGATTTAAAACTCAAAATTGGTGGCGGTTTAGCTTATATTGAAGGTGATAATACTCTTAAGAATAAATTAAATTATTATCCAAAGTTAGAGATTTTTTACAATAAAAGAGATAGTTCAATTTCACCTTACTTTTCAGCAAATGGCGGTGTACGTTTAAATAGCTATCGCGAATCAGCTTTATATAATCCCTATTTAGCCCCAATTACTGATTTGAGACCACGTTTCAATAAATATAATGCCAGATTAGGAATTCGTTCAAGTCTATCTTCCATATTGAATTTTGATTTTAATTTCATTTTTGACCAAGTAGAAAATTATCTTTTTTATCAACGATTGCCAATAAATATATTAGGTGATTTTGAATCTTACAAACTATCAAACTCTTTTGAAAATAAATTTTCTAATCTAGATTTATATGGATTTAGCGCAAAATTTAGAATTGATTTAGCAAAAAATAATTTTGTACAATTTGAAACCGCTTATCGCCATTTTGATCAGTCAGACGATCAAATATTATTAAACATCCCATCATTAAGCATGAATTGGAAAAGTCAATTTAGTTATATGGATTTGATTACATTGTCATTTAATGGTGAGCTTTGGGGAGAAAGATCTGCTAATCAACACATCAAATCTCTAGAATTTTTTGGATCAAATATTGAACCTGAGAAATTTACTTTACCATTATTTTTTAGGTCAACAGCTCATCTAACGATCAAACTTAACGATCAGTTTGACACATTTATTAAGGGAAGATTTTCTAATAGTGAAATTCATGGCCAATGGGGTTTTTATGAAGAACCTTCATTATTATTACTTGGAGGAATAACGTATAAGTTTAATTTTCAGTATTAAAAAATTAAAATTTTGAATAAAAACAAATTTGAATGAAATAACGGATTTTCATTACATTTGCCAAGTTTATTATTAATCATCCAAATCACTTAATTAACATGAAATTTAATAAGTATGTTATTTTATTATTCATTGTATTTGTTGTTCTATTGACATCATGTCAAAATAAAGTTGATCTTATTGTTCACAATGGCAATGTTTACACCATGGGCGAATTAATTCCTAAAGCCACTGCATTTGTTGTAGATGATGGAATATTTGTTGATGTTGGTGGTGATGAACTTTTAAAAAAGTATAAAGCTAAAAGAATCTTAGACCTTAAGAGCCTTCCGGTATATCCAGGTTTTATTGACTCTCATTGTCATTTATTAAATCTAGGTCTTAGTTTACAACAAGTTGATTTAGTGGGAACAAAAAGTTTTGATGAGGTTTTAGATCGTATAAATCGTTTCAGTAATAAAAGGAAGCTAAAGGCTATTGTTGGTAGAGGATGGGATCAAAATGATTGGAACCTGAAACACAATAAATTACCAAATAAAAATGAATTGGATTCATTGTACCCTGATATTCCCGTGGCATTACGAAGAATTGATGGACATGCAATGCTAGTTAATCAAGCGGCTTTAGATTTAGCTGGAATTACTTACGAGACCGAAATCTCTGGAGGAAAAATAGTAAAAGAGAATGGAAAATTGACTGGAGTACTTATAGATTCCCCAATTAAATTAATAAATAGAGTACTCCCTCAACCAACTAAAAATGAAAAAATTAAAGCTCTTTTAGATGCAGAACAAATTGCATTTACTAATGGCCTCACAACAGTCTCTGTTGCTGGGTTAGATAAAGATGATATCTTTTTAATTGATAGTCTTCAAAGGAAAGAATTATTAAGAATACGAATTTATGCGATGATTTCTAATTCCCCTGACAATATGGAATATTATTTGAAATCGGGTCCATACAAAACAAATAAATTAAATGTGCGTTCTTTTAAAGTATATGCTGATGGTGCATTAGGTTCTAGGGGTGCTGCCTTAAAAGATCCTTACAGCGATTTAATAAATTATAAGGGCTCTTTCATTACACCAAAAGATTCTATAGAAACATTAGCATATAAATTGGCCGCTACTCCTTTTCAGATGAATACTCATGCTATAGGTGATGCTGCTAATAAAGTAGTTTTAGAAGCATATAAAAAAGCTCTTGTCCTAACTGATGACCCAAGATGGCGTATTGAACATGCCCAAATTATTGACACCGCAGACATCTCATTATTTAATCGTAAAATATTACCTTCAGTTCAACCCGCCCATGCTACGAGTGATATGTATTGGGCTGAAGATCGATTGGGTAAAGACCGTCTTCTTGGGGCTTATGCATATAAATCATTATTGCTTCAATCAGGGACTATAGCTTTAGGGACAGATTTCCCAGTTGAGGATGTAAATCCTTTTAAAACTTTTTATGCTGCTATTGTAAGAAAAGACGATCAACAGTTTCCAAAGAATGGGTATCTATCTGAAAATAAATTATCTCCAATAGATGCCTTAAAAGGAATGACAATATGGGGTGCGTATGAAAACTTTGAGGATAAAGAAAAGGGATCTATAGAAATCGGAAAAGTTGCTGACTTTATAATACTTGATCGAGATATTGTTTTTGAAAATGAGAAAAGAATTCTTAAGACTCGAGTAGTTGCAACACTTTTAGATGGAGAAATCGTTTATAGCAATCGAATAAATTAGACTTCAGTTAAATATTTTAACTAATTATTTTATATAATCAATATAATATTATATTTTAAATTAAAAATACTCTTATTTATTAATATTATTAATCATTTTCATGTTTACATTTTATTTTTTTAGTTAATAATGTAATTTTAATAAAAAAAATATGTGTGGAATTGTATGTGCTTTTCAATTAAAGCAAGATTCAGAAAAAATTAGACCTAAAATTCTTGAAATGTCAAGAAATTTAAGACATCGAGGACCTGATTGGAGTGGTATATATAGCTCTAAAAAAGCCATTTTAGCTCATGAACGTTTGGCAATTGTTGATCCAACATCTGGTAAGCAACCTCTAATTAATCCTTCAGGTAATTTGGTTTTAGCTGCTAATGGGGAGATATATAATCATAAAGAATTGAGAGCCCCTTATGAGTCATCTTATGACTTCAAAACTCAATCAGATTGTGAAGTTATCTTGGCTTTATATGAAAACGAAGGACCTTCATTTGTGCAAAAGTTAAATGGTATTTTTTCATTTGCTATTTTTGATGAGAATAAAAACGAATTCTATATTGCACGTGATCATATGGGAATTATTCCTCTTTATATGGGTTGGGATAGTTTTGGAACATTCTACGTAGCATCTGAATTAAAAGCTCTAGAGGGTGTGTGCTCTAAAATTGAATTATTTCCTCCAGGACACTATTTTCAGAGTAAAGATTCTAAGCCACAAGCTTGGTATATGCCTAATTGGAAAGAGTTTGATAATGTAAAAAATAATTTTACTTCAGTAGAAGAACTCCATGATGCTTTATCTAATGCTGTTCATCGTCAATTGATGAGTGATGTACCTTACGGAGTATTGCTTTCTGGTGGGCTGGATTCTTCTATTACCTCTGCACTTGCGAAAAAATTTGCTGCTCATAGAGTAGAATCTAATGATAAAAAAGCCGCATGGTGGCCACAGTTACATTCTTTTTCTGTGGGCTTAGATGGCTCACCTGACCTTAAAGCAGCTCAAGAAGTAGCTAAACATATCGGAACGGTTCATCATGAAATTAAATTCACAATACAAGAAGGTCTAGATGCTATCCGAGAAGTTATTTATCATTTAGAAACTTATGACATCACTACAATTAGAGCCTCTACTCCAATGTACTTAATGGCAAGAGCAATAAAAGCTTTAGGAATTAAAATGGTTCTATCTGGTGAAGGAGCAGATGAACTCTTTGGGGGATATTTATATTTTCATAAAGCACCTGATGAAAAAGAATTTCATGAAGAAACAGTTCGAAAACTTGAAAAATTGCATCAATATGACTGCTTACGCGCTAACAAATCTTTAGCTGCATGGGGAATTGAAGGTAGAGTTCCCTTTTTGGATAAAGAATTTATTGAAGTAGCCATGAGATTAAATCCAAAAGATAAGATGATTACTGAGGATAGAATGGAAAAATGGGTCCTACGCAAGGCTTTTGAAGCCTACCTACCTCAAAGTGTTGTGTGGAGGCAAAAAGAACAATTTTCTGATGGTGTAGGTTATAGCTGGATCGACACATTAAAGGAGTTGGTTTCAGAAGAGGTTAGTGATAAACAAATGGCAAATGCACATTTTCGTTTTCCAACACAAACCCCCCAAAATAAAGAGGAATTTTATTATCGTACTATTTTTGAATCACACTTTCCAAGTGATGCCGCTGCTCTTAGTGTACCTTCTGTTCCCTCAGTAGCATGTAGTACTCCAGTTGCCTTAGCTTGGGACATTGCTTTTCAAAATCAAAATGATCCTAGTGGGCGTGCTGTTATCAGAGTACACGATCAAGGTTATGATGAGTAAAGATTTTAGAATTTTTTATTCAAATAAAATGGTCTATTTCACATACTTTTTGTTGATAACTTACCAATATCCATAAGGCTTTAGAGTCAATTTCATCCCTCTTATAATTATATTTGTTAGTCAGCATTTTGCAGGCACTAACTTTAACAATTATGAGCGAAGAAAATCAGAACAAAAATTATTCCGCTGACAGTATTCAAGCCCTCGAAGGCATGGAACATGTTCGCATGCGACCTTCAATGTATATTGGTGATGTGGGAACTAGAGGATTACATCATTTAGTGTATGAAGTAGTTGATAACTCTATCGATGAAGCTCTTGCTGGTCATTGTGATGAAATTAATGTAATTATTAATGAAGATAATTCCGTTACCACTCATGATAACGGTAGGGGAATTCCAGTAGGAATCCATAAAAAAGAAGGGGTCTCAGCTTTAGAGGTTGTGATGACTACCATTGGTGCTGGTGGTAAATTTGATATAGATTCATATAAAGTTTCGGGTGGACTGCATGGTGTTGGGGTTTCCTGCGTAAATGCTTTGTCAGAAAGCCTTACGGCTACAGTTTATCGAGAAGGTAAAATTTGGGAACAACAATATGAAAGAGGTAAAAGTCTTTCCCCTGTTAAAGAAATTGGTACAACTGATAAAAAAGGTACAGTTATTAATTTCAGACCTGATCCTCAAATTTTTACTCAAACTTTAGAATACAATTATGAGACCCTTTCCCTTCGC
Source organism: Flavobacteriaceae bacterium (assembly GCA_029268555.1). Taxonomy (GTDB): domain Bacteria; phylum Bacteroidota; class Bacteroidia; order Flavobacteriales; family Flavobacteriaceae; genus MS024-2A. The sequence goes on from JAQWNN010000039.1 coordinate 10,009, forward strand.
ATGAGAGAATTGGCGTATTTAAACAAGGGAATAAAAATTTCCATAGAAGACAGGAGAAATAAAGATGACAAAGGAGAATTTCTATCTGAGACTTTTATATCTGAGGAAGGTTTAAAAGAGTTTATTCGTTTTTTGGATGAAACAAGGGAAGCCATAATTGGAGATGTAATCTCAATGGAAGGAGAGAAGAATGGTATTCCAGTTGAAGTAGCCATGATTTATAATACCTCTTTTTCTGAAAATCTTCACTCCTATGTAAATAATATTAATACCCACGAGGGAGGAACACACCTTTCCGGTTTTCGTAGAGGATTGACTACAACCCTAAAAAAGTATGCTGACAGTTCTGGTTTGTTAGATAAATTAAAATTTGAAATAGCCGGTGATGATTTTCGTGAGGGACTAACAGCCATTATTTCAGTAAAAGTAGCAGAGCCTCAATTTGAGGGTCAAACAAAAACCAAATTAGGAAATAGGGAAGTTACTTCAGCAGTATCACAGTCTGTTTCTGAAATGTTAGAAAATTATTTAGAAGAAAATCCCAACGATGCGAAGACTATAGTTCAAAAAGTAATTTTAGCTGCTCAAGCAAGACATGCCGCAAGAAAAGCAAGAGAAATGGTTCAGCGTAAAACAGTTATGAGTGGAGGAGGCCTTCCTGGTAAACTTTCAGACTGTTCTGAGCAAGATCCTGCAGTTTGTGAAGTATTCCTTGTAGAGGGTGATTCTGCAGGGGGAACAGCTAAACAAGGACGTGATCGTAATTTTCAGGCGATTTTACCCCTTCGTGGAAAGATATTGAACGTTGAAAAGGCAATGCAACACAAAGTATTTGAAAATGAGGAAATAAGAAATATTTACACTGCCCTTGGAGTGACTATTGGAACTGAAGAAGACAGTAAAGCTTTAAACTTAGAAAAATTACGCTACCACAAAATTGTAATCATGTGTGATGCAGATGTTGATGGAAGCCATATTTCCACGTTGATATTAACTTTCTTTTTTCGCTACATGAAAGAGTTGATCGAAGCTGGCTATATCTACATAGCAACACCACCACTATATTTGGTTAAAAGAGGACAAAAGAAAAGCTATGCTTGGGATAATGATCAGCGGGATCGTTTGATGAAAGAATTCGGCTCTGGATCTTCTGTCCAGAGATATAAAGGATTGGGAGAGATGAATGCTGAACAGCTCTGGGACACTACCATGAATCCTGTTGAACGAACCTTAAGAAAAGTTACCATCGATAATGGAGGGGAAGCTGACCGTATTTTCTCAATGCTGATGGGAGATGAGGTGCCACCAAGAAGAGAATTTATAGAAAAGAATGCCATCTATGCTAAGATAGATGTGTAAAAAAATATGACCAAAAAATAAAATAAAAATTAAATATAAATAATGAAAGTAACAATTGTTGGGGCTGGAAATGTTGGAGCCACTTGTGCAGAATACATTGCTCAGAAAAGAATTGCAAGTAAAGTAGTTTTATTAGATATCAAAAAAGGTATCGCTGAAGGTAAAGCATTAGACCTTACTCAAACTGCTACCACTCTTGGTTTTAATACGAGTATAACAGGTGTCACAAATGACTATTCAGAGACTATTGGGAGTGACGTTGTAGTAATTACTTCTGGGGTTCCAAGAAAGCCTGGAATGACTCGCGAGGAATTGATAGGAATTAATGCTGGTATTGTAAAAGCTGTTTCCTCAAGTATTTTGGAATACTCGCCTGACACAATTATTGTGGTAGTTTCAAATCCAATGGATACAATGACTTACTTGGCTTTACAATCAACAGGCTTACCTAAGAATAGAATCATTGGAATGGGTGGAGCTTTAGACAGTTCTCGTTTTAAGACATACTTATCCATAGCTCTAGATAGACCTGCAAATGATATTCAAGGAATGGTTATTGGTGGGCATGGAGATACTACTATGATTCCGCTAACTAGAATTGCGAGTTACAACGGAGCACCCGTTTCTGACTATTTAAATAAAACAACTTTGGATAAAGTTGCCGCTGATACAATGGTTGGTGGCGCTACATTAACAAAATTATTAGGAACTTCTGCATGGTATGCCCCTGGAGCTTCTGTAGCATATTTAGTAGATAGTATTCTTAACGATCAGAAACGTATAATTCCTTGCTCTGTTTTACTTGAAGGGGAGTATGGATTAGAAGATATATGTATTGGTGTTCCTTGTATTATAGGATCAAATGGAATAGAGTCTATCATTGATGTAAAATTAGATGAAAAAGAAAATCAGCAAATGATTGAAAGCGCAAAAAAAGTAAGGACCATGAATACTGCCCTAAAGGACATTCTTTAGATTTTATTATTTAGCTTATATCAATATTCTAATTAAGAGTTGCCAATTCCTAGCTTTAATCCTATATTTGCTCGCCTAAAATGGGCTTAAATTTATTCAAATGCAAAACAACTCATTAGTTAAAGTTTTCGGAGTCTTATTTGCTCTAGTGAGCATATATCAGCTGTCTTTTACATTCATAAGTAGTAGTGTGGAATCTCAAGCGGAAAACTTCGCAAAACAAGCTGTTTCTGAAGATACCACTAATTACTTAGAAGCTAGAGATAAGAAAATCACAAACTACCTAGACTCTATAGGGAATAATAGTATCTACGGCTTTACATCTTATAACGATTCAAAAGCAAAAGAATTAAATAAAGGACTTGATTTAAAAGGTGGTATTAATGTAATTCTTCAAATCTCAATCAAGGATATTTTGAAAGGTTTGGCAGAAAATACACGAAACACAGTTTTCAATAATGCTTTAGAAGAAGCAAATATACTTCAGAAATCCTCTGACGAGCCCTACGTTGAGTCATTCTTTGATGCTTTTGACATGGTTAAAAGTTCTGAAAAATTATCATCTCCAGATATTTTTGGAAATCGTACTCTAAGCGATGAAATCAACTTTGAAATGTCAGATTCTGAAACACAAACTGTAATTCGGCGTAAAATTGACGAGTCTATTATTTCAGCTTTTGAAGTACTCAGAAAGAGAATTGATAAGTTTGGAGTTACTCAACCCAATATTCAAAGATTGGGAGCTTCAGGAAGAATTTTAGTAGAATTACCTGGAGCCAAAGATGTTGACCGTGTAAAAAACTTGTTACAAAGTACTGCTCAATTAGAATTTTGGGAAACATTTAAAAATGATGCCCTTATTGGGTTTTTAATCCAAGCTAATGAATTGGTGAGTAATGAACAAAAAAAATTAACTACTAACGAATTAGAAGAAAAAGACCAATCTTCTGAAATAGATGATTTGTTAGCTGACGTTGCCTCAACGGACTCTATTTCTGCTCCAAGCCAGAATCTTATCTTGGATAAGATTGTAGGTCAAGGTTTTCAAGGCGGACCTGTTTTAGCTCAATTTGCTACTCGAGATGGAGAAGAAATTTTAGGTTACTTAAACCGATCAGATGTCAGGAGATTATTACCAGCAGAATACCGTTATGTAAGTTTTGTATTAGGAAAACCTGATGTCGATACCGATGTGATAGAATTATTTGCATTGAGATCTAACAGAGATAACCGGGCACCACTAAGTGGTGGGGTAGTAGTAGATGCTATTCAAACTTTTGATCAAGTAGGTAACCCTGCCGTTTCTATGCAGATGGACTCCAGAGGAGCGCGTATTTGGGAAAATATGACTGGTAAAGCATTTAAAGAATCTAGTAATATTGCAATTGTACTAGATGATATAGTTTATTCAGCACCAGGGGTGTCAAGTGGTGCTATTTCTGGTGGACGTTCTGAAATTACAGGAGATTTTTCCTTAAATGAAGCAATAGATTTAGCAAATGTACTTCGCGCAGGAAAATTACCTGCTTCTGCAGAGATTATTCAATCTGAAATTGTTGGACCATCTCTTGGAAAAGAAGCAATCCAGTCTGGAATGTATTCATTTATTATAGCATTGATCTTCGTGCTTATTTGGATGGTTTTTTACTATGGAAGTTCTGGATTTTATGCAGATATAGCTTTAATATTAAACATCCTTCTGATCTTTGGAATTTTGGCGGGATTAGGGGCAGTTCTTACCTTACCTGGCATTGCCGGTATTGTCTTGACAATTGGAATATCTGTCGATGCTAATGTACTTATCTTTGAACGTATACGAGAGGAGTTAAGAAAAGGAAAAGGGATTCGAAAAGCTATTGCTGATGGGTTTAACAATGCCCTTTCTTCAATTTTAGATGCTAATATTACAACAGGATTAACCGCATTGATTTTGTTTATTTTTGGAACAGGTCCTATCAAAGGCTTTGCTACAACTTTATTAATTGGAATTGGGACTTCATTGTTTACAGCAATATTCATAACACGGATTTTAGTTGATTCACGTAATGAAAAAGGAAAAGGAGTTTCCTTTTCTACAAAAATTACAAAAGGATTGTTATCTGAGATTAATATTTCTTTTTTACAAAGACGAAAAATGGCTTACATCATATCCTCAGCATTAATTTTGATAAGTTTAATATCCCTAATTACACAAGGGCTAAATCAAGGTGTAGATTTTGTAGGAGGTCGCTCCTATACCGTTCGTTTTGAAAATGCAGTAAATCCGACTGAAATTAGTAGTATTTTGAACTCAGAATTTGGAAGCGCTGAGGTTAAAACATTTGGTGAAGAGAACCAGCTTAAAATCACAACCAAATATAAAGTTAATACTGAAGGTGTAGCTGTAGACAAAGAAATTCACCAAAAGCTTTATAGTTCTTTACAACCTTATTTACCTGATGCAATTACCTATCAAGACTTTGTTAAGGGTAGTTCTGAAAAAACAATTGGAATAATGTCTTCCATTAAAGTTGGACCTACCATTGCTGATGACATTAAAAATAATTCTTTCTTGGCAGTTATTGGATCACTAATTGTGGTATTCCTATACATTTTAATCCGTTTCCAAAAATGGCAATTCTCATTAGGTGCAGTAGCTGCAGTATTTCATGATGTATTAGTGGTGTTAGGAATTTTCTCAATTACTTACACGTTTATGCCATTCAGTATGGAAATTAATCAAGCTTTTATAGCCGCAATATTGACTGTAATTGGTTATTCTTTAAATGATACAGTAGTAGTTTTTGATCGTATTCGTGAATATATCAATGAACATACTAAATGGGAATTTGAAAACACAGTGAATGCAGCTTTAAATAGCACACTAAGCAGAACATTAAATACTTCATTGACAACTCTAATTGTCCTATTAGCAATCTTTATTTTTGGAGGAGAATCTATCAGAGGTTTTATGTTTGCACTTATAATTGGTGTTATTGTAGGAACATATTCTTCGGTATTTATTGCAACACCTGTGATGTATGATACCCAGAAAAAGAAAGTTTTGTTGGAAGAAAAAAAATAGAATTTTTGAATCTGAAACAAAAATTCAAGCTATGGTAAATTGCCTTTTTTTTAATTAATATCCTTTTTTAATAGCATTTTTGATATGAGCTAAGTGATGTTTACAATGCCAGGAATAGATTAATAGTGTAGCGTCTAAAGGATAATTTTTATTTCGCTCTGCATGGAAGTAGGATTTTTTAAAATTGTCTTGGGTCAAGCTTCTTAAAAATAAAGTCCATCTGTAGTGCAGTGCTGTAATTAAGTTTAAACTATAGTCAATCTCTGTTCTTGATGCATCTGGCAGGTTAGCCCATTGACTTTCTTCATAGTCTTTTATTGAGGGAGTATTTTCTAAGAGTGCATGTTTAAAACGCAAATAAGAATGCATATGACTGTCTGCTAAATGATGAATAACCTGAGCTATGGTCCAACCATTTGGGCGATAACGATGTTGCATAGTTTTGGTAGGAAGTGCAGAAACTGTTTCACTAAGCTTTGATGGAAAGGTTTTAATTTCTACAATCGCTTTTTCCAAAACATCAGGACTTCGTTCATCATTCCAATCAAATTTTCCAATAGGATAACGAAGTTTTTCTAAAGATTCTCGGTTCATATTAAGTTGATAGATAAGATGAGTACCTGAAACCGAAAATTCATACCTCTGACATATTGTTTTTTCTTCGAAGAATAAAAAAGAAACCCATAATAATAAGAGGTATACTCAACCATTGACCCGTGGTTAAGAAAGGCATTATGTCTTCAAAACCTCCTTGACTTTCTTTGACAAACTCGATTAAGAATCGTATACTAAACATTCCAACAAAAAAAACACCAAAAAGATGGCCAGGTTTTTCTTTTTTAATATTCTTAAAAATGAATCTCAGGGCAAAAAATAGTATTAAGTAGCAAAACGCCTCATAGAGTTGAGCAGGATGTCTTGGAGATGTCTCTCTATTATTCAAAAAAACCACTCCAAAGTTATTACCTGTGTATTTACCTACAATCTCAGAATTAAAAAAATTACCAAGTCTCACAAAAGTAGCACCTAAAGCAATAGGAATAGTCATACGGTCTAAAAGCCAAATAAGTGTCTTTTCCTTAAACTTTCTTTTATAAAGGTAAATTCCTATAAGTACACCTATTACAGCTCCATGACTTGCTAGACCTCTAAATCCTGTAAAACTGTATCCGTCTGAGGTTTCTTTGATAGGAAGTAAAATTTCTATCAAGTGATCTTGATAGTAATCCCAGCTGTAAAAAAAGACATCACCAAGTCTAGCCCCTAATAAAATTGAAATAACCATGTAGACAAATAATGACTCCAAATGCTCAATTGCAATTTTTTCTTTTTCGAATTCTTTTTTCATTATATAATATCCAAGTCCAAAGGCTATCACAAACATTAAGCTGTAATAATGTATGCCAAAACTCCCTATTTTAAAAAGGGTTTCACTCGGAGCCCAGTCAATTTTTAAAAGAAACATAAGGTATTATTTTACGATAGTAAAAGTAGTTAAAAGAAATCAAAACGAAATAAAATTTTAAGGGATAGGGTCGTATCCTGAGCCTCCCCAAGGATGACATTTCGAGATTCTTTTAATTGCCATCCATCCTCCTTTAAAAAAGCCATGTTTAATTAATGCCTCTTTACTATAATTTGAGCAGGTTGGTTGATATCGACATGTAGGTGGTAAAGAAGGGGAGATTAAAAATTGATATCCTTTAATTAAAATTACAAAAGGGAAGATTAATATTTTTTTCAATTTAATAGAAGATTAGTAAACCTTAAAAGAAGTGCCCTCTTCAGTATCATTAATTTGTATTTGTATTTTCTCGAGGCTGTTCCGAATTAGATCAGAAGTTTTAAAATCTTTATCAGCTCTAGCATTGTCTCTAAGTGTCATTAATAATTCAAGTGTCCCAATAAGCTGTTTTGATTCATTTTCATTCTTATCTTTTTCTGGTGTCAAAAGACCCAAGACCTCATAAAAAAATCCTTTCATGCTTTTAGAAAGTGATTCGAGGTCTTCGCTACTAATTTTTTTTAATCCACTAGAAACTGCATTTATGTATTTTACAGCATCAAACAAATAGGCAATTAAAGAAGGGCTATTAAAATCATCGTTCATTGCTGAGTAGCAGTTTTTATTCCACTCCCCAATATTAAAATCCGATGAGGAATCACTTGCTACTAGTTGATCGAGCATTAAAATACCTTCAACTAAACGATTGAACCCTTTTTCTGAGGCTTCTAGTGCACTTTGACTCAAATCCACAATACTTCTGTAATGAGCTTGAAGCATAAAAAAACGAGTAACCATAGGCGAAAAGCTCTTCTTTAAGATTGAGTTTTCTCCACTAAACATCTCATACGGTAATATATTATTTCCTGTTGATTTAGCCATTTTTTTTCCATTAAGGGTCAGCATATTAGCATGCAACCAATAGTTAACAGGATTTTTTTTATTTACAGCTTCAGCTTGGGCTATTTCACATTCATGATGAGGAAATTTTAAATCCATACCCCCTCCATGAATATCAAATTGTGTTCCAAGATATTTGGTACTCATTGCGGTACATTCCAAATGCCATCCAGGAAATCCATCACTCCATGGTGAAGGCCAACGCATAATATGCTTTGGCTCAGCTTTTTTCCAGAGTGCGAAATCTTGAGGGTTACGTTTGTCAGACTGACCATCTAGGGCTCTCGAGTTATGAACTAGTTCTTCAATATTTCTTCTACTAAGTTTTCCATAAGGCATGTCTTTATTAAATTTAAGAACATCAAAATATACAGAACCATTAACTTCATAGGCATACCCTTGATCAAGGATTTTTTTAATAAATTCTATTTGTTCAACTAAATGTCCAGTCGCAGTAGGTTCAATACTAGGGGGCAGGGCATTAAATTTTGCCATCGTATCTCTAAAATCAATTGTATAACGCTGTACAACTTCCATTGGTTCTATTGACTCTAATCGTGCTTTCTTTGCAATACGGTCCTCTCCTTCATCAGAATCATTTTCTAAATGTCCAGCATCAGTTATATTTCTAACATATCGTACTTTATATCCTAAATATTGAAGGTATCTAAATATAAGATCAAACGAAATGAATGTTCTACAATTTCCCAAATGGACATTGCTGTAAACTGTTGGTCCACAAACATACATTCCAACATGGTCTTTGTTTATCGGCTTAAAAGACTCTTTTTCCCCTTTTAAAGAATTATAAACCACTAATTTTTGCTCCATTAGAACTTTGTATCTAGTTGGATATAATCTAAAAATTCTCTTTTCTTATCCTCTAATCTAAATATTCCACCAAATTCACTGGTAACTGTGCTGCTAGCCACGTCTTTAATCCCTCTAGAATTTACACATAAATGTTTGGCATCAACTACACAAGCAACATTCTTTGTCCCTAATACTTTTTGGAGTTCTTTAACAATCTGCAATGTAAGGCGTTCTTGTACTTGAGGACGAGATGCATAATACTCTACAATACGATTCATTTTGGAAAGTCCTACTACAGTTCCATTTGAGACATATGCAATATGTGCTTTTCCAATAATAGGTAGTAAGTGGTGTTCACAAGTAGAGTAGAGGGTAATATTTTTTTCAACCAACATTTCTCCATATTTGTAAGAATTATCGAAGGTCGAGGCTTTAGGCTTTTTGTCAGGATGAAGTCCTCCAAAAACTTCATTCACATACATTTTAGCAACCCGAAGTGGAGTACCTTTCAGACTATCATCTGTCAAATCCATACCCAAAGTCTCCAAAATAGCTTTGACGTGATTTTTAATCACATTAATTTTTTCTTCGTCGGGCATTTCAAAGGCGTCTGCTCTTATGGGATTTTCACTCGAAGTTGAAAAATGATCATCTCCAATCTGATCAAGGCTATCTGTGATTATTTTTTCTAGTTTCATATCTTCTAAATATGCTTACAAATATACTTAATTTATACAAGGGAAAAAGAAAGCGGTAACAATCAAAGTTTGATATTATAACTAATACTTACTTGAGTTATGGTATTTGAAAGTGTATATGGGTCATTTAATCCTTCTGAAAAAACATTGAACTTCTTATTTTCACTTAGCTGAACAAACGAGAGGTTCATCGAATTTGATCCGAGATCAAATCCTATGCCAAATGTGATTGCTTGATCAGAATCATTAATATCTTTTTGTGCATTATTTCGGTTAAGAAATCCGGCTCTTAAACTTATATTTTTAATTCGATATTCACCTCCAATTCTTAATGTTTGTATTGATTCAAATGAGTTGATAAACATGTTTGAAAGTTCATTTAGATATTCACTACCTTCACTATTAGTCAAAAATGTATTTGCAGCATTTTGAGTAGAGTAATCAAGTGAGATTAGTCCAGTGACTCCAAATATATATGCCATACTTAATGTACTTTTAGAGGGAAGGTTAAGCTGATATGAATCATAAAGATTTAAAACTCCTGGATCAATTGTTTCTTTAATAATAATCCCTTGATCAAGGTATGTGGAAGTCAGGCTTTGTTCAGTTTCATCGACAAGTTCAATATATTGTGGTGAATCATAAGCAAACCCTAATCTCAATTTTTTAAGTTTAAGTATTGCTCCAAACTGACCAGAAAAACCATTTCCAAAACTGCTGACATCGTTCTTAAAACCTATATTATAAACAGGTGAGTCAGAATACTGATTTGTTTCTAAAAAGTTTTGATTCGAATGATACTCTAGTTTATGAAAATTTAGATTTACACCTATATGTAAAACATCGTCATATAAGGCACTAAAGTTAAGCGCTGTTTTACGGTGAAGTCCATTACTAAGGATGTCAAGCTTATGATCTACTTTGGCATATTCTACATTTGAATTATACTTTGTTTCACCATCAGCAAAATTTAGCGGATTGATAATATACGCTTGATAACCCAGAAAAGCTTGCTGTGCAGCAAAACCGTTCTCTTCTCCTAATATGCGATAAACCTCAGAAACAGTTTCTCCATCATATAATGGGAGGTTTTCAAAAGCCAATCCATCAGCAAAATAAAGGAAATAATTGTCTACTCCAGTTGTATTAAATCCTTTCACGCGAGAATTTTGATCGAACTTTGAAATTCTATGGCTATTAATCCCAGCACTTACTCTGGTCCATGGGCTTTCACTATTTGTATTATTAAATACAAACACAGCACCAATCTGATCAAATTTTTGGTTGTTGTCTGTTTTGTTGACCGAATTTCCAAAGTAACTGCTTTCCACAGCTTTATTCTTACGGGTTAATGTCCCTCCTATTTCAGAGAATAAAAACACTGAAGAACCAGCAGGGTTAATACTTATTGAAGTTAAATCACCTCCAAGAGCACCAAAGGCTCCAGCCATGCTATTGTATCTTGCAGTACCATTCAATTCACTTCCTAAGAAATAATTAATATCGTTAATTGTCTGACAAACAGGTGATTGTGTAATAAAAAAGGATACAAATAGTATTCTTAAGCTATACATTAAATGAATAATTATTAGTTTCTACGACGTCCAGATGAAGTTCTTCCTCCCCCTGAGTTAAAAGATGGTGTTGGAGATGAATTTCTATAACTCGGTTTTGAATAAAAATTGTTATTACTGTTATAATTTCTATTTGTAGATTTTCTATAATTATTAGAATTTCTAGAATTGTATTCTCGAGAAGAATTCATTTTATCCCTCACTTGTTTTGTGATACTTCTTTTAGAATCTGAGGTTTGATTTACACTTCTTGGTGAAGTCGTTTTCGGATTTTGTCGATTCCCTAAATTTCTATATGGTTGTCGAGTAAACCCTCCTTTAGAGTTTCCTTTAATGCTTTTTGAAGGGTTTGTATTTGAATTACCTGGGCTTCTACCTACTGCTCCTGATGTAAATCCAAAAATGGGTCTTGCAGTTAAAGAATTTCTAGTTGCTTTTTCTCCTAAAATATTTTCCCCTCGGTTAGTTAATAGATAGGTGGTGCGTAAAGAATTTAAACCTCTTCCAGTGTTAAGACTATTTATTGACCCAACAGCTTCATCGTTTTGCCTATTTATTGAATTTTGTTTTTCGATTCTATCGGAGCGTTTTGTTCCATCATAATTTTTTTCTCCTCTACCAGACTTAACACGGGCTACTGTTGAATTGTAATCTTTTCCATAACCATTGATGCGTTTGTTATTATAGTCATAATAACCTGCTCCAAAGGGGTGCCAACGATTCCAACGATTTAATCCGTAACCAAACCCATATCCTCCGTGAAATCCAAACGGGCTATAAAAAGGGTCAAATCGCCACATTCCATTATATCCTCCATTATAGGGATTCATAAAAGGCTCCATAAATGGTCCCATAAAAGGATCCATAAAAGGTGAACCATAAAATCCATATCCAAACCTGTAAGGGTTATTAAAATAATTACTGTTCCAAAAAGGTGAACCTCTAAAAGCAAAACCTGATAATCCCCACATAAAATTTGGACGAGTATTCAAAACAACAATTTCAGTTTGTGTTGTTTTTTCTCCCCAAGGAATTTGAGAGGATTCAACATAATTATTTTCGTCTAAATAGATATCTTGGGAAGCATAATTTTCTGTGTCGGTAAAATATATTTCATTTTTTGAGAGATCGTCTTGGATCAAATCTTTAAAATATTTTGTATAATAATTATTATTATTTGAAATAGATTCAGAATTTTGTTCAGATCTTTTTGGAATTTCAGAAGTATAAATCCCATCATTTGAAAAATAGGATGCACCGCTAAAACTCCCACAACTTAAAAAAATTAAAGAAGCAATTAAAGCGATTAGTATACTTTTAAATTTTATGAAGTATTTTCGTGTATTCATAATAAAACGCTTTAGAGATGTGGTTCAAAAAGTTTAGCTTTGTGCCACAATTATTTATATAAACAAATATAGGCAAATTCTATGCCAAAAATTTTATGGGTAGTAAATTAACCTCAAGAAAAACTGATTATTCAAAATGGTACAATGAAATTGTCATAAATGCAGATTTAGCGGAAAATTCTGCAGTTCGAGGATGTATGATTATTAAGCCCTATGGCTACGCAATCTGGGAAAAAATGCAAGCCCAATTAGATAAGATGTTTAAAGAAACAGGTCATGAAAATGCCTATTTCCCTCTATTTGTCCCGAAAAGCTTATTTGAGGCCGAGGAGAAAAACGCAGAAGGTTTTGCAAAAGAATGTGCTGTGGTCACTCACTATCGTTTAAAAAATGATGAAAATAGACCAGGTAAGCTAAAGGTTGATCCAAATGCGAAGTTAGAGGAGGAACTTGTTGTGAGGCCAACTAGTGAGGCATTGATTTGGAATACTTTTAAATCCTGGATTCAATCCTACAGAGATTTGCCGATTTTGATTAATCAATGGTCCAATGTGGTTCGTTGGGAAATGCGAACACGTCTTTTTTTAAGAACGGCAGAATTTTTATGGCAAGAGGGACACACAGCTCACGCAACCGAAAAAGAAGCTATGGAGGAAACTAGATTGATGAATCAAGTTTATGCTGATTTTGTAGAAAACTATATGGCCATTCCAGTAATTCAAGGAATTAAAACTGCAAGTGAGCGTTTTGCTGGTGCGGAAGAAACCTTCTGTATCGAGTCATTAATGCAAGATGGGAAGGCTCTGCAAGCTGGTACTTCGCACTTCTTAGGTCAAAATTTTGCCAAAGCATTCGATGTAAAGTATGCCACTACTAAAGGTGAGTTAGAGCATGTTTGGGCTACCTCATGGGGAGTGTCAACTCGTTTAATAGGAGCTTTGATAATGACTCATAGTGATGACAATGGTTTGGTTCTGCCTCCAAATTTAGCTCCTATTCAAGTAGTAATTGTTCCTATATACAAAGGTGAGAAGCAACAAAATGAAATCGCAGAAGTCGCAACTCAAATAAAAATGGCTCTAGAGAGTAAATATATTAGAGTGAAGTTTGATAACAGAGATAAATTCAAACCTGGCTATAAATTTAATGAATATGAACTCAAAGGAGTTCCGATGCGCATCGCGATAGGCCCTAAAGACTTGGAGAGTGGCACTGTTGAAATTGCTAGAAGAGATACACTTAAAAAAGAAGTAATATCTCAGGATAAGGTTGTAGATTTTATTTACAGTCAGTTGGAAAAGATTCAAAGTGATTTATTTCAAAAGGCATTGGATTTCAAAGAATCACACATTACTAAAGTTGAAAATTTTGAAGAATTCAAAAATATTTTAGATAACAAAGGAGGTTTTATTTTAGCACATTGGGATGGTACACAAGAAACTGAAGAAATGATAAAAAAATCAACTAAAGCTACCATTAGATGTATACCATTAGACTCTAAAGAAGAACTTGGAAAATGTGTATTTTCAGGCAATCCATCTAAACAACGCGTTCTTTTTGCAAAAGCATATTAATTGTTTTAAAGAAGTATTGCATAATAACATTTTTCATGTAAATTTGCGCACGAAAAATATGGCCCGTTCGTCTATCGGTTAGGACGCCAGGTTTTCATCCTGGAAAGAGGGGTTCGACTCCCCTACGGGCTACAACTTAAATCCTAAATATGGCAAATCATAAATCTGCATTAAAACGTATTCGATCAAATAATAAGAAAAGACTCTTAAATCGATTTCAGCACAAAACTGCCCGAAATGCTATTAAAAAGCTTAGAGAAATCTCTAATAAAAAAGAAGCTAAAAAAGTGTTTCCTTCAGTAATTTCGTTAATTGACAAATTAGCAAAGAAAAACATCATTCACGCAAATAAGGCTGCAAATTTAAAGTCGAAACTTGCAACTCACATTGCATCTTTGTAAAGAATGAAGGGATACTTTAAAAGCATTCGTATCATACTTTTTTTTAAGTTTTTTATTATAGTTTATTGTTGATTTTTATGAATTCATCGAGATCAAAAACTCTTCATTACTTTGTGTTCTTTGAAATCGATCATTAATAAATTCCATTGCTTCCACAGGATTCATATCCGCAAGATATTTTCGCATAATCCACATTCTCTTGATAGTATTTTCATCAAGTAATAGGTCGTCTCTTCTCGTACTGGAAGAAACAAGGTCTATAGCTGGGAAAATACGTCGATTTGCGATCCGTCTATCCAATTGAAGCTCCATATTTCCAGTTCCTTTAAATTCTTCAAAAATTACTTCATCCATTTTGGATCCAGTTTCAGTCAATGCGGTAGCAATTATTGATAATGACCCACCTTTTTCAATATTTCTAGCGGCACCAAAAAAACGTTTAGGCTTGTGTAAGGCGTTTGCATCTACACCACCACTTAAAATCTTACCTGAAGCAGGTTGAACAGTATTATATGCTCTTGCAAGTCTTGTTATTGAGTCCAAAAGGATTACAACATCATGACCACATTCGACAAGACGTTTAGCTTTTTCCAAGACAATGTTTGCAACCTTTACATGTCGATCTGCAGGTTCATCAAAAGTAGACGCCACAACTTCACCGTCTACATTTCGTTGCATATCAGTTACCTCTTCAGGACGTTCATCAATCAACAAAATTAACTGGTAAACTTCTGGATGATTTGCAGAAATGGCATTGGCAATATCTTTAAGAAGCAGTGTTTTACCTGTTTTAGGCTGGGAAACGATCATTCCACGCTGTCCTTTTCCAATTGGAGAGAACAGGTCCATAATTCTGGTGGACATGGTACTCTGTTTATCTGCAAGGGTGAATTTTTCTTGGGGGAAAAGTGGGGTCAAATGTTCAAACGATACACGATCCCGTACAACTTTTGGATCTAACCCATTAATTTTATCAATTTTAATAAGAGGGAAATATTTTTCTCCTTCTTTTGGAGGACGAACTGAACCAAGGACAGTATCTCCAGTTTTTAATCCAAACAAACGAATTTGGGATTGGGAAACATAAACATCATCTGGTGAAGAGAGATAATTATAATCTGAGGATCTAAGAAATCCGTAACCTTCAGACATC
This sequence comes from Flavobacteriaceae bacterium, assembly GCA_029268555.1. Lineage (GTDB taxonomy): Bacteria > Bacteroidota > Bacteroidia > Flavobacteriales > Flavobacteriaceae > MS024-2A. Next base: position 25,373 of record JAQWNN010000039.1, read on the forward strand.
ATTTCTAATACCCCTTCTGTTTCTACAATTCCGTCAAACTCAAAATCAGGTTGGCGGTAACGATTCCTATTGTCCTTGTTATGATTATTGTCTTGGCGATTTTTATTTTGATAATCATTTTTCTTAGAAATAGAATTTTTATTAGGATTATTATTTTGATGATGTCCAGGCTTTTTCTGGTTAGGATTATTATTTTTTTGTTGTTGATTATCTTGATTAGGTTTTGGCTGCGATTTTTGAACAGGTAAAATTTTAATTTGCCCCTTTTTTTCAGTACCGGAAGTCGTCTTTTCTTCTGAAGTCCCAGTTTTGGAATCTTCTTCTGGCCTTGAAGCAATAAAATCAACAATTTGATAAATTAGGTCTAATTTTTTTAGACCGGCAATACCCTTAATTCCAATTTTTTTTGCGATATCTTGTAATTCGGGTAATTTCTTAGTTTTAAGAGTTGCTATTTCGTACATGAAAATTTTGATTATGACTCAATCATTACAATAATATTGAATTGAGTATTTGTATATTGTAGAATGACAATAATACAATTTTTTTAAATTAAAATGAGTGCTTTTCGAAAAAACTTAATATCACAAAAAAATTAGATATGATTCAGAGAATCCAGACATTATATTTATGCTTAGTCTTAATTTTATGTAGTTCTTGTTTTTACTTATCGTTGAATATGAACTCAACATCTTCAGCTGGTTTTTATTTTCAATCAAACTATGGCTTTTTAATTTTCCCTGTGCTGACTTTAATTACAATTTTCTTGTACAAACGTAGACTTCCGCAATCCCTATTAAGCAATGTGCTCATTTTTCTTTTTGCTTTTCAGGCTATTCTTTTTACTGCCGGGATTAATTTGAAAGATGGATTTGGTTTCGATGAAATAATAATTTTTACATCATTCTTAAATATCTTATTACTCTGGTTTGCTCGAAGAAATATCATTAAAGACGAAGCCTTAGTCCGCTCAATTGACCGTATTCGATAATCTCCCTCGTAAACCTAACTCGATAGCTTCTAAATTTTTTATTTTACCATCATGTAGCTTAAAGCGCAGTAAAGTTCTTGTTTTATGAAATCCTGAAATACCTGCAGCCCCAGGGTTCATATGTAAATGATCATTTTTTTTATCCTGCATTACTTTTAGAATATGAGAATGGCCACAGATAAAAAGTTTAGGTTGATTCTTTTGAATTAATTGCTCAGCTCTTAAATTATAAGATCCTGGATTTCCAGCAATATGAATCATGAGCACATCAACTCCCTCACAATTGAAGTTTAAAATTTCTGGTATTTGTTGTCTAATCATATGATTATCAATATTTCCATAGACAGCACGAACAGGCTTTATAGATTCTAGCTCATCAATTAAACTTATTTCTCCTATATCACCTGCATGCCAAATTTCGTCTGCTTGTGCAGCATATGTTTTGATTTTTTGATCTAGAAAGTTATGTGTATCAGAAAGTAAAAGAATTTTTTTCAATAGATAATTTGATTAATTCAAAAATATGGAATCTGTGTAGAATATGACAAACTGGATTCACTATAATTGTAAATTGTATCAAAAGATAAATCCAAGTATATTTGTAAATAATGGATTTGAACCGCTTTTTTTTAGAGTTTTCATATGCCGGTACTGCATATCACGGCTGGCAAAGTCAACCCAACGTAATTACTGTCCAGGAAGTAATCGAAGATGCACTAAAAATCCTTTTAAAAGAAACAATATCGTTAACTGCTGCAGGTAGAACTGACACTGGAGTTCATGCGAAAATTATGTTTGCTCATTTTGAAGGAATTATTAAAAAAAAAAAATCTATCGCAATTAATTTTTAGATTGAATCAGTTTTTACCTAAGGACATCTCAATTCATAACCTTCATAGGGTTCAACCTGATGCTCATGCTCGATTTGACGCTATTAGCAGGACTTATGAGTATCATATAAGTGAAATTAAATCACCTTTCACATTAGGCCAAAGTTATATTTTAAAACAATCTTTGGACTTAAAAGCTATGAATGCTGCAGCTTCAATTCTTTTGGAATATGAAGATTTTGAATGTTTTTCAAAATCTAACTCAGATGTTAAAACATTCTTTTGCAATATTACCCACGCTAGATGGAAAAAAAATGGAAATAAACTCGTTTTCACAATAACTGCAAATCGTTTTTTACGAAATATGGTTAGGGCTATTGTAGGAACCCTAATCGAGATAGGTTTAGGAAAAAAAAATATTAATCAAATTCATCATATAATTAAAAGTAAAAGTCGTTCTTTAGCAGGGTATTCTGTCCCTGCTAAAGGACTTTTTTTAACTCATATAGATTATCCAGATTCAATATATATAGAGCATGGCAAAGGTTAGCGGTAAAATATTTGACTTTAGACTATTCTCTAAGTTGATGATTTTTATAAAGCCATTCAAGAGGACTTATTACTTTGTTTTACTTACCGCAATTTTACTCTCGATATTCTCAACAATAACTCCTTATTTGCTTAAAGTCACAGTAGATGATTATATCAGACTCAAAAACTATGAGGGCATGTTGCTTTTTATCGGTTTAATGTTATTAGCACTTATTTTGGAGGTAGTTTTTCAATTTCTATTTGTTTTTTATGCGAATTGGCTAGGCCAAAAAGTTATTAAAAACCTTAGAGTTAAACTTTTTGAAAAGATCATCTTTTTTAATATGAGTTATTTTGATCAAACTGCAGTTGGAAGACTTGTTACAAGAGCAGTAAGTGATATAGAAACGGTTGCAAGTATTTTTTCTCAAGGCCTTTTTATGATTATTGCTGATTTACTTAAAATGGTTTTAGTGATGGTTGTGATGATTTATGTGGACTGGAGACTTACACTAATTGTCTTTTCAATTCTACCGATAATATTATATGCCACAAGGCTTTTCCAAAAATCAATGAAAAAAGCATTTGAAGAAGTTCGTTTGCAGGTTGCTAATTTAAATTCTTTCGTTCAGGAACGTCTAAGTGGTATTAAAATTGTTCAAATTTTTTATCGTGAAAAAATAGAGTATGATCAATTTGTTTCGATTAATGAAAAACATAAAAAAGCATGGTTAAAAACAGTTTGGTTTAACTCTATATTTTTTCCAGTTGCAGAAATATCTTCATCTGTAACAATTGGACTTTTGGTTTGGTACGGAGGATTTAATCTCATTTCAGAAGGAAGCATATCATTAGGAACAATTTTTTTATTCATCCAAATGTCCCAAATGTTATTTAGACCTTTACGTCAAATAGCTGATAAGTTTAATACACTTCAAATGGGAATGGTCGGGGCTGATCGAATATTTAAAATATTGGAAACAAAAAGTAATATAGAGAATTATGGAACTAAGAATCCAGGATCTTTAAAAGGAAACATTACTTTTAATAAATTGCATTTCTCTTATATTCAAGGAGAAGAAGTCTTACATGGTATTTCATTAGATATTAAATCAGGAGAAACAGTTGCAATTGTAGGCGCAACAGGTGCTGGAAAATCTACAATTGTCAATTTACTTTCTAGGTTTTATGAGTATGAGTCGGGTGATATAACCATTGATTCTATTTCAATTAAAGACTTCGAACTAAGTGCTCTTCGAAAACATGTGGCAGTGGTTTTACAAGATGTCTTTTTATTTGCAGATAGTTTATTTAACAATATTACCCTTTTTGATTCGGAAATTAATAGAGAGGACGTAGCCAAAGCAGCAAAAAAAATTGGCGTTCATGAGTTTATAAAATCTCTTCCTGGTGGTTATGAATATAATATAAAAGAACGCGGGGTAATGCTTTCAGCAGGTCAACGTCAGTTAATCGCATTCTTAAGAGCATATATAACTCAGCCTGCTATATTAGTTTTAGATGAAGCAACCTCCTCAGTTGATAGTTATACTGAAGATATTATCCAAAAAGCAATTGATACCCTAACTCAAGGAAAAACATCAATTATCATTGCTCACCGTCTTGCTACAGTAAAAAATGCAGATCGAATAATTGTAATGGATGAAGGAAAAATAGTAGAGCATGGGACTCATAAGGAATTATTAAAAGTTATAAATGGGTTTTATGTTAAGTTACATGAAGTTCAATTTGCTGAACCTATCCCTTCTTAAATTATTGACGTAAATCATGAGATAAGGTTTCTCTCAAAGCTTCAAAAGTATCTACAGGATAAAACTCTCCATCTTTGATATAAACAACTTTACCTGTCTGTTCTGAAATAACCAAAACCAATGCATCAGTCTTTTCAGTAATTCCCAGGCCTGCTCTGTGCCTAAGACCATATTTAGTTGGGAGCTTTGTTTTTTCAGAAAGTGGTAGTACGACTCGTGTCCCAATAATTCTATTATTTTTTATAATAACTGCTCCATCATGTAAAGGACTATTTTTAAAAAAGATACTTTGCAAAATAAGAGAATCAAGTTTTATGTCAGTTTTATTATAATTTGAATAAGTAAATTGAAGACTATTATTTCTTTGAATAATTATAAGTGCACCCGTTTTACTTTTAGCCATTTCTTCGCACGCATTAACCAATACTTCAAAATGAAGATTTGAGATACTTTTTTCTTGATTTAAGAACCGAAAGTATCGCAACATATTTCTTCGTTTAGCAAAATTTGTAGAACCCAATAAAAGAAGAAACTTTCTTATTTCTTGCTGAAATACTACAATCAAGGCAAAAAATCCCACACTGATAAATTTTCCTAAGAGATTACTTAATACATCCATGTTAAGTAAGTCTGTCATTCTCCAGATTATATATATGAATACAATACCTACAAAAATATTGATAGCAACAGTCTCTCTTAGAAGCTTGTAAAGATAAAAAAGGAGCAACGCAACAAGAAGGATGTCTAAAACATCAATAAAAGAAAAATCAATAAAATCAGTAAGCTTCAAAAAAAGTGTTTTTGTAAAATTACGAAATCTATCGAAGTGCCAAGAATAAGTCAATACATTCTTTGGCTTCTTTTACATCATGTACTCTCAAAATTGATGCACCTCGCTCTAACCCCCAAGCATGTATTATAGAAGTACCGTTAAGCGCTGATGTGGGACTCCCCCCTATAGTTTTATAAATCATTGACTTTCTTGAGACTCCAATCAAAATAGGGCAGTTGAGGTCATTTAGCACATTCATTTCTTTGAGTAAACTAAAATTATTTGATACAGTTTTACCAAATCCAAATCCAGGATCAATGATTATATCATTAATACCTGACATTAATGCTAATTTAACTCTCTGAGCTAGATAGGATTTGATCTCTTTAGTTACATTGTCATAGCGAGGTTGTTTTTGCATGTTCTCAGGAGTACCTTTCATATGCATTAAAATATAGGGTACTTTGAAAGCAGCAACTGTTTTTAGCATTTCAGGATCAATTTCACCTCCAGAAATGTCGTTAATCATGCTAGCACCCATAGTTAATGATTCTTTTGCTACCTTATGATTATATGTGTCTATTGAGAAGTGAGTGTCTGTAAATTCTTTGATAAGTATTTCCAGTATTGGTAATAGTCTTTTAATTTCTTTTTCAGGTGAAATTAGTTGACTTCCAGGCTTACTACTTGCAGCCCCTACGTCAATAAAAAATGCACCTTCGTTTACCATTTCTTCAGTTTTTTTTAAAGCTAAATCAATACTCTTGTACTTTCCAGCATCAAAAAATGAATCTGCCGTTATATTAAGTATACCCATTACTTTAGGATAACTTAGGTCAATTAATTTTCCTTTTATATTGATAGGTAAAGCCGTGGTTTTCTTTTTGATAACTTTTTTTTAAAACAGAGGTTAAAATTAAATTTAAGATCGAAATTTATACAAATTTAGTTGAAATGGAAGTGACCAAAAAACAGTATCAAAAAATAACAATTCAATGCCGCTCTTTATTTATAAATAAAATGACCGATTACGGTGCTGCTTGGCGTATTTTGAGGCTAACATCCTTAACAGATCAAATCTTTATAAAAGCTCAGCGTATACGAAGTTTACAAACTAATAAAGAACAGAGGGTATCAGAAAGTCAGGAGTCAGAATTTATAGGTGTAGTCAACTACAGTATAATGGCACTGATTCAGATTGAACAGGGGATTGCAGAACAACCTGATCTAGATATTGATGGAGCACTTAAACTCTATGATGAACAGCTCCAGATCATTTTTGATCTTATGATAAGAAAGAATCATGATTATGGAGAAGCTTGGCGTGATATGCGAGTGAGCTCATTGACAGACTTAATTTTACAAAAACTACTACGAGTAAAACAGATAGAAGAGAATTTTGGAAAAACCTTGGTTAGTGAAGGAATTGATGCGAACTATCATGATATGGTTAACTATGCTGTTTTTGCCTTAATTCACCTGCAAGATTCTGAAGCATAATGTTTATCTATATTAGACAAAAAATTGGAACTACTTTGCTTGCATTATGGGGCGTAGCCAGTTTGGTGTTTTTTCTTTTTACAATATTACCTGGTGATCCCGCACAAATGATGTTGGATCAAAATGAAGACAGCAATCAGTTGGAAGTCATCAAAACTAAATTTGGATTTGATTTACCAATAACAGAACAATACTTTCATTACCTTAATGATTTACTTCCTATATCAATACATTCCACTGATTCAACAAAATTTGGACATTACGATCCTAATATTTATAATGGATGGGAGATATTCAATTCAGAAAAAAGTGTATTGGTAATCAAAGCACCATATTTTAGGACCTCTTATCAAAAAAGAGGAAAGCCAATTACAGAAATCATAAATGAAACACTTCCAAACACAGTCTTATTGGCTGTTTCTTCCATGATTATTGCAATAATTTTTGGGTTTATTTTTGGAATTATAGCGACGCTAAATAAAGATACTTGGATCGATCATTTTTTGCAATTATTTAGCACACTTGGTATGAGCATACCCTCTTTCTTTAGCGCTATCTTATTCTCTTGGTTTTTTGGATATGTACTTCATAAATTTACCGGGTTGAATATGACTGGAAGTCTCTACGAATTAGATGATTATGGAAATGTGTATCATTTGCAATGGAAAAATTTAATTCTTCCCTCTTTTGTTTTAGGAATTAGACCTTTGGCTGTAATTATTCAGTTATTACGAAGTAACCTATTGGACGTTTTGACAGAAGATTACATCCGAACAGCTTATGCCAAAGGACTCTCCCGTTTTCAAGTTTTATTTAAACATGCAATAAAAAACGCATTGAATCCAGTGATAACAGCTATTTCAGGCTGGTTTGCATCTCTTTTAGCAGGAGCTGTATTTGTAGAATATATTTTTGGCTGGAAGGGTTTAGGTAAAGAAATTGTTGAGGCATTAAATCAGTTGGATATACCAGTAGTAATGGGTGCTGTTTTAACCATTGCCTTTTTCTTTATTATCATTAATATTGTTGTCGATTTTATATATGCTTATTTAGATCCAAGAATTAAAACATTATGAAAATGAGAAATCAAATTGTAGCTGGGAATTGGAAGATGAACAATAATACTCCTGAAACTGAACTTTTATTGAATAATTTAATAAAATATAAAATTCGTAATGGTGTTTCGGTATATATTGCTCCTGCTTTTACTCAATTATACCAATCCGTCATAAAGCTTAAAGGCAAAGACATAAAAGTTGCAGCACAAAACGTGAATGCAGAAGTTTCTGGTGCCCACACTGGGGAAGTATCATGTTCTATGATAAAAGGAGTTGGTGTAAGTACTGTTATTTTGGGACACTCAGAGCGTCGTTCTCTCTATAGTGAGTCAAATAATTTTCTAAAAGAAAAAGTTATAACTGCTATTGAATCTGGAATGGAAATCATTTTTTGTTTTGGTGAAGAATTAAGTGAACGAAAAGAAAACAAACATTTTGATTTAGTAAAAAATCAATTGACTAAGGCCTTATTTCACTTACCTAATGATACATGGAATCAGATCATCTTAGCTTATGAGCCTGTTTGGGCAATTGGTACAGGTGAAACTGCAAGTCCAGAACAAGCTCAAGAAATGCATGCTTTTGTTCGTCAACAAATTGAATATAAATATGACGCATCACTAGCGAATAGTGTTTCTATTCTATATGGAGGAAGTGTAAAACCCAGCAATGCCAAAGAAATTTTCTCAATGGCTGATGTTGATGGTGGACTAATCGGCGGTGCTTCACTAAACGCTGAGGAATTTATCGCGATAGTAAACGCTTTTTAATGGCGGAAGCTTACATTGAATATTGTTTTAATGTAAATCCCAAGGTACCATGGGAAGACATTTTACTAGCCGAACTCCAAATGCTCCCATTTGAAAGCTTTATTAACACTAAAGATGGTTTAAATGGTTATGTACCTTTGAGTAATCACAAGAAAAACTTTCTTGAGTCAATAGGACTTCTTAATAAAAAAGAAGTTGAAATTAAGGTTTCAAGATCTGAAATATTTCCTGAAAATTGGAACGCTAAGTGGGAATCTAAATTTGATCCTATTTTTATAGGAGATGAATGTGTTATTCGCGCGGATTTTCATGAAAATCAGGGTAAAAAATTTGAATTAATAATTAATCCTAAAATGAGCTTTGGTACGGGGCATCATCCAACCACTCATATGATGGTTGAATTTATTTTGGAAACATCTTTAATACATAAAACAATACTCGATATGGGGTGTGGAACAGGTATTCTTGGCATTTTGGCATTAAAAAAAGGGGCATTGCGAGTAAAAGCGATTGATAACGACCCTATGTGTATAGAAAATAGTATTGAAAATGCCAAGAGAAACAATTGTAAGAATTTTCATACGCATGAAGCAGCCTCTTTGAACTTAGAATATCATTTATACGACATCATTTTTGCAAATATTAATACAAATGTTTTGTTGGATCAAATTTCTCGTTACGCTAAAGCACTGAAAAAGGGGGGAAGTCTTTTTTTATCTGGATTTTATGAAAATGATACTAGAATTTTATACAATATTTGTCAAAAGGAAAACTTAAATTTGATTAGCTCAAAAGAGAGTGAAGCATGGTGTGCAATGAAATTTTTAAAATAAATATCTCTAACCCGAAAGAAAGTCCAGAGGTAGCTGAAAGAGTTCTTTTAAAAAACGATCAAGAGCATGAAATTATTTTGTATAATGATGATGTTAATACTTTTGATCATGTTATTCGGTGTTTGATTAAAATCTGTGAACATACATTTATGCAAGCTGAACAGTGTGCATATTTAGTCCACTTTACTGGAAAATGTATCGTTAAGACTGGCTCTTTAGAAGATTTAACTCCTCGATGCACCGCACTTTTAAACGAAGGTTTAAGCGCCGAAGTTGTTTAAGTGTTTAAACATTTTTTAAAACGAAAAAATAATAATACATTTGTGCATACAACAATTGAAAAAACTTGAAATGAAATTAATACTTAATTTTTTACTCCTTATGGTTGCTACAAATTCTTCTTTTTCTCAGAATATCGTTGACAAGACTATTTTTCAGTTTATAGTAAAAAATTTAGAAGGACAAGACTATGACTTTAGTGTTCTGAAGGGTAAAAAAATAATGATAGTTAATACTGCCTCCAAATGTGGACTTACTCCTCAATACAAAAAACTTCAATCACTTTATGATAAATACGGAACGAACGACTTTATTATTATTGGTTTTCCTGCAAATAATTTTTTAAGACAAGAACCGGGTACTGATGAAGAGATTAGTGCTTTTTGTGAGCAAAATTATGGCGTAACTTTTCCCATGATGAGTAAAATATCAGTGAAAGGAAAAGACATGCATCCTTTATATAAGTTTTTAACTCAAGAGGATAAAAACGGAATAATAAGTTCTAGTGTCTCATGGAATTTTCAAAAATATTTAATCAATCCTGATGGAAGATTAGCACGTGTTGTATCTCCAAGAACTCAGCCTGACGACCCTAGCGTAATTTCTTGGATTAAATCAAATGAATAAACCTTCTGATTTTAGAACTTTGTGTGTTCATGCAGGCGAACTCAAAGACACTAAATATGGTGGTTCTGTTTCTCCACTCTATCCCTCAACTTCATATGCATTTAATGATGTAGATATCAAACAATATCCTCGTTATTTTAATACTCCCAACCAAAGAGGTTTGAGTAAAAAAATTGCCGCTTTAGAGGGAGCAAATGAATGCTTAATTTTTGGATCAGGAATGGCAGCAGTTAGTACTGCCTTATTATCTCATTTGAAATCAGGGGATCATGTTATTTTTCAAGATGATATTTATGGTGGTACAAGAAACTTTATAAAAAATGAATTTCCTAAGTATGGAATAGAATATAGTTTTGCAAAAGGGCTTAAAGTTGTAGATTTTAAAGCTCAAATTACTTCACAAACTAAAGGAATTTATATTGAGTCTCCGAGTAATCCCCTACTTAAAATAATTGATCTGAGAGCCATTAGTGAACTTGCTAAAAGTGAGTCTCTATGGACAATGATTGATAACACTTTTGCGAGTCCTGTAAATCAAAAACCAATAGAACATGGAATTGATATCGTAATTCATAGTGCGACCAAATATCTAGGAGGACACAGCGATATTTCAGCTGGCGTTATATTATCTTCTAAGTCCATTATCGAAAAGGTATTTGAAAGCGCAAAAAATTTGGGCGGAAATTTAAGTGAATATACTGTATGGCTTTTGGAACGAAGTATTAAAACATTATATTTAAGAGTTCAAGCCCAAAACAATAATGCTACTCTGCTTTCCAATTTTCTTCAGGAGCAAGATTGGGTAGAACAAGTTTATTATCCTGGTTTAGAAAATCATAATGGTCACGAAACAGCTAAAAAACAAATGAGTGGTTTTGGAGGTATGTTGTCTTTTACTCTAGCTTCAGGTCTCGATACAAAAAAGTTTTTGTTGGGACTGGAAATGATTAAACCTACTATGAGTTTGGCTGGAGTAGAAAGCACTGCATTAAGTCCTCGTTTAACCTCCCATGCCTTATTAAGTGAAGAGGAGCGCCAAGAACAGGGTATTACTGAACAAATGATTCGTTTTTCATCAGGTATTGAAGCTATAGAAGATATTAAAACAGATATCCTTCAATCAATTTTTAAAATCAGTAGATGAAGACAATAGATATATTGGCTTTTGGAGCCCATCCTGACGATGTTGAATTAGGCTGCGCTGGAAGTATTGCGCTTTCAATAAGTCAAGGTAAATCGGTAGCGATTATCGACTTGACTCAAGGAGAATTAGGCACTCGCGGTAATGTAAAAAAAAGAAAAAATGAAGCTAAAAAAGCAGGAGAAATTTTAGGGGTAAGTCATCGTGAAAATATGAATTTCAGAGACGGCTTTTTTCAAAATGATGAAGCCCACCAATTAGCATTGATTGCCAAAATACGTTCATACAGACCCCAAATTATTTTGTGTAATGCACACAATGATAGGCATATAGACCATGGAAAAGCAAATAAACTTGTCAACGATTCTTGTTTTTTAAGTGGGCTAAAAAAAATAGAATCGTATGATAGCACAGGAAATAAGCATCAAGCTTGGCGCCCTAAATTAGTTTTAGAATATATTCAATGGGTTGATATTCAACCTGACGTTGTGGTTGATATTTCCAATCATTTGGAAATTAAAATGAAAGCTGTAAAAGCATATAGCACTCAATTTTTTGACCCTAATTCAAAAGAATCAGAGACACCAATATCCAGTAAAAATTTTATTGAAAGTGTTAGCTATAGAGCAAGGAATTTTGGTCGTTTAATAGGAGTTGACGCTGGGGAGGGCTTTACTTCAAGAAGTTTATTGTCAACTTCAAATATTTTTCATTTGATTCAATAAAATTTTTAAAATGAATCCAATACGCTGGGGAATTGTAGGTTTAGGAAATATTGCTCATAAATTTGCATGTGATCTTGCCCTAGTTTCTGATTGTTTTTTACAGGCAGTCGCCTCCTCAGACAGCAAACGCGCTAAAAAATTTTCAACACAATTTGCAGCAAAAGACTATTATTCAAATTACAGTGACTTGTTTTCTGATCCTAATGTTGATATAATCTACATTGCTTCTTTACATACTTTGCATAAGTCTTTATCTATAGAAGCCATGAAACAGGGCAAAGCAGTTCTTTGTGAAAAGCCAATGGCAATGAATCAAATAGAAGTTCGAGAAATGATTAAAACTGCTAAAGAGAATAATGTTTTCTTAATGGAAGCACTTTGGACTCGATTCAATCCAGCATTTGAACAGGTAAATCGGTGGGTGAAAGAAAATAAGATTGGACCTTTACGTTACATTAATTCCACTTTCAGCTTTAACGCTTTGGATAAGGGAGTCGATTCTAGAATATTTAATCTAAAAAAGGGAGGTGGAAGCCTTTTAGATATTGGTATTTACCCTATTTTTTTAGCTTACCATTTTTTAGGTTTCCCTGCAGATATAAAAGCAAGTGCTATTCTGACAAAAGAAAAAGTTGACAAACAAATAGGCTTTATATTTTCTTATAGTGGTGCACAGGCTATATTGTATTCAAGCTTTACTCATAATGAAGACATGAGAGCTACAATATGTGGTGAAAATGGCGAGATATATATGAATTCTCAATGGCATCATACTCCCAATGTTCAACTGATAAATAATGGAAAAGAAATGAAAAAATCTTTTGATTTTTTAGGGACTGGATATACATACGAGATTGAAGAAGCTAATAATTGTATACGAAACAACAAACTTGAATCCAGCAAGTGGAGCTTGAAAAACAGTGAAGATGTTGTAACCTTAATGGACGTTATTAGAAAAAAAGTAGGAGTAATTTATCCAACTGACAAAGAGCAAGCACGAAATTAATTAGAATTTTGATCTTTTGAGGGAAAACGGCCTTGATTACCAATACCATCTAAATCATTTGTGTCATAGATAGTATTATTTTCTTTTCGTTGAATTTTATGTTGCTTTCTTATGATTGTAAGTAGAAAGTAGACATAGACTATAAAAATGATACTTCCGATAATAAACATTATTTTATTATTCATTGTTATTGATTTTAGTCATCATTTCTTCTCTGTCTAATGGCAATTGCAAATGCTAATATAGTAACCGGCCAAAGGCCTACATACAATCCCTCAAGTTGTTCTCCTGGGGTTGAAGCTGAAAACCACAAATAGATGGAATACAAAAAGCTTAGAAATGCAAGCAGTATCGGGTAATATTTTTCAAAAAATTTCATAGTATAAATATAGTAAAAATAAAGCTCA
>JAQWNN010000040.1 GCA_029268555.1 Flavobacteriaceae bacterium
CAATTCTGAGTAGACCATAAATTGGGTTTTAAAAAATCCAAAGCACTGAGTTGGTTTATTTTTGGTAAATTTTTATAGGGTATATTGTCTTGCCCTTTATTCATCAATGTTTGGTTTACTCCACCTATTAAACGAATCACATGATATATATATCTTCGATAAACAGCAATCAGTTCTTTATATAATTCCTGAAGATCATCATATGATTGACCCTCCGTGGTTGTCCATTCTTCTAAATTTTTAATAACTATTTTAAGATTTTTGATTCCATAAGCACTCGCTTTGGTGGGATCATCTCCAATATTTTCAGTTTGGCTGTTAGGATCATATCCATTATAACCAAACATATATATTGGATCCATACTTTTTTTATCAACCATTCTTCCCAAGGAAACTTTTTCAGTTTCTGAAGTTTCTTGCGTATAATATCTATAACCCCATTCTATAGAATAATCATCATATGGCCCTAATTGACGCACAAATCGAATATTTTTATCCCCTGGTTGGGCGATGTAATTAAAACGAGCATAATCCATTATCGTAGTTGCAATTCCCATTTTTTGTGTGAAATTTCCTGAGCGTAGGGAGTCAACTGGATATGCTGAACTGGCTTTCATGTTATGTGGTAATCCCAAGGCATGTCCAATCTCATGTGAAATGACTCGTCGCATCATCTCACCAATTTCCTCTTCTGGAGTATTTAGAGTTCTGGCCTTGGGATTAGCTGCAGCAGTTTCAAGTAAATAACGGTTTCTGTAAGATCTCAAATGATTGTGATACCAAATTATATCACTTTCAATAATTTCACCGGTTCTGGGGTCTGAAACACTCGGACCTATTGCGTTTCTTGTAGTTGAGGCTACATAACGAACAGTTGAATAACGACTATCCTCTGGACTAAAATCAGGATCTTCACTTTTCGATGGAGGATCTTTAGCTATGATTGCATTTTTAAATCCAGCTTTTTCGAAAGCAGTATTCCAGTCTTCAATTCCTTTTTTAAAATAAGGGCGCCATTTTAGTGGTGTTGCAGGATCTAGATAATAAACTATTGGTTTGATTGGTTTAACCAACTCACCATTATTATATCTTTTGATATCCGAAGGAACTAAGCGCCATCTTCTGATTAAACGAACTTCATCTGATTTTAAAGCTTCTGAACTATAGTTGTATTGCTTTAGTGTAAACCAACCAACCCTTGGATCTTCATAACGAACCTGCATAGGTTTCTTCGGTAATAAAATAATAGAATGATTTATCTGAAAACTAAAGGTTCCAGTACTATTGCCTCTTGGTGGGCTTGAAGCATTATAGGTTAAGGTGTGAAGAATTTCAGTATTTTCCGGAAAACTCTTGACATTGTCAATAAAGCTTCGCTTTTGATCTAAACTGCTTAATCCAAATTTCTTCTTTAAACTTTTTCTAATAACATTAAAGCTTGGTGCATCAGAGTTAAAATAATTACTTACCTTAAAAAGGTACCTATCTGATTCTTTATTTTCAATATTAAAAGCACCTAGAATAGGAGGGAAGTTATTTTTTTCAACACTTAGGCTTATGGGATCAGATGTTTTTGCTGTATTAATAAATGAGTGCTGGGTAAGTAATATACGATCTCTTTTTTTTGAAAAACGCACCATGAGTTGGCTTGACTTTGAGCCTGCATTTGTATATGCGTTATAATTGGCTGGGAGTTGGGCATAACGGGTTATCATCAAAAGATCCTTTCCTAGTAGACTATCATGAAGTTCAAAATAAAGTTCATCACCTTTAATATGGGTTGTAAAGAGACCTTTGTCAGTATTAAAATCTGTAATGATTGAGTCTAACGACTTTTTTGATTGACCGAAGAGAAAAGTCGATGTAATTAATAAAGAAAGAAATAAGATGTAATTAAATATTTTAAACATAATAGTTTTTTAACAATATCGTAAAAATATTTTTCGGTAGGAGATTGATGATTTTTAAATTACATCTAGAAAGTATCGTTCTTTGGATTTTGAATGTCCACCAGTCCGATTGTAAAATTTTATTGCTCGGGTATTAAAATTTGGAGTTTGCCATTGAATTTCTTTAATATCTAATTTTTTTGATTCCTCTTTAATGCGATCAAAAAGTAGCTGTCCTATACCAAATCCTCGAAAAGAATCAATTAAGTAAAGACAGTCCATATAAATGTAATTACAAGCATCCCAGGTTGAAAATTGGATCATATATGATGCATATCCTACAATTTTTTTCTTTTTCATTGCAACTAAACAAAACAATGCGGGGTTTTCTTTAAATAAAAATTGCCTGAGTTTTTCTTCCTTCCCTTTTGAGTCAAAAGGGACACGCTCATATTCAGAATGAAGCCCACAGAGTGGGATAAGTTGATCTACATTATTTTCTTTTATAAAATCAATTGAAATGGTCTCCATAAATTATTTAAAATGATTTGAGTAGCCCACCGTCTATAGGAATATTAGTCCCTGTAATATAACTAGCTTGCTCTGAAGCTAAAAAACAAACTAGATTAGCGTATTCTTCAGGACGGCCAATTCGTTTAGCCGGGATACCAGAGATCATATTTGAACGCACCTCACTTTCAGAAATTCCCATTTTTTTTGCTTTTTGAGCATTAATTTGGGCAATACGCTCAGTATCAAAATAACCTGTTAATGTATTATTAATGGTAATATTATTTGGAGCTATTTCTACGGATAGGCTTTTTGCCCAAGTCACTAAAGCGGCTCGTAAACTATTTGATAACGCTAGATAGGTTAAGGGTTCTCGAACCGATATTGATGATACGTTCACAATACGCCCCCATTTTTGTTTTTGCATATGAGGTAGTGCAAGGCTAGTAGTAAATACTGCACATTTAAATAGTAAATCAAAGGCACTTTGATAGTCGTCGATACTTTTTTCAAGAGCACCCCCTGAACTCGGACCTTGGGTATTATTAATTAATATATCTATGGCATTAAGTTTAAAATACTGATCTATTTTTGATTGAAAATCATTAAAATCTGTAAAATTAACAACCAAATATTGATGTTTTTGACCTGAATTAGTGTCCAATTCATTTACAACTTTTTCCAATATAATTTCACTTCGTGCCATAACAGTTACATTAGCTCCTGAAGCTGCTAATTGAATTGCTACTGCTCGACCTATTCCCTTACTACTTCCTCCTACCAGAGCATTTTTTCCATTTAAATTAATTTGCATAGTCTATCGATATTCTTCTCTAACTGGACTAAATACATCCATTAATCTACATGGGGTTAATGCTTTTCCCGAGTGAGGCTCATTAGAGGGTATAGAAACTATATCTCCAGCAGTATACAAATTAGTTTCACCAAAGAGAGTGAATTCAAATTCACCATCCATGATATACATCATTTGCTCATGATGATGATGATGTTTTGGAACCGTTGCCCCTTGTTCAATATTCCAAAAAGCCCACGTAATTTTCTGGCCGTGGATCATTTTTCCATGACATCCAGGCATAATTTCTTTACTTTCTGTATTTTTTAGATTCATAGGAGATTTTTATCTAAAATACAACAAACGAATTTATTTATTTTAAAATCATTTATCATTAGGAGTCAATTTTGATAATACAAAAAAAGTTGGCTCATAATAATTAGTATTCAAATAAAATCGGATTTATAGCTGAATTGACCTCACTACCAATTTTTACCCCAGGACACCATGTTTCCCAATCGTTTTGTTGACCCTCGTTTTCGGGTGCTTTAAGAGTTATATTTTTATCCATATAAATAATAGTCATTACTTTACGTATTTCATCTGTTTCATTCTTACCTGCTCGGTGAAAAACCCAACCAGAATGAAAACTAATCTCACCCAAGTCAAATGATTCAATTATATGAGGAAAATCATTGATCTTTAAATTCTTTTGAATTAACTGTTCACTTCTTTCGCTGATAGAAAGTTCACGTCCAGTTAAAACTTCTTGGCTACCTGCGCTAAATTCCAAAGGCCCCATTTCTAAGGATGTGGCCTGTAAAGGTATCCATGCAGTTATGGTTTTTGAAGATGATAAAGGCCAATAGTATTGATCAGCATGCCATGGTGTAATACCTCCTCCAGCTTCTTTAAATAAGGCTTGATCGTGATATAATCTTACACCATCAACCTCCATTAAATCTGTAGCCAATTGAGCTAAACGTTTATTAAAAATTAGGTTTTTGATTTTCTCATCTTCCCGCCATAGATTGAAGAGTTGTAAAAAAGCTTTTTCGTAGGTATTTCTTTGCTCAAGTGGTGTAGATTGTTGATTTATTTCCTCTACTTTAATCGAAACTATTTCATTGAAATAATTCAAGGTTTCTTCATCTAGTACATGTTTTAATTTAATAAAGGCATGTTTTTTATAAAAGTCAATTTGGTCTTTACTTAATTTATAAGGCTGATTTAAAATAGAAAAATCCATCATTTATAGTATTAAACTATTTTAAAGATATGAAGAGTTTGGGTAAATACGTAAAGCTGGAGTAATTAAGAGAAAGTTTGGGTTTATAGATGGATTACCTCATCATAAGCATCCGCTACCGCTTCCATAACAGCCTCACTCATTGTTGGATGGGGGTGAACAGCTTTAAGAACTTCATGTCCGGTAGTTTCTAACTTACGTCCTAAAACAGCTTCTGCAATCATGTCAGTAACTCCTGTTCCGATCATATGACAACCTAACCATTCGCCGTATTTGGCATCAAAAATAACTTTGACAAAACCTTCCGAGTTTCCACCTGCCTGTGCTTTACCCGAGGCTGAAAATGGAAATTTACCCACTTTGATATCAAATCCCTTTTCTTTAGCTTGGGTTTCAGTGAGCCCAACCGAAGCTATTTCTGGAGAACAATATGTACAACCTGGAACATTGTTGTAATCTAGTGGTTCTACATGTTCTCCTGCAATTTTTTCAACACATAAGATTCCTTCTGCTGAGGCAACATGGGCCAATGCCTGGCCCTGGGTAACATCTCCAATCGCATAATAACCAGGCAGATTAGTTTGGTAAAAGTCATTAACTAAAATTTTATCTCGGTCGACTGCTATACCTACATCTTCTAAGCCAATATTTTCAATATTGGCTTTAATCCCTATGGCTGAAAGCACTATATCCGCTGAGATACTCTCATCACCTTTCGAAGTTTTTACCGTAGCTTTAACACCTTTACCTTTGCTATCAACCCCTGTTACTTCTGCACCTGTCATAATTTTAATTCCACTCTTTTTAAATGAGCGTTCCAGTTGTTTAGAAACTTCTTCATCTTCTACTGGGAGAATTCGGTCTAGATATTCTATTATTGTTACTTCAGTACCCATTGAGTTGTAAAAATAGGCAAACTCAATCCCAATTGCTCCTGAGCCAACAACAATTAGTTTTTTAGGTTGCTTGGGAAGTGTCATAGCTTCTCTATAGCCTATAACTTTTTCACCATCTTGCTTTAGACTACCAATCTCGCGAGAACGAGCTCCAGTAGCTATAATAATATTTTTAGCTTGGTACTCTACAGTTTTTTCCCCTTTAGTTACTGCTATTTTTTTTCCAGTAAAAATCTTCCCGTGCCCTTCAATTACATCGATCTTATTTTTTTTCATTAAAAACTGAACCCCCTTACTCATACCATTAGCTACATTTCTACTTCGGTTCACGACTGCATTAAAATCTTTATCATATTCTTTTATACTTAGACCGTAATCTTCAGCATGTTTTAAATATTCAAATACTTGAGCAGATTTTAAAAGGGCTTTGGTAGGAATACATCCCCAATTTAAACAAACACCTCCAAGGCTTTCTTTTTCAACGATGGCTGTTTTTAAACCAAGTTGAGAAGCACGAATTGCAGTTACATAACCTCCTGGTCCACTTCCTAAAATTATGATATCATATGTAGTCATGAAAAGCTCTTTAAATTCACTGTAAAGTTACAAAACTGAGGGCAATATTTTATTTTTCCTTAGGTTGAAAATTTATACTGGCAGAATTTACACAATAACGTTCTCCTGTTGCTGTTGGTCCATCTTGGAAGACATGTCCTTGATGTCACCACAATTTGAGCATACAATTTCCGTTCGTAACATATCGTGGGTTGTGTCTCTGATAAATTCCAAAGCACCCTTGATTGACGCATCATAACTTGGCCATCCACAGCTACTATCAAATTTACTTGAAGAGTCATAAAGCGATGCACCACAACCTCTACATTTATAGGTTCCTTCTTCAAAATGGTCATTGTACTTTCCTGTAAAGGGATATTCCGTTCCCTTTTTTCTTAAAATTTGGAAAGAATTAGAATCGAGTTTTGTTTTCCATTCCTCCTCACTTTTTTGAACAGGATAAATTTTATGGTTTTTCATCAGTTGGAATAAAGTTTAGAGCAGCAGAATTGATACAATGTCTCATCCCAGTAGTTTCTCTTGGGCCATCATTAAATGCATGTCCAAGATGTCCACCACATTTATTGCATTTGAGTTCGGTTCGTGGATATCCAATTTTATAGTCAACATCGTATTCTAAATTAGCGTCTATACCACGATCAAAAGATGGCCAACCACTTTTAGAATCGTACTTGTTTTTGGATTCATAAAGTGGAACTTGACAACCAGCGCAGACATAGGTCCCAGTTTTTTTATTATTATTCAATGGACCAGAAAAGGCACGCTCTGTTCCAGCCTTTCTTAAAACATAGTATGCCATTTGAGGTAATTCTGACTTCCACTCTGAATCAGTTTTATCGATGGCATATATCTTATTATTTTTTATTTCAGCTTCTTGTGAAATTCCTTTACATCCCATGAGTATTAGAAAGAAAAAGAGGGTAATATAAATATTAATTTTCATCGCTTTTTTTGCAAAGCTAAATAAACTTTTGATTAAGTTAAAATTTGAACTTCAAGCTAATCGTTATAAAATTTTTAGAATACTCGTCCACTAATTATAAAATCAATTTAATTAAATGATATTTTAAAAGAATTAAAGGGATTAAAAAACAATCACAGTTGAATCATATTTATCATTTTGATTTTATTACATTGGTCAGCTAAAATTATTCAATGCTATCATCGAAGGTACCTCTCGAGAAAGGAAGTAAAAAATTGATTAATGCCTGGGCATTTTACGATTGGGCGAATTCAGTTTATTCATTAGTAATTTCCTCTGCTATTTTCCCACTTTACTTTGGTGCATTATTTACTGATATAAATACCATCTCATTTTTTAATTACGACATTAAAAATACAGCTGTTATTAGTTTTGTTACCGCCTTTGCATTCATAATTGTTGCTTTTATATCACCATTGTTATCGGGTATTGCAGATTATATTGGCGATAAAAAAAAGTTCATGAAAATTTTTGTTTATATGGGATCCTTATCCTGCATTGGTTTGTATTTTTTTGAACTAGAAACCATTTATATGGGTTTGTTTTTTTATTTCTTAGCTATGGTGGGTATTTGGGCTAGTTTAGTCTTTTATAATTCTTATCTCCCAGACATTGCTTATCCAGATCAACAAGATCGGGCGAGTGCACGTGGATTCTCCATGGGTTATATTGGGAGTGTTTTACTTTTGTTATTTAACCTAGCTATGGTAATGCAGCCTGAATGGTTTGGGATCAGTGGTGAACCTCAAGAAGCTTCTATGAAAGCTATGCGTTACTCATTTATTTCGGTAGGAATTTGGTGGTCATTATTTAGTCAATATTCTTTTTACTACCTCCCTAAAGGAAATAATCGAATCAAAGTGACTAAGGATATTTTTTGGAATGGTTTTAAAGAGCTTAAACTAGTTTGGAAACAGTTGAAAAATAATTTAGGTTTAAGACGTTTTTTACCTGCTTTTTTTTCATATAGTATGGCTCTACAAACAGTTCTTTTAGTTGCTGCATATTATGGAGAAGAAGAAATAGCTTGGGCAAGTTCCAGTGAAAAAACTATAGGGCTTATTGTTAGTATTTTACTTATTCAAATCGTTGCTATTTTTGGAGCGATATTAACTGCTCGAGCATCAGAGCGTTTTGGTAATATTATAGTTTTAGTTGTAATCAATGGAATTTGGGCTGTACTTTGCGTGATTGCTTATTACACTAGAACACCTATGCAATTTTATATTGTAGCTGGGTTTGTTGGTATGGTTATGGGAGGTTTACAATCTCTTTCCAGGTCGACATATTCCAAGTTGATACCTGAAACTCAAGACACAACTTCTTTTTTTAGTTTTTACGCTGTTGCAGAAAAAATTGCAATTGTAATTGGAATGTTATGTTTTGGTTTGATTGATCATTTTTCAGGAAGTATGCGTAATGGCATATTATTTTTTATTTTGTTTTTTATCTTGGGCGGTGTTATGCTGTTGCGTATTCCATTTAAACGAACATAATTTACGATTTCAAAGTCACCTAAACCTTAAGCTTTGAGTTCCTGTATTCTGATTTTATTTTAAAGATACTTCAGGGAACAATAAAATTTAATTTATGATAATTCAATTTATATCTCATTAATTTATCTGAGTATTAAACTTAAAGATTGTTAGTTATGATCATTTTTTTGTGGCATAACTATTGACGATATTAGTGTTAAGTTATTTAAAAACAGACATCGTGATTAATTATTATTTATCTAAAGCGTTTTCTGATTAAAAAATGACAAGATGACTTAAAAAAACAATATGGCTAGATCCTATTTTAACACTATTGACAACTTGTCACTAAAAGATATAGAATCCGATGCGGATTTAATCCCACTAATGTCCACAGAAGACGAGGAGGCATTGGAAAATGAAGCATTACCAAATACTGTCCCAATACTACCTCTAAAAAACACTGTTCTTTTTCCTGGGGTTGTAATTCCGATTACTGCTGGAAGGGATAAGTCTATAAAGTTGATTAAAGATGCTAACAAATCAGATAAGACAATTGGTGTAGTTGCACAGCTAAATTCAGAGTTAGAAAATCCTGGCGCTCAAGACATCTATAAAATGGGTACTGTAGCACAAATTCTTCGTGTTCTAAAAATGCCTGATGGAAACACAACTATCATAATTCAGGGAAAAAAACGATTTAAGATTAAATCTATACTTGAGGATCAACCTTATTTGAGGGCAAATATTGAATCAGTTCAAGACGACAATCCTAATAAAAATGACAAAGAATTTCTTGCGACTATTGATTCTATAAAAGACCTGGCTTTACAAATCATTCAGGAGAATCCAAATATACCAACAGAGGCCGCATTTGCAATTAAAAATATTCAAACACCATCTTTCTTAATAAATTTTGTGGCTTCCAACATGAATGTTGCTGTCAAAGACAAACAAAAAATCTTAATGGAAGTAAGTTTACATCAACGAGCTTTGTTGTGCCTAAAGCATATGAATGATGAATATCAGAAATTGGCTTTGAAAAACGATATTCAATCTCGAGTGAGATCTGAAATGGATACTCAACAAAGGGAATATTATCTTCATCAGCAGATGAAAACTATTCAAGAAGAATTAGGAGGTGTTTCTTACGAAGAGGAAGTTGATGAGATGCGAGCTAGAGCAGTTGAAAAAAAGTGGAGTGATGATGTTGCAAAACAATTTGATAAAGAATTGATGAAGTTACAGAGAATGAATCCTCAAGTGGCAGAATATTCTGTTCAACGCAATTATTTGGATTTATTTCTTGACCTTCCTTGGGAAGAATTTTCTGAAGATAGTTTTGATTTAAAACGCGCTCAAAAAATCCTAGATCGTGATCATTTTGGATTGGAAGAAGTCAAAAAAAGGGTAATAGAACACCTTGCCGTTTTGAAGTTGAGAAACGACATGAAATCTCCAATTTTGTGCTTGCATGGACCACCAGGAGTCGGAAAAACATCTTTAGGGAAATCAATTGCTGAGGCTTTGGGAAGAAAATATGTAAGAATATCCCTTGGTGGTATGCGGGATGAAGCTGAAATCCGAGGGCATAGAAAAACCTATATTGGGGCTTTACCAGGGCGAATTATTCAAAGTCTAAAAAAGGCAGGGACTTCAAATCCAGTTTTTGTATTGGATGAGGTTGATAAATTAGCTGCTGGAGCCCAAGGAGATCCTGCAGCTGCATTATTGGAAGTTTTAGATCCAGAACAAAACACAAATTTTTACGATAACTTTTTAGAGATGGGTTATGACTTGTCAAAAGTTATGTTTATTGCAACAGCAAATAGTTTGACACCGATTCATCGAGCATTAAGAGATCGAATGGAAATGATTTCTGTTAGTGGCTATACTATAGAGGAGAAAACCTCTATAGGGCAAAAGTTTTTATTGCCAAAGCAATTGAAAGAGCATGGAATGAAAAAGATTCAATTAAATCTAAAAAAAACTGTTTTAGAAAAAATCGTTGAGTGCTATACTAGGGAATCTGGTGTACGTGGTTTAGAGAAGCAAGTAGCTAAAGCTGTTCGATATGCTGCTAAATCAATTGCAATGGACGAGGAATATATAGTTTCACCTAAAACTAACGATTTGGTTAATATACTTGGTGCTGCAAAAGTACACCGTGATTTATACGAAAATAACCATATAGCTGGAGTTGTAACCGGATTAGCATGGACAGCTGTTGGCGGTGATATATTGTTCATAGAATCTGCCATATCAAAAGGAAAGGGAAGTTTAAGCATTACTGGCAATTTGGGTAAAATAATGAAAGAATCTGCAACCATTGCAATGGAATACATTAAGGCAAATGCTGAATTTATGGGTCTTTCAGAGTTTAAATTTGAAAATTTTAATATACATTTTCATGTACCTGAGGGAGCAACTCCAAAAGATGGTCCTAGTGCAGGAATTACAATGTTGACTTCACTAGTATCATTATTTACGCAAAAACGTGTTAAGAAAAATTTGGCCATGACAGGTGAAATAACTTTGAGAGGTAAAGTTCTTCCTGTCGGAGGAATCAAGGAGAAGATTTTAGCAGCCAAACGATCTAAGATCAAAGAGATTATTTTATGTCAGGAAAATAAAAAAGACGTTGAGGAAATCAACCCAAAATACTTGAAGGGTTTGAAATTTCATTATGTTTCTGAAATGCATGATGTAATTCACCTTGCACTAACATCTCAAAAAGTTATTAATGCAAAGAGTTTGAGTCCATCCTAAATTAAATACTATTTTTAACTTATGGATAAATTGATTATTGCCATAGATGGTTATTCTGCAACAGGTAAAAGTACTCATGCAAAGGCTCTTGCAAAAAAATTGAACTTCACTTATGTAGACACTGGAGCGATGTATAGGGCAGTAACACTTTTTGGACTGAATCAAAACCCTAAAAATATTATTGATTTACGTTTGTTAAATAATTCTTTAAATCAGATTAAAATCCATTTTGAAGAAGGAGATGAGGAACAACAAACTTTTCTAAATAATGAAAACGTTACAAAAGTAATTCGTGATCCTAGGGTAAACAAAAACGTGAGCATGGTAGCTGCTCAAAAACCAATTCGCTCTTTTTTAAATGATCAACAGCATTTACTGGCGTTGGATAAAAATCTTGTAATGGATGGCCGAGATATTGGGACTGTGGTTTTTCCTAATTCTTTTTGTAAATTTTTTTTAATAGCAAATCCAGAGGTAAGAGCTAAAAGAAGATATTTAGAGCAATTAGAAGTAGGTTTTGAAGAATCTTTGGAAGAGGTTTTACAAAATATTAATTCACGTGACAATCAAGATGAGTCTAGAGTAACTTCACCCCTACAAAAAGCAAATGATGCCATTGAAATTGATGTAAGCAACCTAAATATTAATAGAGTTTTTAATATGTTATATAACCAAGTATTAAAAAAACTTGAATCTATCAAAAAATAAAATCTTTCAGAATATTTTTTTATCAAGTCTTTAACGTTATATTTGCGGGCTTTTTGTTGGAAGGAAAACCGAAAAGCAATTAATTCATTATTAACATCTTCTGTAATCACAACTAGGGTTTTTCAGTATACAGAATACAAAAATATCGGAAATGGCTAAAAAACCAACCGAAAAATCTACAACAGAAAAAGCAGCTGATAAGAAAATAACTGCAAAAAAAGAAACTGTTAAGAAAGCTATCCCCAAAAAATCTTCAACAAAAAAAGAAACTTCTAAAAAAGCAGCTGTCAAGAAAACAACAGCAAAAAAAGAGACTTCTAAAAAAGTAGCTGTCAAGAAAACAACAGTAAAAAAAGAAACTTCTAAAAAAGCAGCTGTCAAGAAAACAACAGCAAAAAAAGAGACTTCTAAAAAAGCAGCTGTCAAGAAAACAACAGCAAAAAAAGAAACTTCTAAAAAAGCAGCTGTCAAAAAATCAACTGCAAAAAAAGCAGAAGAAAATAAAGAAATAATACCAAAAACAAAAAAAACTATATCTAGGGTTGAACTTACTGATATGCCTGAGGATGTTGCTGTAAAGCAAGAAGAAGTTTTTTCCAAAGAAAAAAATGATGCTTCTCAATCTGAATTTTTATCCAACTTTAACTGGCATAATTATAAAGAAGGTATTGATGTGATTGAAGACAAGCAGTTAGATGAGTTCGAAAAATTAGTAAAAGATAATTTTGTAGATACTGCAGATGACGATGTAATAGAAGGAGAGGTTATTTATATGACAGACCGTGAAGCTATTATTGACATTAATGCCAAATCTGAAGGTGTAATATCACTTAATGAATTCCGATATAATCCCGAATTAAAAGTAGGGGACAAGGTAGAAGTAATTGTTGACATGCGTGAAGACAAATCAGGGCAATTAGTTTTATCACACAGAAAGGCACGTGTTATCAAAGCCTGGGATCGTGTAAATAATGCTCATGACAATGGTGAAATCGTAAGCGGTTTTGTTAAATGTAGAACTAAAGGAGGTATGATTGTTGACGTATTTGGTATTGAGGCTTTCTTGCCAGGGTCACAAATCGATGTTAAACCGATTCGTGATTACGATCAATATGTAAACAAAACAATGGAGTTTAAAGTGGTAAAAATTAACCATGAATTCAAAAATGTTGTTGTTTCACACAAAGCATTAATCGAAGCCGATATTGAAGAGCAGAAAAAAGAAATTATAGGCCAGTTGGAAAAAGGCTAAGTTCTTGAGGGTACTGTAAAAAATATTACTTCTTATGGAGTTTTTATTGATCTTGGAGGAGTTGATGGATTGATTCATATTACAGACCTTTCATGGAGTCGTATTAATCATCCAAGTGAAATATTAGAATTAGATCAGAAGCTAAATGTCGTAATTCTTGATTTTGACGACAATAAATCAAGAATTCAACTCGGTCTAAAACAATTGAGTGCTCATCCATGGGAACAGTTATCTGAAGGTTTAAAAGAAGGTGATAAAGTAAAAGGGAAGGTGGTTGTAATTGCAGATTACGGTGCTTTTGTAGAAATCGAAGAGGGTGTCGAAGGTTTAATTCACGTATCGGAGATGTCTTGGTCTACACATTTGAGATCTGCTCAAGATTTTGTAAGTGTAGGTGATGAAGTTGACGCGATAATTCTCACACTTGATCGTGAATCAAGAAAAATGTCGTTAGGAATCAAACAAATTTCACCTGACCCATGGACTGACATTACTTCAAAATATCCCATTGGATCAAAACATTCGGGATTGGTAAGAAATTTCACCAACTTTGGAGTATTCATTGAATTAGAAGAGGGTATTGACGGATTGGTATATATCTCTGATTTGTCTTGGACAAAGAAAGTAAAGCACCCAACTGAAATATTGGCACTTGGAGAGAAAATTGATGTGATTGTTCTTGAGTTAGATGTTGAAGGCCGAAAGCTAAGTTTAGGTCACAAGCAAACGACTGACAACCCATGGGACAAATACGAAAAAGAATTTGCATTAGATTCATCTCATACTACATCAATTACTGAAATCGTTGATAAGGGTGCGACCATTCAGTTTAATGATGATATTGTAGCCTTTGTTCCTTCACGTCATCTTGAAAAAGAAGATGGAAGTAAACTCAAGAAAGGAGAAGAAGCTTTATTTAAAATTATTGAATTTAGTAAAGAATTCAAAAGAGTTGTTGCTTCACATACTATAACCTTTAGAGAACAAGAGATCAAAAACGTGAAGCGAGCAGCTAAAAAAGTGGCTGATTCAAATGCTGATAAAGCAACTTTAGGTGATCTTGATGCTTTAGCCAACCTTAAGGAGCAAATGGATAGTGATAATTAGTAATACTCTGTTAAATATAGATAACAAAACCCTCCACTAGGAGGGTTTTTTTTATCGTATAGAAACGCCTACTTTTGTAATATTATATTTAAGATGAAGCCAAAAGTGCTACTTAGCGACAAAAAAATAAATATTATTTTAAATCGGCTTTGTTACCAATTGATTGAACGTCACGGTGATTTTTCCAATACTATCCTTATTGGATTACAACCTAGAGGAACTTTACTTTTAGATCGTTTAATTCAATTATTAGTTAAATTTGGTATAGCTGATCCTAAAACAGGTAAACTAGACACTACTTTTTTTCGGGACGATTTTAGAAGAAGTGATCATCCTCTTAGTCCCAACGCTAATGTTATGGACCAATATGTAGAAGGCAAAGATGTGGTGTTAATTGATGATGTGTTATTCACTGGAAGGAGTATACGATCCGCACTTACTGCAATAGATACTTACGGAAGACCTAGGTCAATAGAATTATTGGTTTTAGTAGATAGAAGATTTAGCAGACATTTACCTATACAGCCAGACTATCTTGGAGCTCAAATTGACGCATTACAAGGCGATAAGGTTAAAGTTGTATGGTCTAAAAAAGAAACAGAAAATATAGTTTATCTAGAAAAGTACATTGAATGAAAGCACTAAGTGTTTCACATCTTTTGGGAATTAAATACCTTAAGATACAAGACATAAACTTGATTTTTGAGACTGCTAAACATTTTAAAGAAGTCATTAATCGGCCTATAAAAAAAGTTCCAAGTCTACGAGATATTACCATTGCAAATTTGTTTTTTGAAAACAGCACTCGTACCAAGCTATCTTTTGAATTAGCTGAAAAAAGACTGAGCGCTGATGTACTTAACTTTTCAGCTAATCAATCTTCATTAAAAAAAGGAGAAACTCTGGTCGATACAGTCAATAATATATTGGCCATGAAAGTTGATATGATTGTAATTCGACATCCAAATCCTGGTGCTGCTCATTTCCTTTCAAAACAAGTTGATTCATGTATTATAAATGCAGGAGATGGTACGCACGAGCACCCATCTCAAGCCTTATTAGATGCTTTTTCTCTCCAAGAAAAGTTTGGAGAGCTAGTTGGAAAAAGAATTGCTATTGTAGGTGATGTTTTACACTCCAGAGTTGCATTATCTAATATATATGCTTTAAAAATGTTAGGTGCTGAGGTGAGTGTGTGTGCTCCAAAATCTTTAATTCCAAAACATATTGATTCTCTTGGAGTTAAAATATCTACAGATTTATCTAAGACACTTAAATGGTGTGATGCACTAAACATATTACGTGTTCAAAATGAGCGCATGGATTTGAATTATTTTCCATCAACAAGAGAATACACTCAAAATTTTGGACTTACTTCTAAACGGTTAAAAGCAGTAAAAAAGGAAATCGTGATTTTGCATCCTGGACCGATAAATAGAGGTGTAGAAATTAGTAGTGAAGTTGCTGATTCTGATCAATCTATTATTTTAGATCAAGTCGAAAATGGTGTAGCAATTAGGATGGCAATTATATACCTTCTAGCTTCCAAACTGAATATTTCTATTACATGATTTTAATTGATAAAAATGATATAGGAACTGTTTCCACAGACCAATTTATTAAGCAAAAAATGAGTTGTTTAAAGCAGCTAAATTTTGAATTAAGTTTTGATTTAATTCTTGACTGCACTAAAGCTCTCTTGCCAATTGAAGATTTGATTGAGTTACAGTCATTGTTAAAAAAAAAGTCTAGATTACTTGTATTAATTCTTCCTCACGATGAAATTGATATTTTACCAATTGAATTTAATATAGCACCAACACTTGTAGAGGCAAATGATTTTATTTCTTTCGAACGGATGCAACGCGATTTAGGCTTTCAATAATGATGAAACTTACAATTTTAGGATGTCATTCGGCTACACCAAAGGAGAACAAACATACTACATCTCAATTGCTAGAGGTAAAAGGTAAATTTTTTTTAATTGATTGTGGAGAAGGAACACAAATTCAATTAAGAAAATTGAAGATAAAATTTTCTTTAATTCAACACATTTTTATTTCTCATTTGCACGGAGATCATTTTTATGGTTTAATAGGATTAATTAGTACTTTTCGTCTTTTAGGAAGGACAGCACCACTTAATATTTATGGACCAAAAGGGATTAAAGAAATAATTACACTTCAATTAAAACTAGCTAAATCGTGGACTGATTATGAATTACATTTTAAGGAATTAGAGGGTACTATTCCAGAACTTATTTTTGAGGATGAAAACGTTAAAGTGAATACCCTTCCACTTGATCATAGGATATATACTAATGGTTTTTTATTTAAAACAAAACCGAAAAAAAGAAAAATAAATAAAGTATCAATATTAGGATTGGATTTGAAACCGTTTCATTATAATCAATTACAAAATGGTTTTTCAATTCAACTTGAAAATGGTAACAACATAGAAAACAAAGAGCTTACCTTACCGCCAGAGATGCCAAAGCAATATGCCTATTGCAGTGATACTGCTTACAATGAGACCTTTGTCTCTGAAATAAAAGGAGTTGACTTATTATATCATGAGTCTACTTTTTTGGAGCAACACAAAGAGCTTGCAAAAAAAACGAAACATAGTACGGCAAAAGAAGCAGCTAGTCTTGCAAAAAAGGCAAAGGTCAAGCAATTAATGTTAGGTCATTATTCAAACAGATACAATAATAAAAATGATTTTATAAAAGAGGCATCAACAATTTTTGAAAATGTAATTTTATCTGAAGATCTTAAAACATTCTCTATATAATTGAAATTGATTATAAATTTAACTTCAAATGGAAAAAAAAGATTTAGGACATTTACGTAAATCATATGATAAAAATGAATTGAATGTGGAGGATATCTCCAATAATCCATTAATATTTTTCGAATCTTGGTTTGACCAAGCAGATAAACACCCAGCAATAGATGAGGCTAACGCGATGTCGCTTGCAACCCTTGGATTAGACGAATTTCCTAAAACAAGAGTAGTTTTGCTTAAATCTCTAACAGAAAATGGTTTTCAGTTTTACACCAATTATCATAGTGAGAAAGGTCTTTCAATTGAACATCATAACAAAGTAGGACTTAGTTTTTTCTGGCCTGTTTTAGAGAGACAAGTTATTATTAAAGGAATTGCAGAAAAACTGAATGCTGATGCCAATAATAAGTATTTTAGTAGTCGTCCAAAAGGTAGTCAGTTGGGGGCTATTGTATCTGATCAAAGCAAAGTAATTATTGATCGTTCAATTCTTGAATCCAAATTAGATGCTTTAGAGATTGAATATCTTAATAAAGATGTAAAGCGTCCACAGCATTGGGGTGGTTACAATGTAACTCCTAAATGTATTGAATTTTGGCAAGGTCGTCCAAATCGATTACATGATCGTGTACGTTGTAAGTGGCAAGGAAGTTATTGGAATATTGAACGCTTAGCACCTTAACTATGAAAGAATTATTTCTTTTGAGACATGCTAAATCATCTTGGGAATCTTTATTAGAAGATCGGAATCGTAGTCTTACCAAAAAAGGAATAGAAAGGGTAAAATCTGTAGCATTAGCTTCTTCGGAAGTTTTCAAGGATATTGAGATTGTCTATTCAAGTCCGGCTAATAGAGCAGTGCATACCGCCTGCATTGCGATGAAACAACTTCATATCCCCTTTAAATTATTAAATATAAGAGAAGCTCTTTATACTTTTGAAATTTCTCAATTACTTAATTTTATAAAATCTTTATCGGATAATTATTCTAAAGTAATTTGTATTGGTCACAACCCAGCATTTACTCAAGCAGTGAATCAATTATCCACAACTAAGCTGGATCATCTGCCAACTGCTGCTTGGGCTCGAATTCAATTTGAGCAAAGTAATTGGAAAAATGTTCATAATGGCAAGATAAATTTGGGCTTACCTAAAGAAATTTTGAAATGAATAAAAAGTATATTCAACCACGTTTTATAAATCGCGAACTAAGTTGGTTAGATTTTAATGCCCGCGTACTTCAAGAAGCCGCACACCGTAATGTTCCTCTTTTAGACCGGCTTCGATTTATTGGCATTTTTTCCAATAATTTAGATGAGTTTTTTCAGGTCCGCTACGCTACAGTCCAACGAATTGCACAATCAGAAAAAACAGGGAAAAAAATTTTTGGAGGAGAAAGTGCCACTGAACTATTGAAAATGATTACTCAAAAAGTAATTGGACAACAAAAAGAAAGCACCAAAATCCTTAGAGAAATAGAAAAAGAATTAGAAAAAGAGCAAATCTATTTTGTAAATGAAAATCATGTTTTAGATGAGCATAAGGTATTTTTAAAAGAGTATTTTATTCAAAAGGTAAGCCCAGCTTTAATGACTATAATGATTTCAGAAAATCA
Organism: Flavobacteriaceae bacterium; assembly: GCA_029268555.1. GTDB lineage: Bacteria > Bacteroidota > Bacteroidia > Flavobacteriales > Flavobacteriaceae > MS024-2A. Next base: position 18,609 of record JAQWNN010000040.1, read on the forward strand.
AAATCAGGATTTTTCTGATAATCAGTCCTTTCTAGCCGTAAAACTATCAATTGAATCAAAAGAAGTCTCTCAAAATCAATTTGCATTAATTGAAATACCGAAAGAATTGGATCGTTTTATCGTTTTACCTCAATTAGGAGAAAAACAATATGTAATGTTCTTAGACGATCTAATTCGCTATCATTTTCATCTTATTTTTAATTTTAATGAGTTTTCATCCATCACTTCCCATATGATTAAAGTTACCCGTGATGCTGAACTTGATATGGAAGGAGATGTTTCAAAGAGTTATATTAATAAAATTGTTAAAAGTGTTCGTGAGCGAATTTTAGCAGAGCCCGTTCGCCTGGTCTATGATATTGATATACCGTTGGATACATTAAATTTAGTCAAAGATATTTTGGGCATGGACTCAACCGATAGTTTAATACCTGGTGGACGATATCATCATCGTAGGGATTATATGAATTTTCCAAATTTGAAGAACACCGATCTTCAATATGATAAAGTAGATCCTGTGAATATTCCAGGACTCTCACTAGAGAAAAGTATAATTAAAGCTGTTGATAAAAAAGATTTTTTGCTTTATACACCCTATCACAGCTTTTCCTACCTCATTAAATTTCTAAGAGAAGCAGCTTTAGACCCTGAGGTTACTACTATAAAAATAACTATTTATCGTCTTTCAAAGCTGTCAAATGTTGCAAGTGCTTTAATTAATGCAGTCAAAAATGGTAAAAAAGTATTGGTTCAAATTGAATTACAAGCTCGCTTTGATGAAACAAATAATATCATTTATGCTGAAAAAATGGAAGCCTCTGGCGTTCAACTAATTTTTGGTATACCAGGATTGAAAGTACACTCCAAAATTGGATTAATAGAAAAAACAGTAAACGGCAAGAAAAAACGTTACGGTTTTATAAGTACAGGAAATTTTAATGAAGACACAGCAAAAATATATACAGATTATACCTTACTCACTTCTAATCAGAAGATTTTAAAAGAGGTAAATAAAGTCTTTAATTTTTTACAGGTTCATTATAAACTCAAAAAATACAAACACTTAATTGTTTCTCCCCATTACACCAATAATTCAGTTGTTCGCTTGATTAATAAGGAAATTGAAAATCATAAAGCTGGTTTAAACAGTGGCATTAGATTAAAGCTTAATGCCATTACCAATTTTAAAATGATTGAAAAACTTTATGAGGCCAGTTGTGAAGGAGTACCAATTAAAATGATTGTTCGTGGTATTTGCTGCTTGATTCCTGGAGTTAAAGGCATGAGTGAAAATATTGAAGTAATTAGTATAGTTGACAAATATTTAGAACACCCCAGAGTTTATATTTTTGAAAATAATGATAGTCACAAAGTTTATTTATCCTCTGCTGATTTCATGACACGAAATATTGAAAATAGGGTAGAAGTGGCAGTTCCAATTTACGATACTATACTTCAAGAAGAAATCTTAGATGTTTTTGAAATAACTTGGAATGATAATGTAAAAGCTAGAAGAATAAATGGTCCAGAACAAAATATATTTGTAAAAGGTAAAGGAAATGAAACAAGGTCTCAATGGAAAATTCATGACTATTACTATGAAAAAAGTAATAAATGAAAATCCAAAAGTATGCAGCAATAGATATTGGGTCAAATGCTATTCGAATGCTGATTTCAAATGTAATAAAGCATAAAAAAGAAAATATAATTCTTAAAAATGCATTAGTACGAGTTCCTATTCGTCTTGGGGAAGATTCTTTTACTAGTGGATCAATATCAAAAAAAAATATAAATATGATTATTAAATCCATGAAAGCTTTCAAAATATTAATGAAAGTTCATGGAGTAAAAAAATACATTGTATTTGCTACTTCAGCATTAAGAGAAGCAGAAAACAGCAATAAAGTAATTAAAGAAGTTTTGATTAAGTCAGGTATTAAAATTGAAATCATTGACGGAAAAAAAGAAGCTAAAATTATTTCTAACACTAATATATTTAATATTGTAGGTAATGATAAAACATTTTTATATGTTGACGTAGGTGGTGGAAGTACTGAATTTAGTATACTTAAAAATGGAAAAAGAATTCATTGTAAGTCCTTTAAAATAGGCACCGTAAGACAATTGAATGTTGGTATTTCAGATGAATTGTGGCAGCAGGCTGAAAAATGGGTAAGAGAAAAAACAAGTGAGTATAAAAAAATTTATTTACTTGGTACAGGTGGAAACATCAACAAACTTCATAAAATGTCTAGTAACAAAGATAATAGACCGATTACTTATTTAACTCTGAATGCCTTGTATTCAAAACTTAGTAAAATGACTTATGAAGAGCGAATTATTAAGTTAGGCCTAAACCCTGATCGATCAGACGTTATTTTACCTGCTGCTCAACTCTTTTTAAGAACCCTTAATTGGAGTGGCGCCAAGGTTATTTATGTTCCTAAGGTTGGTCTTTCAGATGGAATGATACGTGAGCTTTTAAAAGAAAAAAAATCTAACCATGTATAGACTCTTTATCCCCCAAAGTATTAATTAGTTCAGCTTCATAATCCAACAGATTTTCCCATTTCATATCTACCTGCTCTCGAGAGTTACCATAATGTCTAGCAAGGCGAAGAAACATAGTATAATGACTTGCTTCACTAATCATAAGTTTACGATAAAATTTTCTAAGTTTTATGTCTTCCAACTTCTCTGATAAGATTCTAAAACGCTCACAGCTTCTTGCTTCAATTAGCCCAGCAACAAGGAGTTTATGTATAAGATGATCATTTTTTGATCCACCTTTAGGAAAAAACGAGCGCAAATTTATTACATAGTAATCTTTTCGCTCTCTTCCTAATTTGAGCCCTCTTTCAATAATTAAATCGTGAACCATTTTAAAATGACTCATTTCTTCTTGAGCTAAATCGGCCATGGCCGAAACTAGTTTGGGATATTGGGGAAAACTAATAATCATCGATATTGCTGTGCTAGCTGCTTTTTGCTCACAGTAAGCGTGATCTGAAAGTATTTCACTAATTTTCATTTTAGCAATATTTACCCAATTTGGATCTGTAGGTAGTTTAAGACTTAACATAACTTTAAAAATCTAAATCAAATTTTTTTCGAAGTTTATCCAACGAAGGATTTATTTTTAGAAGATATTGATATTTTTCTTGAGGTGAATAAATGGAATCTTCTTGATTTCTTTTCTTTATTACAATCTCAATTTTAATTCCAAAATGATTTAACTTTTCACTTATAAAAGGAATTAAATATTTCATTTCACGAGTCATTTCAACCTTGTTCATTTCATTAGCGACATCGAAACTTATAGTAGATTGACTTATTAGATCAGGGTGGTTCATTTTCATTATGGATGAAATATTTTGCTTTCCTTCGACTTTAATGTATTCTGAGTATTCATTCCAAAACTTCAAAAGACTTTTTTTATCAAATGAATCTTTTGGAAGGTTTTCCTTTTTGTCTCTAGGACGATTATTTTTTTTTGCAGCTTTTTTTACTGCAATGCTAGAAAGTGAAAATCCTGACACCTCATGTTTGATATTTTCTTCCTGCAAAGGCTCTTTTTTTTCTGAAATATTTTCTTGGAAATCAGTATTAGTTTCAGTTTCTACTCGATTAATAACTTTTACTGCATCTTCTTTTTCTTGAACAGTCATTTTTAATTCAGAATTTTTTCCGATGGTCGAATTATATTGATTTTTTTGATTTAATTTATTTACTTCTTGTACTGAAATTATGTAACCTTTTTTTTTTCTCCATTAAAATGGAGTGAAGCGAGTTGCATTAGGCTTAGTTCTGTATGAACTCTTTTATTGTTTACATTTTTATAGTTTACTTCAAAAGAATTTATTAAGGCAATACTATCAAGCAGATATTCGGTTGAAAGGATTTTAGTTTCCTGCTGAAAACTCTTTTTAATATCCACACCCAATTCCATTAAGGCAAGTGTACTAGGATCTTTTGCCAATATCAAATGTCTGAAAAAATCTCCTAAACCTTTTATGAATTGTAAAGGTTCGATTCCTCTTTGGAGAAGCTCATCATATGCTTTAAGTATTCCATGAATATCATTTTTAAAAATGAATTTACCCAATTCTAAGTAAGCTTGATGGTCCAGTAGATTTAGATTATCAGCCACGTCCTTTGTAGTCAGTTTTCCTTTCGTAAAACTGACCATTCTATCAAATATAGATAACGCATCACGCATTGCTCCTTCTGCCTTTTGAGCTATAAGATAAAGTGCACTTTCTTCAAATTGTAAGTTTCTATCCTGAGCTATTTTGACCAAATACTCTTGAATATCATTAACTGCTATTCTTTTAAAATCATATACTTGACATCTGGAAAGTACTGTAGGAATGATTTTATTTTTCTCAGTGGTTGCTAAAATAAAAATAATATGCTTCGGAGGCTCTTCTAAAGTTTTTAAAAAGGCATTGAATGCAGAGTTTGAAAGCATATGTGCCTCATCGATAATATAGATTTTGTGAGAGCCTACCTGTGGAGGTATTCGTACTTGCTCGTTAATTTTCCGAATATCTTCTACAGAGTTATTTGAAGCTGCATCAAGTTCAAAAATATTGAAGGCAAAATCGTCATGGACAGTGCCTTCTAAAACAGATTTATTGATTTCTTTTGCCAGAATTCGAGCACAAGAAGTCTTACCAACACCCCTGGGTCCACAAAATAACAAAGCTTGAGCAAGTTGGTTTTTTTCTAGACTATTTTTTAATGTTTGCGTAATACCTTGTTGTCCAACTACATCTTCAAAACTAGTCGGTCGGTATTTAAGTGCAGAAACCACAAATGCTTCCATTAATACAAATATAAAAATCAGTTTTTGGTTTTATTACATAGTTAAAAAATATTCCCTGTTAATTATCAACAAATAACTAAATTTGTCATGCAGGCCATCTTATCGCTTTTTTCCTTGGAAAAAAGAGGAAAGTCCGGACACCATTGGGCAGCATAGCGGGTAATACCCGTCCTTCGTTTTACGGAGAGGACTAGTGCAACAGAAAGCAAGTACAGTTAGGCTGTAGTGAAATCATGCAAACTCTATGCGGTGCAACGCCAAGTAGTTCTAATGTTAAGGGTAGCTCAGCCAATTTAGACGGGTAGGCGGCTAGAGTGCAAAAGTAATTTTGCATCCAGATAAATGATAAGACACGACAGAATCCGGCTTATCGGCCTGCTTTTTTTTTAATAGTAAAAAATGAAAAGGTAATACTACCGTAGCTCCGACTGTTATTAAATCCTTCAAATCCAGAAAGATCGATTTTATTGAAATGTTCTACTATAAGTTGCCCATCAACAGCTAGTCTATTAATTGTTAATTTGATAATATTTGAGTAAGTATTTAGGGAAAGATCATATGGGGGATCAGCAAAAATTAGATCATATTCTCCTTTATCTTTTTCTAAATATGAGATACAATCCTTCTGAATGATTCTAATATCTATTAAAAGCGATGCGGCAGTAGTTTTAATAAATTTAACACAATATCTATTTTTGTCAACTGCCGTAAGTTGTGAGACTCCTCTTGAGGCAAATTCGAAGCTAATACTCCCTGTACCAGAAAATAAATCTAAAACTCTTGTTTTAGAAAATTCGATTTGATGCTGTAAAATATTAAATAGTGCCTCTTTAGAGCGATCAGTGGTAGGTCTAACAGGAAGATTTTTAGGCACTTTTAGTCTTCTCCCTTTATAAATACCGGCGATAATCCGCATTAATTACTAAATTTAGCAAAAAAAGGAGCTGGATGATGATCTATGTCTAAAGCACATCCCTTGGAATACTCGAAACGTATTGTATTGTGGTATTCTTTGACACTTTGATAATAGGTTTTAAAAGCTTCAATTTCACCTAGAAAAACAATTTCAAATTGGTCTAATGAGAGATTATATTGTTCTACAACAAAAAAAATATAATATAAAAATTCATCCTTATTTTGAACGCTAAAATGATTTTGAAAAATCACGGATGAGTTTTGTGTTAAATACAAATCCATAGCCTTTTTTTGCAGATGAATGTATAGCTGATATTCTTTGTCAGAGGAATTAGCTAATTTATTTACCTCTTTAAATAACAAGCTATTATAATGACATAATGAAGCTTTTTCAAGGTTTTGATTTAAAATCTTTAAAATTACTTTAGGATAAGTATATACATTAACTTGATTTTCTTTTTCTAGCGTATCAAAATTGAGACCTGAGTCTTCATCAAAAGTACCGAATAGTTGTAAATAGTTTGGGAGTAGATTTTTATCAAAAAATGTAACAGGTACAAAAGTTGATGGTTGATGATATGTAATAATCTGGGTTTTGGAAAATGCTCCTTTTGGGTAAAAGCTAAGAAGTTCTTGCAAAGAAGATTCTAAATCACCAATATCTTTAGTGATAGGAATAAATTCAGTTTTAGAATGGGTGAAAAAAGAAAATCCATTTACAAAAAGGTGTATGGATGATTCATTAAATGGTATGTCCTTATTCTTGTTTGGCATCGAAGATAGTCGGCCAATTTCCGTTATTACTCACGTTACTCAAAGAGCCTAAAATAATTTCAGATCCATTAACACCATCTACCGAAACAGTTTCATTTTCTTGTCTTACAAGGTCTGAGTTTTGATCATAAAGAATAATACTTTTTGTAACCTTCACCTCAAAAACAGGTACTTTATATCCATTTTTATTAATGACCTCAGAATTGATCTTAAACATACTGTCTTGAACACCTTCAATAGGTATGTAGGCCATTTCTTTGTAATGATTTGAGTCTCCAAATAATGAGTCTTTAACTGGTACTGTACCCAAAGTATCGATAACTATTACCTCACGAAGCATATCTATACGATAAGTTCTGTCGTATTCAAGATAAGAGGAGTCTCTTTTTTCAATAAGAGTAAAAATTCCTTCGTCTATAAATTTAATAAGACTATCAAAATTATTTGAGAAAATACCTTTAACATCTTTATGCGCAATTTGAGCTTTACGAATATCTTTTAAGCGATTAATCACTTTTGCGTAACGTTCATTTTTTATTTGTTTAAATTTAATAGGTCCACTGATAGAGTCATAAATCTTGTAAGCAAAAAAGATTGACGCGATCCACAAAACGACTTGAATACCTAACTTCATCATATGATATTAAGAGATAAAAACAAAACTACAATTTTTTTTTAATCACAAAAGTATTTAAAATGAATTATATTTAGCTACTTGAAAGAATCCATGACTCCTCAAAAATTTCGTTTACAACTTGAAGCAAATTTTGGCTTCGAACCAACTGAATCTCAACAACTTTGGTTTCCGGCCATCTCAAACTTTATTTTTTTAAAAAAACCTAACACAGCTTTTTTGCTTAAAGGATATGCAGGAACAGGAAAAACAACTTTAATTAGTTCACTTGTTAAAGATATTCAGAAAACTGGTTTTAAGATTGTTTTAATGGCTCCAACTGGTCGAGCGGCTAAAGTAATGTCTACTTATTCAAGAACTTCGGCAAAGACAATTCACAAGCAGATTTATTATCCAAGAGCTGAAAAAAGTGGAAAGATGAGCTTTCAATTAAAAAACAACAAATTCAAAAAAACACTCTTTGTGATCGATGAGGCCTCTATGATAGGTGACGATAGGGAAAATGTAAAATTCTTTGAAAACGGATCTTTACTTCACGATGTGGTTCAATATGTAAGTAGGGGGGAACAGTGCAAGCTTCTTTTTGTGGGTGATCAAGCTCAGTTACCCCCAATTCACTTAAACTTGAGTCCTGCTTTGGATCAAGAAGAATTACGAAACTTCCATTTTGATCAGGTTTTTAATGTTGAGTTAGAGGAAGTAGTTAGACAAAAGAAAGATTCAGGAATTTTAAAAAACGCAACTCAATTACGAGTTGATCTAAACCATGGAGTTTATGATCAATTTAAATTTGACATTCAAGGTGTTAATGACATTTATTATTCCAATAATGGGATGGATGTTTTTGAAGCCATTGAATCTGCATTTTCTGAAGCGGGTATTGACCAAACGGTTTTTATTGTCCGATCTAATAAACGGGCAAATAGTTATAACGAAAATATTAGAAGAAAAATACTTGGCTTGGAAGATGAATTGTCTGTTGGTGACCAGTTGATGGTTGTAAAAAATAATTATTTTTGGCTTGAGGCAGATTCTACTCCTGGATTTATTGCTAATGGAGATGTAATTAAAATCCTTTATATTCACTCTCTAAAAGAGCTTTATGGTTTTTCTTTTGCCGAGGCAAGAGTTCAATTAGTGGATTATTTAGACGAAGAACCTTTTGATACGGTCTTACTATTAAATACACTTCAAGCAGAATCTGCATCACTTTCTTTTGAAGAGGGAAACCGTCTATATCAAGCAGTACTGGAAGATTATGCCATGGAAAGTTCTAATTACAAAAGGTTTTTGAAAGTTAAAAAAAATCGTTTTTTCAATGCCTTGCAAGTTAAATACTCCTATGCTGTAACTTGTCATAAATCTCAGGGTGGACAGTGGCAAAATGTATTTATCGAAAAACCTTACCTTCCCGAAGGACCAAATAAGGACTATTTACGTTGGTTGTACACCGCAATGACACGTGCTACAAAAAAACTTTATCTTTTGGGTTTTCCAAATGATGATTTTATTAATATTGAATAGTTATGGGGAATCTGTTTTCACGATTTATATTTTATAAACTTTTGGATTGGAATCTCGTTGGAATTCTACCTTCACTACCCAAATACATTGTGGCCGTTGTTCCTCATACAAGTTGGCTGGATTTATTCTTGGGCTTATTGGTGCGCAGTATTTCAAAAGAACAAATCAACTTTTTGGGCAAAAAAGAATTATTTTCACCATTAATATCCTGGTTTTTTCGAGGACTTGGTGGAGCCCCTATCGATCGGTCTGGTAAGCAAGGTTCGGTAGAAGCTATTACTGCTGTTTTTGATGCTCATGATAAATTTAGAATTGCCCTTTCTCCTGAAGGTACCCGTAAGAAAGTAAGAAAGCTTAGAACAGGATACTATCATATTGCTAAAAATCTTAAAATCCCGATAGTTCCAGTTGCTTTTGACTATAAAAATAAAAAAGTTGTTGTTCATCCTGTTTTTTACACTACAAAAGATGAGGCCAAAGATTTAGATGCCCTAGAAAAAATTTTTAAAGGTGTAGAGGGATTTTCAAAAGAAAAGAGCTTTTAAGAGAAGCTATTCCTTAATTTCTAAAGTATGATATACATTTTGCACATCATCATCCTCTTCTAGACGTTCGATCAATTGAAGAACATCTTTTTGAGCCATTCTAGATAAGGGTTTGGTAGTTTTAGGAATGCGTTCAAAGCCAGAGGATAAAATTTTAAAATTTTTGTTTTCCAGCTCTTTTTGTACTTCTCCAAAACTCTCGAAAGGTGCATAAAGTAGTATATTGTCATCATCAATAAAAACCTCTTCAACACCAAAATCAATAAATTCTAATTCTATTTCTTCAGGATCAAGTCCCGAAGCATGGATTCTAAAATTACAGCTGTGATCAAACATAAATTCTACCGACCCTGCTGTTCCTAGATTCCCATTAACTTTATTAAAGTAAGATCTGATATTGGCTACAGTTCGATTGTTGTTGTCAGTGGCAGTTTCAACCAAAATAGCTATTCCGTGTGGTGCGTAGCCTTCAAACATGACTTCTTTAAAATCACCAGATTCTTTATCGGAAGCTTTTTTTATTGCACGCTCAACATTTTCTTTAGGCATGTTAGCTGCTTTAGCATTTTGAATTACCGCACGAAGTCTAGAATTGTTATCAGGATCAGGACCTCCTTCTTTTACAGCCATGACAATATCTTTACCTATTCGTGTAAATATTTTCGCCATTGTAGACCAGCGTTTAATTTTTCGGGCTTTTCTAAATTCAAATGCTCTTCCCATAATTTATCAATTTGGACTTCAAAAATAAAAAATTAGAATTATTTCTTAATCTGCTTTAGACTAAGATCATCCAGTACATCTAAATAAGAAGGCAAGATGTGGCTTGGAAGTCTATTTTCTTTGGGAAGGGTAGCAATATAGCGAATGGTGTTGGAACTAAAAATATGTTTAAAAATTCCTGGGGTATGGTGCCTTCTTTCAACTATATTTTTTATGAAATCAAAATGCGAAATTAAATCGGTACTACCTAAATGGAAAAGCCCTGTTTTTTTATGATTAATTAAATAGTGAATCTGTTGACTAAGTCGGATATCGCTGTTCACATTAATTATGGAGTTAGGAAACACCTCAATTGCTTTATTGTATTTAATAGCTTGGTCTATTTCGATAGTTCTAGGTGCGTTTAAACCAAAAATCATTGGAAGCCTTGCAATAATATATTTACTAGGTGTTAGACGCATCAATTGATTTTCTATCTTGATTTTAAAGCGTCCAAAAATACTTTCAGAAAAGGTTTTATCATACTCGTATGAGGGGTAATGTTCAAATGAATCAAAAACATTTGAAGAAGAAAGGAATAAAATTCTACAGTCACTTTTTTTTATTAGTTTAATCAAAAAATCATGTGTCTCTAATTGGGCATTAAACTCCCCTCTCAATGATGAAATAATAAGTTTGGGCTTAACTTCTTTAAGTATTGTTTCTAAACCTCCTTCCTCAAGGTTGAAATAAAAAAAATGATGATTCTTTTTATAACCTTTAGCAGTATTGTATGTAGCAAAGGTATTGTAATAAGGAGCTAATTCTTTATAGAGGCAATTACCTATAAACCCACTTCCTCCTAAGATGAGTATTGATTTCATCAGCTACGATTCAATAAATGGTAGTTTGACAACCTTAGCTGGGCAGTTTTTTCCTCTAATCTGAACACCGATTTCAGTTCTTGGTTTAGCAAAATCAGTATCCACATATCCCATACCAATTCCCTTTGCGAGTGTTGGTGATTGTGTTCCTGAGCTCACTTGACCGATGATGTTGTTTTCCTTATCCACGAGAGTGTGTCCCGATCTAGGGATTGCCCTTGATTCCATAAGAAATCCAATAAGTTTTTTAGCTGTACCATTTGATATTTCAGCTGAAATTTGAGTTGCACTTATGCAGCCTTTTTCAGGTTTGCTAATCCATTTCAATCCTGCAGCAATTGGTGAACTAGTATCGTTAATTTCATTTCCATATAAACAATATCCCATCTCAGTTCTAAGGGTATCCCTTGCAGCAAGTCCAATTGGAGCAATCCCGAAGGATTCTCCAGCCTCAAGAACAGCTCCCCATACTAAAGGTGCTTTTTCCGAAGGGAAATAAATTTCAATCCCTCCGGCACCAGTATAACCTGTTGTTGCGATCAGGGTGTTTTCGCAGCCAGCAAATGTCCCTTGGGTATGAGCGTAGTAGGGAAGTTCATCTAAACGACTGCTGGTAAGTTTTTGCATGGCTTCCAAAGCTTTAGGCCCTTGAATAGCAAGTAAAGCAGTAATTTCACTTCGATCTTCTATTTTAGCATTAAAACTAGTGTTATGTTTTTGAATCCATTTCCAGTCTTTTAAAATATTTGAGGCATTGACTACAAGCAAATAAGAAGATTCCTCTATACGATAAATGATTAAATCATCTACAATTCCCCCTGTTTCATTTGGTAAATAGTTGTACTGCGCCTTACCTACTGAAATTTTTGAAATATCATTACTACAAACATACTGAAGTAAAGGAAGGGCATTCGGACCAGAAACATAAAACTCACCCATATGAGAAACATCAAAAACACCAAGATTATTTCTAACAGTTAAATGTTCTTTCTTAATACTTGTGTATTGAATCGGCATTTCAAAGCCTCCAAATGTGGTCATTTTTGCATTCAGTTCAAGATGTGTATTGTAGAGTGTAGTTTTTTTCATAAGTTCATTTAAAAATTTCCATATGTCTTCAGTACTTAATTCTAAATTCTATTTTATACTTTCTCTTACAGTATTTTTTTTAGCTGCATCTGTAGAATCCTATGGACAAAAGTCGGAACTTTCCTTCGAATTTCATAAAAATAGACGTATTGAATTGAGACAAAAATTACCCTATAATAGTGTAGCTGTTTTCTTTTCATCTCCTGTCCGTAACCGAGCAAATGATGTTGATTATATTTATCATCCTGATCCGAATTTTTACTATCTGACTGGATGGAATGAGCCTCATGCAGTATTACTAGTTTATAAGACAACACAAGAGGACCAGAATGGTTCGTATTATGAAAAACTATTCGTACGTGAACGGAACTTAAGGAATGAAATGTGGAATGGGAAACAGTTGGGCGTAGAAGGTGCAGCTAACATGGGTTTTGATAGAGTGGAGAGTAAAAAGCAGTTTATAAAGAGTTCATTAGATTTAAATGAATTTGATACTATTCTGATGTTTGATTTTAAAAATGATGTGCGTGATGATAAAACTGATTCTAGTGATCTGTTCGACCTGCAACAACATTTTAAAAATGTGATAAACTATCCTGATAATTTTAACGCTGAACGCTACAGACTCTATCAAAAAATCAGAACTGCCCAAGTACAAGATTTATCAAATATTAAACGCATGATTTCTTATTATGCTTCTCAAGACGAAACACTGATCGAAGATCCTATAATTAAGGATTTTTTAAATTCTCAAGAATCGAATTCACTTGTTGATCTGAAAAAAAGAACAGCTTACCTTACCCGTGATTATAACTTTGATATAGATCAACTTTCCTATTTGATGGCAAGTTTGAGAGAGAAAAAACAGCCAGAAGAACTTTCATTACTCAAAAAAGCCATTCAGATTTCAGCCCAAGGGCAAATTGAAGTTATGAAAGCGATTCATCCCAAAATGACGGAGCGAGAAGTTCAAGGAATACATCAACTAGTCTATAAAAAGTATGGAGCAGCTCATGAGGGATATCCTTCTATTGTTGGTGCTGGTCACAATGCCTGTGTTTTACATTACATCACTAATGACAAAACAGATCTAAAAAATCAATTAATTTTAATGGATTTAGGTGCTGAATATCAAGGTTATACAGCTGATGTTACTAGAACAATACCAGTCTCAGGTAAATATAGTCCAGAGCAGAAAGCTTTATATGAAATCGTATATGATGCACAGAATGCAGGAATTGATGCCGCTCAAAAAGGAGCTAGTTTCAGAGCTATAGGAAATGCAGCAAATAAAGTGGTTGAAAAGGGATTACTTTCCCTAGGTTTAATAGATAAGCCAGAGGATTATAGACGCTACTTACCCCATGGGATTTCTCATCATATTGGTCTGGACGTCCACGATCCTGGTTTGTATGAAACCCTTGATACCGATATGGTTATTACGGTTGAACCAGGTATTTATGTCCCTAAAGGTAGCCCATGTGACCCTAAATGGTGGGATATTGGAATTCGTATTGAAGATGACATACTTATTACAGATGAAGGTCCAGTAAATTTGTCAGCTGCAGCTCCAAGATCATGGGAAAAAATTGAAAAACTAATGAAGGAGGAGAGTCCTTTAGATGACTTTGAACTTCCTGAATTAGCAATTGATTAGCGCGCTAAAAAAAAATCCTTTAATGATTTATAATCACTAATAGGAATACTTAGACTTGGCTTATCAAGAACTTTTTCAATTTGTTTTGGAGGATCGATTTTGAGTTTTAAAGTTGCTTCAACTGTAGGGGCAAACTTTATTGGATGGGCTGTTTCAAAGAATATACCCTGTGCAGTATCTTTTTCTAAGCCTTCTAAATAAGTTTTTAGCCCAAGATAACTTAATGCCCCGTGCGGATCTGCTATATACTTACTTTTAGTATGAATCTCTTTAATTGCCTTCCTGGTTTGAGGATCGGAAAAGGCATATCCACTAATCTCTTTTTTCAACTTTTGAAAGTCGTTGTTGAATAATTTTTGAATACGGATAAAATTACTTGGATCTCCAACATCCATAGCATTTGAGATCGTTGAAATTGATTTTTTAGGCTCATAATTACCCGAATCTAGATAGCGTGGCACTGTATCATTGATATTTGTACATGCAATAAAATGTTTTATAGGGAGTCCCATTTTATGAGCAACTAGTCCTGCACATAGATTTCCGAAATTTCCACTAGGAACAGAAACTATTAACTCTTTACGGGGATTGGGCCTATTTTTATAAGCAATAAAGTAATAAAACATTTGAGCCAACCACCGTGCAATATTTATCGAATTTGCAGAGGTTAAAGTTATATTTTTTGTTATCTCTGGGTCAATAAATACTGATTTGACCATATTTTGACATTCATCAAATGTTCCATCTATTTCAAGGGCAGTAATATTTTCACCTAGAGTAGTCAATTGTTTTTTCTGCACTTCACTCACTTTTCCTTTGGGATAGAGAATAACTACATCAATTCCTTCAACTTTAAAAAACCCATCGGCAACAGCTCCCCCTGTATCTCCAGAAGTTGCAACAAGTATGGTGAGTTTTTTCTGTTCTCTAACTTCATGAGCATAAGCAAGGCAACGTGCCATAAACCTTGCACCAACATCTTTAAATGCGAGTGTAGGACCATGAAATAATTCCAAACTAGCGATAGAGTCACTGATAGGTATTATTGGGAAATCAAAATTTAAAGTTTCCTCAACAATAGACTTTAGCCTCTCTTTAGGGATGTCATTTTGAACAAAAGGGTTTATTACATTTAGTGCCAATTCATGATTACTGAAGTTGGTTATGTTATTTATGAAATCTTCAGAAAGTAAAGGAATTTTCTCTGGGAAATACAAACCGCGGTCCGGAGCAAGGCCTTTTCGAACTGCTCCAAGAAAACCAACTAGAGAAGAGTTATAATTTAAACTATAGTAATTCATAATCTTTTCAATACTTTAATTCCTTTTGTATTGATTTCTGAAAAATATAATTGATAATTTAAATTCAAATTTTTATAAATATTCTCCATAGCAGAACCCACTTTTTCAGCTGTTTCCCTTCCTTTTGAAAGTGCATAAATAGAAGGTCCAGAACCAGAAATACCGCTTCCAAGAGCTCCTGCATTTAAGGCGGCTTGGCGAGTTTCTTCAAATTTCGGAATCAACATAGCTCGATAGGGTTCGATTATTTTATCCTCCAGACTCCGTGAGAGTAATTCATAATCATCCGTATACAAAGCGCTTATTAGTCCACCAAGATTTCCCCATTGTTCTATTGCTTTATCAAGTGGAATAGTTGCTTTTAAAATAGCTCTTGAGTGAAGTGTTTTTAACTCAATTTTTGGATGAATTATAGTGGCGACTAATTGTGATGGATTAGGAAGTTTAATAACATCCAAGCTCACGTTACTTCGAACAAGAGTAAATCCTCCCAAAAGTACAGGCGCTAAATTATCAGCATGTGCAGCACCACTTGCAATAGCTTCTCCTACCATAGCAAAACGGATTAATTCTTTTCTAGTGTAAGGATTACCAAGGAGTTCATTAATACCGAATACGGCACCAGCTGCGCTGGCTGCGCTACTGCCGATTCCACTTCCAGGCTTAATTTTTTTATCAATATCAATTTGAAATCCAAATTCACTTGGAGTTTCTTTCAATAAAGCTAGTCCAGCTACACTGGCTACATTTTTTGAGGGGTCTTTAGGTAGTTTTTGTCCTGTAACTTTACCTATTGTAATTCCAGTAGTCTTTGTTTTTGAAATATGCATTATGTCACCTATATGGTCTAAACAAAAACCAAGGACATCAAAACCACATGATACATTTGCAACACTCGCGGGAGAAAAAAGTTCGATTTGATCCATGACTATGACTTTCCTATTCTGATGATATCTCCAAAAATTCCACCTGCAGTAACTTCAGAACCTGCGCCTGCACCTTTTACGATAAGAGGCTGATTTTTATAACGATTTGTATAAAATAAAATGATATTATCACTCCCTTCTAAATTGTAAAAATCATGATTTGGACCAATCTCTTGAAGCCCAACATTCGCTTTCCCACCCTCTAGCTGCGCCACATACTTTAGGCGGCAATTTTTGTCATTAGCCTTAGTCAAAATTGACTGAAAATGAGTTTCATGTTTTTTTAACCCTTCAAAGAAGGTATCATTAGTTGTAGTATCCAATACTTCTTTAGGAAGGAATGATTGGTTTTCAATATTTTCCAAATCCAGTTGAAAACCACTCTCACGTGCAAGAATTAAAATTTTTCTTGCAACATCAACACCACTTAAATCTATTTTTGGATCAGGTTCTGTATACCCTTCTTTTTGAGCATCTTTAACAACATCTTCAAAACTTCTATCAGAAGAGAAATTGTTGAATACAAAATTTAAACTCCCAGAGAGTATTGCCTGTATTTTGAGTATTTCATCTCCGGATGCAATTAAATTGTTTAGAGTATCAATCACAGGGAGTCCAGCCCCAACGTTTGTCTCAAAAAGAAATGGAGTACCAAATTTTCGGGCTGTTTTTTTAAGTTCTTTATAATTTGAAAGCGTACCCGCACAAGCTATTTTATTACAAGTGACAACTCCTATATTATTTTCTAAAAAGCGAATGTATTCGCTGGCAATTTCCTCATTAGCTGTATTATCAATGAAAATGCTGTTTCTTAAATTAAGTTTTTTGATGTGATCAAAAAATGTTTCACGATTTGCTTTTTGAGTACTTTCATCAAGTTTTTCTTTCCAATTATTAAGATCAATTGGAGTGTCTGAAAGAATCATTTTTCTTGAGTTTGACAGGGCGATGACTCTAATTTTTAATCTTAGATTTTCTAGAAGGTAGCTCTTTTGTTGACTAATTTGTTCTAACAGTTTACTTCCTACATTACCTACACCAGTAATGAATAGGTTTAATTCTTTGGTTTGAGTTTCAAAGAAACTTTCATGAATTGTATTTAGTGCTTTTTGAGTATTTCGTTCATCGATTATGATAGAAATATTTCGCTCGGAAGCTCCTTGAGCAATTGCTTTTATGTTAATGTTATTTGCTCCCAGACTACTGAATAGTTTCCCACTTATTCCTTGATGTTTTTTCATTTCATCCCCGACTACAGCAATATTTGTCATGTTTAACTCTACCTTGGCGGCTTCCACTCTTAAACGACTAATTTCAAATTCAAATTGTGAATCAATTGCTTTTTTAGCTTCAGCTGCATCCTCCATCCTAACTCCAATACAGATTGAATGCTCTGATGAGGCTTGTGTAATCATAATGATATTTATCTGTTTTAGAGACAAACATTCAAATAATCTTTTTGAAAAACCAGGTATACCAATCATCCCACTTCCTTCCAGGTTTATTAATGCAACTTTTTCAATATGACTGATCCCTTTTACTACTGTTCCATTTCCTCCTTCAGAGATTCCCTTGTTATCAATTCTTGTACCATGAGCACTAGCATCAAAAGTATTTTTTATGAGAATTGGAATTTTATTTTGAATTAAGTGTTGAAGTGTTGGTGGATAGATAACTTTAGCTCCAAAATGTGACAGTTCCATCGCTTCGTGATATGAAAGTCTTGGAATTGGCTGTGCTTGTGAAACTATATTTGGATGTGCTGTAAACATTCCACTTACGTCTGTCCATATCTCAAGTAATGAAACCTTGAGATAGTTTGCTAAAAGTGAAGCGGTATAATCTGACCCTCCCCTTCCTAGTGTAGTGATTTTGCCATTTTCATCACTGGCAATAAATCCTGGAATTAAAATTATTTTAGCTGGAATATTAGAAGCAAAATTAATACAGGCTTCCTCACTTCTTAAATGATTAACTACCTCGCGTTCATTTAATTCGTGTGTAAATAAAAGTTCACGTGAATCCTTAAAAACAACATCAAGATTAAAATTTTTAAGAATATAAAATATAATTTTACTAGAGAGTATTTCCCCAAAGCTACTGACCTTAGCTAGACTTTTAGTTGTTAGTTCTCCCAAGGCATAAATGGATTCCAAAAGCTCCTCTAGGCTATTTAGTTGGGCTTTTAAAAAGCTAATGAGTTCACTTTGATTAGTTACAGGAATAAAGTGATGGATTGGATTTAAGTGTCTTTTCTCAATTATTTGAATATCGTCTTTAAATTCAGACTTACCTATACTGGCATTTTCTGCCATCTCTACAAGCATGTTGGTTATTCCTCCTAAAGCTGATACAACAATAATTTGTTTTTCATCTTTAGAATCCTTAATAATCTCAATTACATGAGATAAACTATGTGAATCAGCAACCGAAGTACCTCCAAATTTTAAAACTTTCATATTATTATTTTGAACCAAAAAAATAAACTGTAGTGCGAGAACTTTAAAACAGCCCAAAAATAGTATTATTTGACTAGTAGAGAAAACAAATACAGAATAAAAAAGACGTTAATCTAGCTTATTAGAGAAGCGTCTTTTCAAAAACAAAAAACTGTATTTAAGAAGAAGCTTCAGTTTTTTGATTAATTTTTAATATCAATGCTTTTCCATTTACATTTAGATTTACTTCGATATAATCTCCTTCTTTTATTGAATTGTCAACCACGTGTTCAGCAATCAAATCTTCAACGTGTTTTTGAATAGCTCTATTAAGTGGTCTTGCCCCATATTTAATATCAAAACCTTTTTCAGATAAAAAATCTTTGGCATTTTCTGAAATTGAAATTTTATACCCAAGTTTTTCAACTCTTGTAATAAGAAATTTTAATTCTATATCAACAATTTTACGAATGTCTTTCTGATTTAAGGAATTGAAAATAACAATGTCATCAATTCTATTTAAGAATTCGGGTGAAAATGTTTTTTTTAATTCTTTTTTGATAACCCCTTTTTCAATATCAGATGATTGTGCTTTTTGAGCAGCTGTTTCAAATCCTACTCCCTTTCCAAAGTCTTTAAGTTGGCGTGCTCCAATATTTGAAGTCATAATTATGATTGTATTCTGGAAATTAACTTTTCTACCAAGACTATCAGTTAGGAATCCATCATCTAATACTTGAAGCATCATATTGAAAATATCTGGGTGTGCTTTTTCAACCTCATCAAGTAAGATTACGGAGTATGGTCGCTGCCTTACTTTTTCACTCAATTGTCCACCTTCTTCATATCCAACATATCCTGGAGGGGCCCCAATAAGTCTTGAAATAGCAAATTTTTCCATGTATTCACTCATGTCAATTCGAATCAAGTTTTCTTCTGAATCAAAAATTTCTGAGGCGAGAATTTTTGCAAGTTGTGTTTTGCCTACTCCCGTTTGACCTAAAAAAATAAATGATCCTATTGGTTTGTCAGGAGCTTTCAGTCCAGCTCTGTTCCGCTGAATAGCTTTTACAACTTTTTCAATTGCATTTTTTTGTCCAATTAGTTTTTCTCCAATGACTTTAGATAGCTTGTATAATTTATTTTTTTCAGACTTAACAATTTTGTTTACCGGGATATTAGTCATCATTGAAACTACATCTGCAATATCATTTTCATTTACAGTGATTCTATTTATTTTCGAATCTTCTTGCCAACGTTCTTGTGCTTCAATAAGATTTTTTTCTACTCTTTTTTCATCATCACGAAGTTTTGCAGCTTCTTCATATTTTTGCTTTTTTACCACTGAGTTTTTCAAATCGCGAACTTGATCCAGCTGAGCTTCTAAATCAACTACCTCTTGAGGCACACTCATATTATTAATATGAACTCTGGAGCCCGCTTCATCCAAGGCATCTATAGCTTTATCTGGAAGAAAACGATTAGACATGTATCTATCCGTAAGATCTACACACGCTTTTAAAGCTTCATCAGTATAATTTACATTGTGATGGTTTTCATAATGTACTTTGATATTGACTATGATTTCCAATGTTTCTTCTGTGCTAGTTTGCTCCACTAAGATCTTCTGGAATCTTCGCTCCAAGGCGCCGTCTTTTTCTATATGTTGACGATATTCGTCAAGTGTGGTAGCACCGATACATTGGATTTCTCCTCTTGCTAGAGCGGGCTTGAACATATTTGAAGCATCTAGACTTCCAGTTGCTCCTCCAGCCCCAACAATTGTGTGAATTTCATCTATGAAAAGAATTATATCATTATTTTTTTCCAACTCATTCATCACAGCTTTCATTCGCTCTTCAAACTGACCCCTGTATTTTGTTCCAGCAACAAGGCTAGCAAGGTCTAGAGTAACAACTCTTTTGTTATATAGAACTCTTGATACGCGTTTTTGAATAATTCTCAAAGCCAAACCCTCTGCTATTGCTGATTTTCCAACACCAGGTTCACCTATAAGTAAAGGATTGTTTTTTTTTCGGCGACTCAATATCTGGGAAACACGTTCAATTTCTTTTTCTCGGCCAACGACTGGATCAAGTTTATCTTGCTCAGCTAAACTAGTAACATCCCTTCCAAAATTATCAAGTACAGGAGTTTTAGTTTTTTTAGAACCCTTAGATTCTGAGGTGGGAATGAATGGGTTTTCTTTTCCTTCATTCTCATTTTCTTTTTCATCCGAAAATGAAGAAGAAGTTGGTAAATCCTCGTAGGAATCTGCATCATTTGCAAGCATGAGTTTGAATTGTTCTTTGACTATATCGTAATCAATATTTTGCTGAGCGAGTAACTTGGTTGTTGGATCATTTTCATTTCGTAAAATACACAATAATAAATGAACAGTATTTATTAATTCACTTTGAAAAAGCTTGGCTTCTAAAAATGTTGTCTTTAGGGCTCTTTCGGCTTGGCGTGTAAGGTGAAGATTTTTTTTATCAATTAATTTTTGGGAGTTTTCTAGAGTTGCAGGATTAAGAATCTCGACTTTTCGTCTCAATTCCTCTAGATCTACCTCAATAGCATTTAAAATTGCAATCGCCTTACCTCCTCCATCTCTTAAAATACCTAACATTAGATGTTCTGTGCCAATAAAGTTGTGTCGTAATCTAAGGGCTTCTTCTTTGCTAAAAGCAATTACATCTTTAACGCGAGGTGAAAAATTATCGTCCATCAACTATTTTTTTAATACTTTAAAAGCAAAAAACAGACCAGAGTTTTATACTTGTTGCTAATAGACAAAAAATTATCAATATTTCAAAAGCTGAGTGGTTATTATTTATAACAAATTATGTACTTTATTATGTTAATAATTTCAATAATTATCTTCTAATTTAAAACTGTTTTAGCTAGACGATTTCTTATTTTAGCAATAATACAATATAAAATTATGAGCGAAGCAGATAAAGTAATCCCGATCAACATTGAGGATGAAATGAAATCAGCATACATTGATTACTCAATGTCTGTCATTGTGTCACGAGCCCTGCCAGACGTTCGCGATGGTTTGAAACCAGTTCATAGACGTGTTCTTTATGGAATGCATGAATTAGGAATTCGTTCAAATACAGCCTACAAAAAATCAGCTCGTATTGTGGGAGAAGTATTGGGGAAATATCACCCTCATG
>JAQWNN010000041.1 GCA_029268555.1 Flavobacteriaceae bacterium
ACCGTATAAACCACTTATCAAAACACTTAGAGGGCAATCGTAAAGATTTTAATACCGAACGCTCTTTAGTTCGTTTAGTAGGAAAAAGAAGGAGTTTACTAGACTACTTAAAAACTAAAGATATCAATCGATACAGAGCGATAGTAAAAGAATTAAGTTTACGTAAATAAAATCCTTCTAACAGTCGAATCTTAGTTTTTCATTGGTTGCCACATCACACAACAACTGTTTTAACCTAATAATGAAAAATGATTCCAAAAATACTTATACAAGAAATTCGTCTTGAAGACGGAAGAACAATAACTTTAGAAACAGGAAAACTAGCTAAGCAAGCTGACGGATCCGTGGTAGTGAGAATGGGAAATTGTATGCTTCTTGCTACAGCAGTATCTGCCAGAAAAAATAGCCCAGTGGACTTTTTACCTCTTACTGTAGATTACAGAGAAAAATTTGCTGCTGCAGGAAGATTTCCCGGTGGATTCTTTAAGCGTGAAGCTCGTCCAAGTGATCAAGAGGTTTTGACTATGCGTCTAGTTGACCGTGTACTTCGTCCTCTCTTCCCCAAAGACTATCATGCTGAAACACAGGTGATGATTCAATTGATGTCTCATGATGAGAATGTAATGCCTGATGCATTGGCAGGACTAGCTGCATCTACTGCAATTCAATTATCTGATATTCCATTTGAATACCCAATTTCAGAAGTTAGAGTAGCTCGAGTAGATGGAATGTTTGTTGTTAACCCAAGTAAAGAACAACTTTTAAAATCAGATATTGATATCATGATTGGAGCCAGTCTAGATTCCGTAGCAATGGTCGAAGGAGAGTTTGATGAAATTTCTGAAGAAGAAATGCTAGATGCAATTTCTTTTGGACACGAAGCTATTAAAGATCAAATAAAAGCACAAGTTGCTCTTGCAGAAGCTTTTGGAAAGAAAGAAACAAGAAGCTACGAAGAAGAGGAACATGATGAAACTCTAGAAAAAACAATTCATGAGATGACTTATGATTCTTATTATGAAGTTGCCAAACAAGGTCTTTCAAAAAGTGATCGCTCAGAAAAGTTTTCTGAAATAAAACAAAATTATATTGCTACGCTGAGTGAAGAGGACGTTGAAGAAAAATCAGATCTTATTGGACGCTACTTAAACAATTCTCAGAAAAAAGCTGTTCGTGACCTAATTCTTGCGGAAGGAATCCGACTAGATGGAAGAAAAACTACCGATATCAGACCTATTTGGTGTGAAGTAGATTACTTACCATCTACTCATGGATCAGCATTATTTACTAGAGGGGAAACTCAGGCACTGGCGACTGCAACCTTAGGTACCTCAAGAGAATCAAACATCATTGACTCTCCTACAAATCAAGGTGAAGAAGATTTTTATCTTCACTACAACTTCCCTCCATTCTCAACAGGTGAAGCAAGACCATTAAGAGGAACTTCTAGAAGGGAAGTTGGACATGGAAATTTAGCTCAAAGAGCGCTTAAAAAAGTTTTGCCAGATAATTGTCCTTACACTGTCCGAATTGTTTCTGAAATTTTAGAATCCAACGGATCTTCCTCCATGGCAACTGTGTGTGCAGGAACCATGGCTCTTATGGATGCTGGTATTCAAATTACAAAACCTGTTTCAGGAATTGCAATGGGATTAATTACTGAAGGAGAAAGCTTTGCAGTACTTTCAGACATCTTAGGTGACGAAGATCACTTAGGAGATATGGACTTTAAAGTAACCGGAACGGCAGATGGAATTACAGCCTGCTAGATGGACATAAAAATCAAAGGGTTACGTTTCGATATAATGACTCAAGCTTTGAACCAAGCAAGAGATGGAAGACTTCATATTTTAAACCACCTTACAGAAACAATAGCAACTCCTAATGAAGACGTGAAGGCTCATGCGCCAAAAATGATCAATAGGCGTATTCCAAATGAATACATCGGTTCGCTAATTGGTCCAGGTGGAAAAGTAATTCAAGAGCTTCAAAAGGATTCGGGATGTACGATTGTAATCAATGAGGACCCTGTTACGGAAGAAGGGATTGTTGAAATTTTAGGAACTTCACCGGAAGGTATTGAAATGGTAGAAGCGAAAATTGATTCAATCACATTTAAACCTAAAGTTGGAAACACTTACGAAGTAAAGGTGATTAAAATGTTGGACTTTGGGGCTGTAGTTGAATATACAGAAGCTCCTGGAAATGAAGTCTTACTTCACGTCAGTGAGTTGGCTTGGGAACGAACTGAAAATGTTTCTGATGTTGTAAACTTAGGGGATGTATTAGAGGTAAAATATTTTGGTATTGACTCTAGAACTCGAAAAGAAAAAGTTTCACGTAAGGCTTTATTGCCAAGACCAGATAAAAAATAATTTTTTTTAAACGCTTTTGTAACAATTAGAGTTTTCCAACGTAATACTTTTATTAACCCTTTACTATTTAATGCATGAGACAACTAAAAATAACCAAACAGGTAACCAACCGAGAGACTGCTTCTCTTGATAAATATCTTCAAGAAATTGGTAAGGTAGACTTAATTACTGCTGAAGAAGAAGTTGAATTGGCTCAGCGAATCAAAGCTGGAGATCAAATTGCTTTGGAAAAATTGACTAAAGCTAATTTGCGTTTCGTTGTTTCAGTAGCTAAGCAATACCAAAATCAGGGATTAACATTACCTGACTTGATCAATGAAGGTAATTTAGGGTTAATAAAAGCTGCACAACGTTTTGATGAAACCCGTGGGTTTAAGTTTATTTCTTATGCTGTATGGTGGATTCGGCAATCTATTCTGCAAGCACTAGCAGAGCAATCGAGAATTGTAAGGTTACCACTTAATAAAATTGGATCCATCAATAAAATTAACAAAACCTATGCTTTTCTTGAGCAAGCACACGAACGTGCGCCCTCAGCTGAAGAAATTGCTAAGGAATTGGACATGACCATTAACGATGTTAAAGAATCACTTAAAAATTCAGGTCGCCACGTATCTATGGATGCTCCTTTGGTTGAAGGTGAAGACTCTAACCTCTACGATGTATTGAATAGTGGAGAGTCACCTAATCCGGATAGAACTTTATTGCATGAGTCTCTTAGAACCGAAATTGAAAGAGCTCTTGAAACATTGACACCTAGAGAAGCTGATGTTGTTCGATTATATTTCGGCCTAGGAAATCAACACGCAATGACACTTGAAGAAATAGGTGAAACATTTGACCTTACACGAGAGCGTGTCCGTCAAATTAAAGAGAAGGCAATTCGAAGACTCAAACACACATCCAGAAGTAAAATTCTGAAAACCTATTTAGGTTAATCATTTAGGCAACTTTTAAAGGTTGCTTTTTTTGTATCTTTAATTAAAGTATTTTATGTCATCACTTATCGCACCTTCTATTTTAGCAGCAGACTTTGGAAATTTAGAAAGAGACTGTAATATGGTTAATTGTAGTGAAGCTGATTGGTTTCACATTGACATCATGGATGGTCTTTTTGTTCCCAATATTTCTTTCGGTATGCCTGTTGTAGCTGCAATTCAAAAATATGCTCAAAAACCTCTAGATGTTCATTTGATGATAATTGATCCTGATCGTTACATTGAAACTTTTCAGAAACTCGGAGCAGAAGTATTAACCGTTCATTATGAAGCATGTAATCACCTTCATAGCAGTATTCAAAAAATAAAATCTTATGGAATGAAAGCTGGGGTAGCACTCAATCCACATACTCCAATTAATCATCTCAGAGATATTATTCAAGATGTCGATTTAGTTTGCTTAATGAGTGTTAACCCCGGTTTTGGGGGACAATCTTTTATTGAAAACACTTTTATCAAAACAATGGAACTAAAACAACTAATCAAAGAAAACCATAGTGATTGTTTAATCGAAATAGACGGTGGTGTTACGAATCAAAATGCAGCTCAGCTAATATCCAGTGGCGCAGATGTTCTTGTTGCGGGTAGCCACGTTTTTAAATCCGACGATCCCTTAGAAAAAATTAAAACTTTAAAAAATATTACTTAATTCCTTTTGGGCTTGAATTGAACTCTCCTGTTCATTGCCCTACCTTGAGGATTTGAATTGTCTCCCAATGGTTTTAACTCTCCATATCCCTCTGCTTCAAGGCGATTAGCAGAAATACCTAAATTAATTAGATAATCTAGTACGGCTTTTGCTCTTCTAACCGATAAATCAATATTGAAGTCTTCATCACCGTCAGAAGAAGCATAACCTTCAATTATAATATTTCCTTTTGGATTTTCGGATAGAATATTTTTTATATCCTTTAAAACCTCTCTAGTTTTTTTACCTATTATTTTAGAACTATTGGCAGGAAAATAAATTTTAGATCCAAATTCATTTAGAGTGGCTACTATTTCAGAGGATAATTCTGGACAACCTTTATTTGAAAGAATTCCTGCTTCATCTTTACACAGATCATCTTTGTCAGGTACACCATCCCCATCAGAATCTGGCCATGGACATCCATTATTTACATTAGGCCCTTGAGCTCCTTTACATTCATCAATATCATCTGAAATGCCGTCTCCATCACTATCAGGACAACCATTCATATCGTTCATACCGTATTCTTCAGGGCAATTATCATCAAGATCAGAGATACCATCACCATCTGAATCAATACAACCATTAAATTCTGTTGTCCCTGATATTTCAGGACATTGATCTTCCTTATCTGGAATTCCATCACCGTCTGTATCTGGGCAACCCTCGAATTCTTTTAATCCAGGTACGTCTGGACATTTATCATTTTTATCCGAAATACCATCTTTATCCGAATCACCAGATCCAAAACTATAAACTATTCCAACAAAGTTTTGCAAATGATTAAAGCCATCATTTTCGTTCATGGTCCTATAAGTTGACTGCAAATTAATGGATACATTATCCGTCAAATAATAGCCAATACCTACCCCCCCCAAAATAGTTCTACTAGTTTCAGAAGAAGGAAATAAACCCTTTCTATCAATACCATCTGAAAAGAGTGAAAAACCATAGCCCCCAATAAAATAAGGAACAATATTTCCCTCAGATAAATTGAACTTTAGAAAGCCATCTACTGAAGAATAATTATAAGAATCATTAAAATTATTAACCTTACCGATTGAAATCTGGGAACCAATAGATAAGCCACTACTTAAAAATCTACTTAAGCCGAGGGCAGGTCCTCCGAAATTTATTCCATCTTCAAGATTATTACCTAATAAATATAAAATATTTGAATTTACCGAAAAAGACCAAGGTTTATCTAAAGTTTGAGCTTTTATATTATGTAAAAACAAAAATGATAAACAAATAAAAGATGAAATTAAGTTTTTCATATAAAAGATATTGTAATACAATAACTTTTAAATAAAAAAATTATTGCAATACAATTAATTTTTATTCAAACAAATTTAATCTAAATCCTTGCTAGATTTGAAAATTGAAGGGAATTTTCTCTCAATCCAATCTGGAATATAGTTGTTGTTTTCATCTTCTTCCAAACCCGTAGCAGTTGATATGACAGCATATAATATGACACCTCCAACAAGTGTTACTGCACCGATTATAACAATTACAATATCATCCATAATGATAATTTAAAACTTTAACTGAAATTACAAAAAAATTACATCCTGCAAAATTAATTTGAGGAAATTCGCATAATGTCTTCTTTTAAAATATTTGATAGTGTCTGGATAAGGAACTTCGCATTCTGTTTTGAAAAAATAATGGGTGGTTTTATTTTTATAACATTATTATCAGGACCGTCAGTACTCATCAGGATTCCATAATTTTTCATTCTATTGATTAAATATATTGCTTGTTCTGCTAACGGATTCCTGTTTTTTAAAACCAATTCTATTCCTAAAAAAAGACCCTGACCTCTTATTGAACCGATTATTGGGTGCTTATTTGCTAATTTATTTAACTCAAATTTTAAGTATTCACCTACTTTAAAAGCGTTAGATTGAAGCTGCTCTTCTTTCACAACTTCAATGACTTCCTTTGCAATGGCACAGGAAACAGGATTCCCCCCGAAGGTGTTGAAGAATTCCATTCCATTTGCGAATTTTTCAGCAACCTGCTCTGAACAAACTACAGCAGCAACAGGGTGTCCATTACCTAATGGCTTTCCGAGGGTAATAATATCTGGAATTACTCCGTGGAGTTCAAATCCCCAAAAAGTCTTCCCTAGACGCCCAAGACCAGTTTGTACCTCATCTGAAATACAAAGACCTCCTGCTTTTCTCACTTGAGAATAAATACTTTTTAAAAATCCGTCTGGTAATTCTACTTGACCTCCACAACTTAAAATTGGTTCAATAATAAAACCACCAAGACTATTTCCTTTTTTTTGGAGGTCACTAATCAAAACCTTTATCTCATTTGCATATTTATCTGATACATCAGCACCCCTATATTTTCCCCTAAAAGAATCAGGCATAGGAAATACATGAATATGATTTGGAGCACCTTGTCCACCTTCACCATCAAATTTGTAAGAACTAATTTCAATACATCCATTTGTATTTCCATGATAGCCTACTTCAGAAACAAGCATTTGATTTGATCCGGTTGCAGCCTTTACCATTCTTAATGCCAATTCATTTGCTTCACTTCCTGAATTTACAAAATGAAATATGCTTAATTTAGGAGGTAAGGTTTCTTTTAATTTCTCAGCTAAATCGGTTATGTTTTCATGTAAGTATCTGGTATTTGTATTTAAAATTCCCATTTGTTTCTGCCCAGCAATTACAGCTCTAGGGTTCTCGTGCCCAATATGGGCTACGTTATTTACAGTATCTAAATACTTCCTTCCATTCTGATCAATTAAATAAACTCCTGACCCCCTAACAATATGAAGTGGATCCTGATATTGTAAACTCATCCCTTTTCCTAGATATTTATTTCTCGATCTTAAAATTTGTGATGTTTTATTATTGTTAAAAGGACTCAACTCTTTCAATTTAAAAAGTAAATTTGGATCAGGGCAAATCGATTTCCAAATTTGTCTTTGATTATAATATGCTACACCTGGAAAATCATTCTCATAGTTGAGAAGACTTAAAACTATTTGAAAGTGAAGATGGGAAGACCAGCTGCCATTTTCTGTTGAATTCCCAATGAAACCAATCTGCTCTCCTTTTTTTAATTGATCACCAACTTTGAGCTTAAGAATACTTGAATATGACAAATGCCCATATAATGTATAAAAAACTATTCCATCTTCATTATGCTGAAGAATAACCAATCCTCCATATTTCTTATTACCCTTGTCATTAATGGAAATAATTACTTCTCCATCAAGAAAACTATGAACAGGAGTATCAGCACGCGCCCAAAAATCTACACCCAAATGTATGCATCGGCTTTCAAGGCCATGATTTCCTGTTTTCTCATAGGATGAGTCCGTGTAAATTGGTCTTGGCTCTAAATAACCTCCAGAAATAATTTTTTTTGGATTTCCCTTTTGAATTTTATTCAATTCGTAATCAAACCAGTCTAGATCATTAAATTCAGTGGGATTCCCCAACCAGGGGCTTGATACACTCAAATCCAAGTGATATACTTGTTCTTTTTGTAAGGAAGGAAAAAGAGATTTAAGGGAAACTGTTTTAGATGATGCCCAGTTTGAAAATTCATTACTTTGAGGATGTGGATAAAAACCACATGCTTCCCGGAAATTGTAATGGGCAAATTCGGGATCTATACTGTCCCATTTTCTAAGTAGTTCCCATGCAGATTTGTCACTAATTTGGAGATAAGTGTTTTTAGGTTCTTTTAATTTATTAATCCTAGATTTTGTTACTGATATAATAAGTCGAATCCCAATACAAACATAGAGGCAAGCTAAAGCTTCCTCTTCTATCGAAAATGCTTGATTGTATCCTTTTACTATTGAAAGAGAAGCTTGTAATGGATCTTCAAGATCCATGATAGCATAACAACAACTTATCGCTAAATCGTTTATTACCTGAGTATAGATAGCATCTCCATAGTCAATTAATCCAATTACTTCAGGGTTAAACACACTTTCAGAAACAATACAATTAAAATTATTGGCATCGTTATGAACAACACTTTTTTGAAGTGAGTGATATTCTGGATGAATTTTTTCAAATAAATTAACCATATTCAAAATCAACTTCTGGTCTTTCAATTCAAAAAGATTCAAATATTTTTTTGTCCAGAGGCCTTTGGCAATATCCCATTCGAAAGTTCGATGTGCGAAGTCATGATCAAAATCATTTAAGAATTTGGAAAGAGTACCACAGGTAAAACCTAACTCATAGCGGAGATTTTCAGTATGGGGATTTACCTGATTCCAAATCCGTCCAGGAATCCAACTGAGAAGCATAATGCTTCTTTTATAACCTTTAGAATCCGTAAAAAAAGTAGATGAATATCCACATTTAGTTTTTATAACTTTAGGGGCTAATAAATTTTTATCCTTAGCCATTAAATACAACAATATTTTTTCTTGAAAGTCTAAAAATTTTTGCTGTCTTTCTTTTGCAAATACTTTAAGTATAAATGTGTTACCCTTAGTTGTATTAACTTTATAATTATTATCTATTTCACCTTCCAAAGGTGTTAGTTCACCCCTCAATTTGTAATCCTCTAAAAGAATATTTTTTAGACGATTAATGGATTTTATATGCATACCTAATTTCAGATTATTCTAAATTAAGCTTATCTAATTTAATAAATATAATCACGCTATATTTAAATTTTTTAATAAAAGTTAATGAAATGTTAATATAATATTTTATTTTTAACCTCATTTATATTAAAATTAGCTAATTATGACTAAAACTTTTTATGCAAAGCTGAAAGACCTGGCATTAATCCTAATGCTATTTTTTCCAGTTATTTCTTTAGCTCAGCAATCTATATCGGGAACGATAACAGATGCTGATACTGGTGAACCCCTTTTGGGCGTTACCGTTTTGGTTCAAGGAACCAACAAAGGGACAGTTTCCGATTTTGACGGAAATTATTTAATTCAAAACGTTGACTCTGGAGAATATGTTTTGGATATATCTTATACTGGATATTCAAAACAATCTCAAGCTGTTAGCGTTGGATCTTCCGACTTAAGTCAAGATTTACAACTAACTTTTTCAGCATCCGAATTGGATGAAATAGTAGTTACTGGAACTGGTGCACCAGTTGCTAAAAAGCAACTTGGTAATAGTATTGGTTCTATATCAGCTGCTAGCCTAGAACAACTTCCAATTAACTCGTTCTCGGATATTCTTGCTGGTAGAGAGCCAGGAATAGTCGCTTTTCCTTCTGGTGGTTTAACTGGAGAGGGAGCACAAATTAGAATTAGAGGAAATGCTTCTTTATCACAGCTTAATGAACCAATCGTAATTGTTGATGGTATTCGAGTTGACCGTGGCGGTGGTTTTGGTGGCGGTTTCGTTGGCTCAGGTGGTGGGGGATCCTCATCGCGTCTAGATGATATTAACCCTGAATCTATAGAAAGAGTAGAAATCCTTAAAGGAGCCTCTGCTGCTACCTTATTTGGAACGGAAGCAAGTAACGGGGTAATACAAATTTTTACCAAAAAAGGAAGAACTGGAGCCCCAAAATTTGGATTTAAAGCAACACAAGGTTTTATTACTTATCCAAAGGGAGCAGTTCCTGACAACACAGGATGGACTTCTAGTGCATCTAGAGCTACAGAACTTACAGGGCTTCTTGGATATAGTGTAGCGCCATATCAATTATTATCTTTTAACGCAATGGAGGATCTTTATGAAACTGGTATTCAGAATACAGTAACAGCTGATGTATCAGGTGGGACTGAAAAAATTACCTATTTCTCTTCAGCACGTTACTCATACACCGATGGTCCTTTTGGGGCTCAAGAGAGGACAGGATATTTAGATGGACAGCAAACAAATGCTCAAGACATCGACAGATTAGCTCAGTTTAACTTAAATTTAAATATTAATCCTAGTGATAAGTTTAACCTACGTTTAACTCAAGGATTTACTTCTAGATACAATGCTACATCTGAAAATAACAATAATATTTATGGTGTTGGCTCATTGGCTCAATTTAGTAAACCAGAACTTGTATCAGAGAATAACTCAACAGGTACAATTGCATTTGCAACTGTTGATGAAACACTTCAAGTTTCTATTGATTCGGAAGTCAGTAACTACAATGGTAGCTTAGGAATGAATTGGTATCCTACTGACTGGATAAAGATAGATGGTACGTTTGGATTAAATTACGTTAGTCAATCAAGTAATAACTTTTGGCCCTTTGGTTGGAATATTGATGGATTTTCTGGAAGTCGTCCTGAAGGACAGTTAAGTCGTGATACAAGAAATTACTTGGCTCAGACTGCTGAAGTAAAAGCTTCATTTAGCAATAATATTGGATCTAGTATTACTTCAAACCTCATTTTAGGTGGACAATATGTTTCGCAAGAAACCAGAACTTTAGGTGCACAGGGTACTGAGTTTCCTGGGCCCGGTTTTGAGGTTACATCTGCTGCAGGGGTTTTAGACGTTTTTGAATTTTTCGAAGAAATTAAAACTGCTGGTGTATTTGCACAAGAACAACTTGGTTTTAATAATGTAATGTTTGTTACTCTTGGAGCTAGATTAGATGCAAACTCTGCTTTTGGTAGTGAATTTCAAGCTGCATTCTATCCTAAGGTATCTGCTTCTTATATACCCTCAGACTCTGCTAACTGGTCTGACATAGGGCCAATTAGTTCTTTACAGCTTAGGGGGTCTTATGGATGGTCAGGTCTCCAGCCTGGTGCCTTTGATTCATTAACTACCTACCTTGCATTGTCTTCTGTAGGTGGAGCTGGTATTGCACCTAATAACTTGGGTAATCCAGATCTAAAACCTGAAATATCAAAAGAATGGGAGGCTGGTTTCACAGCTGGATTGATAGATGATAAGTTGAGTCTTGAATTTACTTATTTTGATCGTGTTACAGAAGATGCACTCTACGCGCGACAATTCCCACTATCTGGAGGATTTAGAAGTACTCAGCTAACAAATATTGGAGAATTAGCTGCATATGGTATGGAAATGAGCCTTAGTGGAACAGTAATCAGAACTTCTGATATTCAACTAAATTTATTTGTTAATGGAGCCTATTATAAGGATGAAGTTGTTAGTTTAGGTGGTGCACCACCATTAAAAGTTGGAGGATCATATCCAAGATATCGTAACTTTCTAAGAGAAGGTTATGCACCAGGTGCTAACTTTGGTGCTCAACTTTTAGAAGTTGGAGCTAATTCACTTCCTGTGGATATTGCAAATTCAGATGGACTTCCAGATACTAGAGATCAATTGATATCTTATTTTAATGGAAAAACTCCTGATAATGTTGGAAGCGTACCAACCTCAATTGGAACAGGTAGTGTTCTATTAAGAGATGAGGATGGTGACGGAGATTATCTAGACCATTATCTTGGAAAAGCAACTCCTGATTGGACGGGTTCTTTCGGAGGATCACTTACTTTCAAAAACTTTACTCTAAGTACAACCTTTGAATATAAAGCTGGAAACTTTGTTATTAATAACTTAACAGATGCATTCCGTCAAGCTAATGGTGCTATTGGACGAAATTTACCAACCTCAGCACGTACAGTCAGAGATTATGCTACTGGAGGTGTAGATGGAGGTTTCAATCCTCAAAACGATGCTAATGTAAGGGTTAATGCTTTAGATGATTGGTTGAATAACACTTTAGCCTTAGCACCTTTTTCAGGTCTAAATACACTTGAAAAAGCTGACTATATCAGTTGGAATGAATTAAGTTTAAATTACAAATTTACTGGAAGTATTTTAGACACTTTCAACTTTGACAGAGCCTCATTAGGCGTTTCAGGAAGAAACATTGCGCTTTTCACGGGTTACACTGGGGTTGATCCCAGAATTAACTTTGTGGGAAGAGGAAGTGGAAGTACTTTAGATCAAAACTTTGGTCAAGGTATAGCAGCCTTTGGATGGCCTGTTCCAAGACAATTTATCGTTACTCTTAAAGTAGGATTCTAAAATGAAAAAAATGAAAAATATATATACAATGAAAAATTTATTTCTTTTACTTATATCTGGTTTATTGTTTGCTAGTTGTAGTTTAGATGCTAACAACCCAAACAGCTTAGGTGAAGACCAACTAGATATTAGAGCATTTACCCCGATGGTAAATGGTCTTGAAGGCGTACTTGTTAGAGCCTACGGAAATATTCTTGCTCCTTATTCAGTAGCGAGTGATGAAATGGTCTGGATTGGTTCTCGAGACGCATGGCAGCAATTAAATTTTGGGAATGTTGATAACATCAATAACGAATTTGTTGATGCGGCATTCTTCTATGTTGCTGAAGCACGCTATTGGGCTGATGATGTAATAGCTAGAGGTGAAGAGTTTAGTACTTCCAACGCTTTTACAAGTTCTAATAAAACAGATCTTGCCAAAGCCTACTGGTATGGAGCAATCATCTATACAGTTATTGCAGATATGTTTGATGACTTTGTAGTAGGTTCAGTTAAAACTGAAGGTACTGCCGCTGTAGGTGCTGCTAATATGGGAAGTCTTTATGATACTGCTACAAGTTATATAGACAAAGCTTTAGCTTTAAACGCTGGGTTAACTTCAGCGTTAAAGGCAACTAAAGCTAGGATTGTATTTTCAAAGGGTGTTTGGGCTAAAAATAACCCAGTAAATACTGCAAGTCCACTCGTAAGTGCGGGAGCAGCTGCTTCATTAGCTCAAGAGGCGTTAACAGCTCTTGGTGATGATTTCTCAGTTAATCTTTTAACTTCCGGATCAGCACCTGATACTGTTGGTGGTTTAGATATTGCAGGAGAAGTAAATGGTCGTCTTGAAATGAGACTTTCGGATACTTATGTAATTTCTTCAAATGCAAAACAACCTGATTCTCCTGGTGATGGTGATCCTTCAACGACTATATCGTTATTAGATCCTGTTGATAATATTGCTGATCCAGCATTATTCAGACTTGTGGCTGATTTTACAAATTCTGCAGGTAACGGGATTTATCCAGAATACCCAGTAGTAACCGGAAGAGAAATGCATCTGATCATTGCTGAAAATGCTTTAGCTAGTGGAGATAATGCAACTTTTACAGCGCATATCAATAAAATCAGAGCACTTGACGGATTGACAGATTATTCTGGACAAATAGATGCACAAGACATGCTTGAGCATACAAGAAGGGTAAATCTTTTCCTTATGGGTAGAAGATTATCAGATCATTACCGATTTGGTAGTCCATCAGAATATTGGGTACCTACCTCTCCTGCGGTAAATTCTCCAGGTTCATTCTTTCCAATTACAATTTCTGAAATTCAAGCAAATGAAAATATAAATTAATATTTAATTTGTTATATAAATTAAAAACCCTCACATTCTGTGAGGGTTTTTTTTTAAAATAATTAAGCGTGACCCAGGGAGGATTTGAACCCCCAACCCTCAGAGCCGAAATCTGATATTCTATCCAGTTGAACTACTGGGCCGGTGAGAATATAAAATTAAGCATAATTAATTTGAAAAATAAATGGTAAAGTTTAAATTACATTTACATTGGAAAATGAATATTTATGAGTTTCCAATCATAAAAAATAATTTCTCATAAAAGTAAAGAATTAAAGGGTTTGAGGTATTTTAATTTAAGCTCCCAACTTTTCCTTAACTATATTAGAAATTCTTTTACCATCTGCCTTACCAGCTAGTTGTTTTGATGCCATTCCCATAACTTTACCCATATCTTTCATTCCTTCTGCTCCAGATGATTCTATAATAGTAGCAATAGCACTTTCAACTTCTTGATCAGTTAGCTGAATCGGTAAAAAGGAGGCTATAACTTCTGCTTGAGCTTCTTCAGGTTCAGCCAAATCTAATCTGTTTTGTTCTTTAAAAATTGCTGCACTATCTTTTCTTTGTTTAACCAGTCGTTGTAATAATTTAATTGCCTCTTGGTCACTTATATTCCCTGAACTTCCACTCGAGGTCTCAGCTAATAAAACAGCAGATTTAATTGCTCTTAGAGATTCAAGTTTAACAGTATCCTTAGAACGCATAGCATTTTTTATTTCTTCTGTAAGATTATCTAATACCCCCATGATTAAAATTTTATTAGTCTACGTTATCGTGTAAAAAGGAATTATTTGATCGCATTTGTAGATCATCATTATTATCAATATTCAGAGTTGTTCTTGAATGAGCTTCAGGTAGATCTGAGTCCAAATCCAATCCTTGTCTTTTGTATGCTGGTTGTTTTTCCATATCATCTACTCGTTGCATTTGATGCATAAACTTATGGTTGAAAGCCTTAAGATGTTCCTTTCGTTTATTGTTTTGAACAGCAAGTGTTTCATTTATGGACATATCAAAAGGATTCTCTGCTTTATCAGTTAATTGTTCTACAGTTTTTGTTTCTTCTACTAAATGAGCTTGTTTATGATCTTTTGGAGTCCCTTCTTCAGTATTTTTTAATTCAAATTTTATTTCAAGAGCAGTTTCATCAAAATTCTTGACTTTTTTATCCTGAGATAGATCTTCATTAAGCTCATTCACAACAGAAGAGGTTTGTTCCGCGTCCCCTTTTGATTTCAATGGTATTTCGAATTCCATTTGCATCTGACTGTCCGGATCTATTGTTTCAGGATCAACCACTTCCATTTGAAAAGAATCTTTTGCTTCAACCTCATTAAAAACAAATCCAGTTTCTTCATCAGGAATTGCTATTTCTCCCAAATTTTCACTTTCTAAAGGTTGAACCTCAGGTGCTACTTTGTCTTCATATACTTCCGCTTCAGTTTCAAAAAAAGAGGATGTCAAATTGAATTCAGGTGTTGATAATAACTCTTCATCGTCCTGAATAAGCTCACTAAAAGTTTCTATATTATCTCTACTAGTTTGATCTTTTGGTTCTGTATACTCCTCTAAAACAGATTCATCTTCAATGAGTAATTCATTATGAGCCATCTTTTCTTCTTCTGAATGATCTTTAATATGGGTATCTATTTCTGACAACTCAGAAGACTCGAGTCCATTATCTAATTGATTAACAGCAGTATAAGAAATCAATTCATAATCTACTTCAATCTCTCGAAGCAACTCATTCGTTTCAATTAGGTGATTTTTATTTTCAGAATTGAATGGTTCAAATTGGATTTTGTCTACCTCTTCTTCAGAATCTTTATGTTGAATTTGATCCTCCTGTTTCCCTTCGTCACTCAAATCACAAATAACTTTTTGTTCGTCTTCTAGAGAATGGATGATTTTTTTTGCTTCAGTATTCGAGATTTCATTTTGCTGTTCCTGACCAAATCCTGTTGCTATTACAGTCACTGAAACTTCATTTCCAAGGGTCTCATCCTCTCCAACTCCCATAATGATATTCGTATGATTACCTGCTTCAGATTGAATGTAATCGTTTATTTCTCCTATTTCATCAATTGTAATCTCATCTGATCCAGAAACTATAAGAAGAAGTACATTTTTACAACCAGTAATTTTGTTGTCATTTAAGAGGGGTGAATCCAAGGCTTTTACAATTGCTTCTTGTGCTCTATTACTCCCAGAGGCAGTGCCTGAACCCATTATAGCAGTTCCTGAGTTTGTCAATACAGTCTTAGCATCTTTTAAATCAATATTTTGAGTATAATGATGGGTAATAACCTCTGCTATTCCTCGTGCAGCTTTAGCTAATACCTCATCTGCTTTTGCAAAGCCAGCTTTAAATCCAAGGTTACCATATACTTCTCTTAACTTATTATTATTAATCACAATAAGTGCGTCTACAGCTCCTTTAATTTTTTCAAGTCCTTTTTGGGCTTGTTCCAAGCGTAATTTCCCCTCAAACTGAAAAGGCATAGTTACAATTCCTACAGTAAGTATATCCATGGATTTTGCCATTTGAGCAATAATTGGAGCTGCTCCAGTCCCAGTTCCACCTCCCATACCTGCAGTTATAAAAATCATTTTAGTCTGAGTTGTTAAAATATTATGGATTTGTTCGTGACTCTCTTGTGCAGCTTTAGCTCCTACTTCTGGGTTAGCACCTGCCCCAAGCCCTTCAGTTAAGCTAGCTCCCAATTGAATTTTTGTTGGAACACCACTTTCGGATAATGCTTGAGCATCGGTATTGCTTATGATGAAGTCAACCCCTTTAATCCCCTGCTGAAACATATAATTGATAGCATTGCTTCCTCCACCACCAACTCCCATGACTTTAATCACATTACTTCTGTTCTTAGGCAAATCAAAACTGATTTCTTTATTTTCTACTTGATCCATATTAAATACTAATTATGCATTATCTAAAAATTCTTTTAACTTTTCGCCAAAGCGGTCTAAAATTGATTTTCTTTTTTGGGCAACATTCCCTGATTGTTCATTTTTTTCATCCTGCTCTTGTTTATTTTCTATTTTATATGACTCTACTTCAATCTTTTCACCTTCCAATGCACTCATTAATAATCCAACAGACGTAGCAAATAGCGGACTTGATACTGATTCTTGGGTATCTCCCGCTAAATGCTCACTTGGATAACCAACTCGTGTATCCATTCCAGTGATGTATTCAACTAGCTGCTTTAAGTGTTTAAGCTGACTTCCACCTCCAGTTAGAACTATACCTGCTATTAATTTTTTCTTTTGATCATTATTATGGCCGTAATTTTTAATTTCTAAATAGACCTGCTCAATAATTTCAACTACTCTAGCATTTATGATTTTGGAAAGAGTTTTTAAGGAAATTTCTTTTGGGTCTCTACCTCTTAATCCTGGTATGGATACAATTTCTGTTTCTCTATTCTCACCCGGCCAAGCTGAACCAAATTTTATTTTTAAAAGTTCTGCCTGTTTCTCAATGATTGAACAGCCTTCTTTTATATCCTCTGAAATTACATTTCCTCCAAAAGTAATTACTGCCGTATGTCTAATAATACCGTCTTTGAAAATGGCTAAGTCTGTTGTTCCACCTCCAATATCAATTAAAGCGACACCAGCTTCTTTTTCTTCAAAACTCAACACAGCTTCAGACGATGCTAATGGCTCTAATGTGATTTTTGCCATATTTAACCCAGCGCTTTTAATGCATCTCCCTATATTTTTGATAGAAGAAACCTGACCTACTACCACGTGAAAATTTGCTTCCAAACGACCACCGTGCATTCCAACAGGTTCTTTAATTTCACCTTGCCCATCCACTTTATATTCTTGTGGGAGTACATGAATAATTTCTTCGCCAGGTAGCATCACCAATTTGTATACTTGTTGAATTAAAACATGAATATCATCCTCATTGATAACTTCTTCAGGATGGTCCCTCGTAATATAATCACTATGTTGTATACTTCTTATGTGCTGCCCTGCAATCCCAACTACTACATCAGAAATGTCATGACTAGAATTGAGTTTAGCGTCATCAACGGCTTGCTGAATGGATTGGATAGTTTGAGTAATATTGTTAACTACTCCCCGATGAACCCCAAGACTTTTTGACTTCCCAACACCCAAAATCTCAACTTTATTGAATTCATTTTTCTTGCCAACCAACGCAACAATTTTTGTCGTTCCGATGTCAAGCCCTACTGAAATATTTGTATTTTCCATAACTTAAATTTTTGTAGCTACTACCTGGTTTTTATAACTTAAATTAATTTTTTTATAACCCTTCAAACTGTCTTGACTGATTTGAAAAGCGCAAAAAATCTTTAGTTTTTCTATTTTTTGTGTAAGTTGTGTTGAATCACCTATAACGATATCGAAAGGAAAAGATCTCAATTCCAAGATGTATTCATCTTCATCTAAATAAATCGCTTCTAATTCAACATTCAACAAGGAGTCATTTCTAAGTTTTGAAATCAAGTCAGCAGTCTGAATTAGTGAAGTAATTGTGCTATCCATTTTAAAGACTGGAAGATTTAAACTATCGTTTAGATGATAGTCAAATAAAATTCCCTTTGCATCACCAAAAAAGCGTTTATCTAAAGATACTTCGAATAATGGTTTTCGCTCTGTAACCTCAACAGTTAATTCTCCCTGAGGAATCATGTAAACTTCAATATTTTGAACCTCTGGTGTGCGTTTCATCTGAGTTTCGAGCATATTCAAATCTAAACTTTCTTTGAACTGTTTTGACTGTTGATCAAAGTTTTGTGTTAACAATTTATTAACCAACAAAGTGTCTAAAAGCAGGGGGGGCTTGGTAAATTTGATTTCAAATTTAGATGTTGTTCTAGTTTTGTTTTTTAAATGAGAAAACCAATAAGCTCCTCCTAAAAGAAGAGCCATTATAACTAAGAAAATTAAAGACCTGTAAGCTTTCATCAGACTAAAGATTCTGATTTTAATAATTGTATTTCATCACCAATATCACCAGCACCCAAGAGCGCAAATATTTTAGCTTCACTTTCCATTATAGTATTTGAAATCAAGTGTTTATCAATTAACTTCTTACATGGATGTTTTAGATCATCAATCATTCTTGCAGAAGTAATCCCTTTAATGGGCAACTCCCTAGCAGGATATATATCTAACAAAACAACTTCATCAAATTCGGATAATATCGCTAAAAACTCTTGGTAGAAATCCTGTGTTCTTGAAAATAAATGGGGTTGGAAAATTACGCATTTTGTATGTTCCTTATAAAAGGCCTGTAATGTTTTTAAAACACTTTTAATTTCATTAGGATGATGAGCGTAATCGTCTACCAACAATTTATCGTTCCATTTAAAAAGATTCATTCTTCGATGCACCCCTGGGAAAGATATTAGTGCTTTCAATGCCGCATCTAATGAAATTTTTACCTGATCCACCATGGCTAAAGCACATAACATATTAGACAGGTTGTGTTCCCCAAGCTGATTTAACTTCACTTGAGAAAAATTCTCCGTAGGCGTCATCAAATCAAATTCATATCCTCCTTCAAGGTGTTTTAAATTATAAATTCGATAATCTGCATCAACCTCAACTCCATATGTTAAACCTTCAAAAGGTAAATCGTAAGCAACAATCAACTGCTCACTGACCTGTGAGGAGAATGTTGTAAAAGCTTTTTTAAAAGCTT
Organism: Flavobacteriaceae bacterium; assembly: GCA_029268555.1. Taxonomy (GTDB): domain Bacteria; phylum Bacteroidota; class Bacteroidia; order Flavobacteriales; family Flavobacteriaceae; genus MS024-2A. The sequence continues at coordinate 19,087 of JAQWNN010000041.1, forward strand.
CCCTAGTTTGATATACATCCAAATGATCTAAGTCGATCGAGGTGATCGCTCCAACAGTTGGATTAAGGTGTAAAAAAGAACGATCATACTCATCTGCCTCAACTAACATAAAATCATCTCCAGTTCTAATTAAATTTGAAGGATTTCCTTGAAAAAAACCACCCATTATAGAAGTAAATGATTGCTGAGTTTTAGAAAAAATATGAGTGAGAAATGCAGAAGTAGTTGTTTTTCCGTGGGTGCCAGCAACTGCTAGTGTTTGTTTTCCATTACATAACTCTGCCATAAAAAGTGCTCGTTTTTTAACTGAAAAGTTGTTTTTAACAAAATAGTTCAATTGTGGATGAGCATCAGTAACAGCAGCAGTGTAAATGATTTGTGTTTGCTTCTCTAAAACTTCAGAGTACATTGCTTCAACTGTATCCTTGTAAATTATTGGAATCCCCTCTGATTCTAATTCGTCTGTTAATTTCGTGTGATCTCTATCATATCCAAAAACTTTATTTCCTTGATTTAAACAAAGTCTTGCAAGAGCTGACATTCCTACCCCACCGATGCCTATAAAATAGTATGTCATAATTTGATGCTTCATAAAAGTGCTGTTATTTCTTTTACTATGGATTGAGCTGCCTCAGGCTTGGCTAGCGCCTTAAGTTCTTTATGCATACTTTTTTGAACAACAGTATCCGAAACTAATTTGTTGAATATCCTCTTAAAATCAGTCTCAATATTTTTTTCTTCGATAACAAATGCCGCGCCCTTTTTCTCAAGAGCAATAGCATTGTGATATTGATGATTAGCTGTTACATTCGGTGAAGGAATCAATAAAAGTGGTTTACCAACACCACACAATTCGGAGATACTACCTGCCCCTGCCCTTGAAATAATGAAATCTGCAGCTGAATAAAACTGTTGCATCTTGTAAATGAATGAACGAATAACAATTCCCTCCTTAGACTTTTCTTTGTATTGATCATAGTATAAATCACCACATTGCCATAAAATTTGTAAGTCAAAACTTTGAATAAAATCAAGTTGGGCGGCAATTAATTCGTTGACTCTAAGCGCTCCAAGACTTCCCCCTATAATTGCTAATGTCTGTTTATTGGGATCAAGACCAAAAAACTCCTTTGCTTTCTTGGGAGCTCTAGTTTTCCAAACATTTGAACGTATTGGGTTTCCTGTAATTTTTATTTTATCCGCTGGAAAGTGATGTTCCATACCTTCAAAAGCGACACAAATAGTATTTACCTTTTTGCTCAATAATTTATTGGTTACTCCTGGATAGGAATTCTGTTCTTGAATGATCGTAGCGATGTTAAGCCATTGAGCAATCTTAAGAACTGGTCCACTTGAAAAACCTCCAGTTCCAACTACTAGATTGGGTTTAAATCGTCTGATTATAATATAAGCCTGAATTAAGCTGACTACCAATTTTAAGGGGAATAATAAATTTTGAAGAGATAACGAACGTTGGAACCCACTAATCCAGACCCCTTTTATTAAAAAACCTGCCTTTGGTACTTTATCCATCTCCATCTTGCCCTTAGCTCCAACAAAAAGAATTACTGCATCATCAATTTCTTTTTTTATTTGGGACGCTATCGATAAGGCTGGATAAATGTGTCCTCCTGTACCACCTCCTGAAACGATTAATCTAATGGCTTTCACTAAAAATGCTAATTGGGTTCGAACTAATTCCTTCTTTGCCTTGAATTTCAGCAGATATCTCTCTTTTAACACTTACACTAAGAATGATTCCCATGGCAATACATGTCATCCAAGCGGAAGTCCCTCCACTACTGATCATGGGAAGATTCTGCCCTGTTACAGGAAGTACCTGAAGCGCTACCCCTATATTGATGAAAGCTTGAAAAATAATTGGGATTCCCATGCCGATAACCATAAGCTTTCCAAATAAATTAGATGTATTATGGGTAATTACAACAATCCTGAAGAGTAATAATAAATAAAGTAAGATAAGTCCAATTCCTCCTACAAGTCCAAACTCTTCTACTATGATGGCATAAATAAAATCAGAAGAGCTTTGTGGAAGGAAATTTTTCATTCGACTCTTCCCAGCGCCAAGACCAAATACTTTACCACTAACAATAGCAGTTTTTGCTCTTGCTACTTGATAGTTCCCGTCATCGCTTTGACCACTTCTAAAGTTCTCAATTCTGCTAACCCAAGTATCAATTCGGTTTGGAAAGGTTCCAGGAAATGCTTTTACAAATAAAAAGAATAGTAAAACAAAAGTCAATCCCGTTCCACATATCGTCATCAAATAACGCAAAGGATAATGTGCTATAAAAGCCAAAATTATAACCATTGCAAATAGCAGTGCAGCAGTAGATAAATTAGAAGGAAAAATTAATAATACCACCGAAAAAACGGGAAGCCATAATTGAATCAAAGATTTAGAGAATTTGATGGATTTTAAATCAGGTTTGGAAAGGTGGGTTGCAGTGAAGACCATAAGAACCACCGCTGCCAATGTTGAAGTTTGAAAGCTCAATCCTATTAGTGGTATTTTTACCCATCGGCTTGCATTAGCGCCATCAATTACAGTTCCCTGACTTGCCGTGTAAATTAGTAATACTATAGCTACAGGCAACATTAATATTGAGATCCCTTTAAAATAATGAAAGGGTATTTTATGTACTGAGTACATCAATATAAATCCGATTACTAAAATCACAAAATGCTTTAGCAAATACCCCCAAGGTGTTCCTCTTCCCACTACATAAACTAGATTGGAACTGGCACTAAATATTGGTAAAAAGGAAAAAATAGCCAACAGGGCTAAAATACCCCATAAAACTTTATCTCCTTTTAGAAATTGAAACATAATCTATAAATTTCTTACAGCATCTTTAAATTGATCTCCTCGATCTTCGTAATTTTTAAATAAATCAAAACTTGCACAAGCAGGAGATAGAAGAACAGTATCCTTTGGCTCTGCTAATTTATGTGCAATCTTAACAGCTTCAGTCATGGATTCGGTCTCCATAAAAACATCACTAGTCGCCTCAAAGGCATTCCGTAATTTTGAATTATCAATCCCCAAACAGATAACAGCTTTTGCTTTCTTTCTAATTAAGGATAATAATACATTATAGTCATTCCCTTTGTCGACACCACCAACAATCCATATCAATGGGGTTTGGATGCTTTCTAAAGCAAAATAGGTCGCATTGATATTTGTTGCCTTTGAATCATTAATATAGTTTACTCTTTGGATGGTTAATACATTTTCCATACGATGAGGTGCTCCTTTAAAGTGAGTTAAGCTTTCTCGAATAGATTCCTTATTGATAGACAATAAGTTTCCGATAGTTGCCGCTGCCATGGCATTGAGTAAGTTATGTCTTCCTGAAAAAGGAAATTCAACTGAGTGTATCATAGTGGTCTGATTTTGATGTTTTAAAATAAGTCTATCATCCTCTAAATAGGATCCTGATGCATGTTCATCAAGTGTTCCAAAAGGAATTTTTTGTGCATTGATTTTATAGTTACTTAGTGATTTAACAAGTAGCTCGTCATCTGAATTAAAAAGGAAAAAGTTATTTGAAGATTGATTTTTTGTTATTTTTAATTTGGCTTTGATGTATGATTCAAAACTATATCCATACCGATCTAAATGGTCTGAGGTGATATTGGTGATTACAGCAATATGGGGTGAAAATTGATCAATATCGTCTAACTGAAAACTACTAATCTCCAATACGTAGTAATCAAAATCTTCTTCAGCCACCTGCTTGGCAAAACTTGATCCTATATTCCCTGCTAATCCAACATGAAATCCTGATTTCTTTAGAATTTCATAAGTCATCATTGCAGTAGTCGTTTTACCGTTAGTTCCCGTGATACCAATAAGTGTAGCTGATGTTGACTGAGCAGCAAATTCAATTTCTGAAAGTATTCGAGTACCATTTCCCCTCAAGCCTTCAAGCAGAGGAATGTCTCCAGGAATTCCAGGACTTTTAATCGCGATTGAGGCTCCTTCCATTGGAGCTAAGGAATGTTGACCTGATTCCCATGTAATTTCCCTTTCATCCAAAAGACTTTGGAGTTTAAATGGGATTATATTTTTATCAGATAAAAAAACTTCATATCCTTTTTGTTTTGCCAAGATAGCAGCGCCTATACCGCTTTCACCAGCACCTAAAACAACCAGTTTTTCTTTCATCATCTTAGTTTCAAGGTTACGATACTGAGTACTGCTAGAATAATTCCAATAATCCAGAACCGAGCGACAATTTTACTCTCATGAAATCCTGATTTTTGAAAATGGTGATGCAAAGGCGCCATTTTAAAAATACGCTGACCTACTCCTTTTTTTAATCGCGAATATTTGAAATAACTCACTTGTAAAATCACGGAAAGAGTTTCAATAAAAAAGACCCCACATAAAAGAGGAATCAATAATTCTTTTCGTACTATAACTGCAATAACCGAAATCACCGCACCTATAGACAAACTGCCTGTATCTCCCATAAAAACACTTGCAGGAAATGTATTGTACCACAAAAAGCCAATGAGTCCTCCCAAGAAAGCTGCAATAAAAATTGCAATTTCACCCACATTAGGGATGTACATAATATTGAGATATGATGCGAAATTAATATTTCCTGAAACCCAAGCGAAGATGCCTAATGTAAATACAATAATTGCTGATGTACCCGCAGAAAGTCCATCGATACCATCCGTTAAATTTGCTCCATTTGAAACGGCGGTGATAATAAAAACAATAATAGGTATGAAAATAATCCAAGTGAAGCTCCTAGAAGTAATGCCCATCCATTCGATGAGCCAGTGATAATCAAATTCATTGTTTTTTACCAAGGGAATAGTGGTTAGGGTCGCTTTTATATTTTGATTTTTAGAGTCTAATTCGCTACCCACTTCACCAACGTGAGTAATCGACTGAACTTCAGCTCTTACAGTAACTTCAGGGTGAAAAAATAGTGTTGCTCCTACAAGTGTACCTAGAATAAGCTGACCTAAAACCTTAAATTTTCCCTTTAATCCGTCTTTATCTTTTTTAAATATCTTAATGTAATCATCCATCCATCCTATAAATCCCATCCATACCATACTGATGATTAATAATAAAATATAAATATTGTCTAACCTTGCTAATAGAGTTACAGGTATAAGTGTACTCAAAATGATAATGATTCCTCCCATAGTTGGAGTTCCTTCTTTTTCTTTTTGACCAGTTAGCCCAAGATCACGTACAGATTCACCAATCTGTTTATTTTTTAAATACCTAATAATGTAACTTCCTGTAATTAGTGAAAAACCAAGTGAAAAGATCACTGCTACTGCTGCACGAAACGATAAGTATTGGAAAACACTTGCTCCTGGTAATTTGTACTGTTGTTCTAGAAATTCAAATAGATAGTAGAGCATTAGCTATTAGTATTTAAAAATATTTTTTGGCAATTTCCAAATCGTTAAATGGAATCTTCTTCCCTTCAATTTCCTGATAGGTTTCGTGTCCTTTTCCAGCAATTAGTACAATATCTCCCGGATTTACTAAATCGCCTGCAACCGCAATGGCCTCTTCTCTGAGCGTTACTTTTAAGACTTTCTTAAAATCTTCTGCGTTTACACCCCTCACGATTTCAGAAATAATAGAAGTTGGTTCTTCATCTCTAGGATTATCCGATGTGAAAATTACTTTATCACTTAAAGCTGCTGCTTTCTTACCCATCATGGGTCGCTTTTCACGATCTCGATTTCCTCCACACCCCACTACGGTAATTAATGATTCATTTCTTGTTCTTATCTTGTTAATTGTTTGCAGGACATTCGCTAAAGCATCTGGAGTATGAGCATAATCTATTACCACCGTAATATTCTCTTGTGTCTGAAAGGTTTCAAATCGCCCTCTAATAGGTTTCAAAGTACTCATCTTTTTGAGAATTTCTAAGGATGACTCTCCTAGAATTACCGCCACTGCATATACGGCTAATAAATTTTGTATATTAAATTCACCTACTAAATTGGTCCAAACTTCTTCCCCTTGAATTTTCAGAAGCATTCCTGAAAATTCATATTCCAAAATTTGTGCTTTGAAATCCGCATATTGCTTAACCGCATAGGTATGTTTTGAAGCTATACAGTTTTGAAACATAAATGTTCCATTTTTATCGTCAATATTGGTTAACGCAAACGCTGTTTTTGGCAACTGATCAAAAAATAATTTCTTTGTATCTCGGTAAGATTTAAAATCTCCGTGGTAATCCAAATGATCATGTGTAAGATTCGTAAATACTCCACCATTAAAATGCAATCCATTAGCTCTACGCTGTGCAATCCCATGAGAAGATAATTCCATAAAACAATGTGAAATACCTGAAATAGTCATTTTAGAAAGATGTTTGTTAAGTGAAATCGCGTCTGGAGTGGTATGTGAATTGTCCCATTCTGAATTCTGATAAGATATTTTGACTGTCGATATCAATCCACAAGGATATCCTATTGATGTAAAAAGTTCAAAGAGCAAAGAAGCCACTGTCGTTTTTCCATTTGTTCCCGTTACGCCTATTAATTTTAAATTCTTGGATGGATTGTCATAAAAGTTAGCAGCAATGTGACCAAGAGCCTCTGAAGCACTTGCAACAATTACATACACAATTCCCGTTGCACATTTTTTGGGTAATTTCTCACAAACTACAGCAACAGCTCCTTGTTCTATTGCATTAAAAATAAAATCATGCCCATCTAAAACAACTCCTTTTTGAGCGATAAAAAGATTTTCTTTTTTAATTTTACGACTATCGAATTCAATATCCTTTATTGGAATAGCAGTACTTCCCACAATACTTTCTATCGATACACCATACAAAATATCTTGTAGTTTTTTCACGACAATTCAAGGATTACTTTTTGAATATTTTTGACTTTGGTGCCAGCTTGAGGTTTTTGACCTTTGACACTCCCTTTTCCTATTAACTCTACTTTTAATCCAAGGGCTTCAATTTTTTCAACAGCTTCTTGACTAGAAAGTCCAGCTAAATTGGGTATAATAAAGTTTTTTTGTAGCTGTATCTTTTCGATTAAATCGGTAATATTAGATGCTCCTAAATGGAGCTGATGTGGAATATCATTAAATATTTTCTTTGCAATGGTCTTAAAAACTGGAGCGGCAACTGTTGCACCATAATATCCTTTCGATTTGTCAGGTCGATGAATAACAACTACACAAGAATATTGAGGTTGTTCAACTGGAAAATAACCCACAAAACTAGAAATATATTGTACATTATCAGTAGTGTAATCTACTTGACAAGTCCCTGTTTTTCCAGCCATGGTCAATATAGAATCTTTAATACGGTAACCTGTACCCCATTTTTTATCCACTACATTAAACATCATTTTTTGAACTTTGCCTAGTGTCTCTTCAGAACAAATTGAGGGATTTAAAACCTGTTTGGTAAATACTTTATAGGGGACATTTCCAAGATTTCCGATTTCAGTCAAAAATCGAGGTTGAACCATTTCTCCATTATTTGCAATGGCATTGTAAAATGTTAAGGTCTGCAAAGGCGTCAAACTCACCCCATATCCATAGGCCATCCATGGCAAGTCTAAACCATCCCAATCGGCATCAGTTGGATAAGGAATTTTGGGATTTCCCTCTCCTTTTATTGGAAGTCCTAAGTTTTTATTGAGTCCCATATTATAGAGTCTATCCACAAATTGTTTGGGATTTTCTTTATAATTATCATATACTATTTTTACTAAGCCTACATTAGATGATACCTCAAAAGCTTCAGCTGCTGTGATGGTTCCGTAGCCTCCTCTTTTGGAATCTTTTACTTTGTATTTTTTATAAAAAGTCAATTCGCCTTTACCAGTTTCTATTAATGTGTTTTCATCAATTACTTTATCTTCTAATGCAGCTATCATACCCATCAGTTTGAAAGTAGAGCCTGGCTCGTGAGCTTCGCCAACAGCATAATTTAATTTTTCGAAATACTTACCATCCTCTGTTCTTCCCAAATTTACAATAGCTTTGATGTCACCAGAGTTAACCTCCATTACAACAACAGTCCCGTGGTCTGCCTCGTATTTTTCTAGCTGACTTAGGAGTGTGCTGTGAGCTATATCTTGAATGTTAACATCCAATGTTGTCCGAAGGTCAAAGCCTTGAGTAGGTTCTTTTTCATTGGAGTCACTTATGGGCTTCCATTGTCCATTTGCAATTTTCTGTTTAAGTCGTAAACCTGAATCACCTCTCAGATATTGGGAAAAAGCACCTTCTAATCCTACCCTAAAATACGTACCATCTTTATCTAATTTTTCATACCCAATAGTACGCTCAGCAATTTTCCCCAAAGGGTGTTCCCTTTTTATTTCTTGCTCTACAATCAATCCTCCCTTGTAAGTGCTTTTATTAAAAATTGGGAAATTCTTATACTGTTTGTAAGTAGAATAGGAAACATCTTTAACTAATGGCCAATACCTACTTTTCTGTTTTCGTGCATTTTCCAATAGATTCAAAACTACTGTTGGGGTATTACCAGTTAATGTGGCAATAGAATCAGCAAGAGTCTGTTTATTTTCATTAAAAAGACTAGATGAAGGGGTTATGGCATCCCAATACAAATCGTAACTTGCAACTGAGGTAGCTAAAATATTTCCATCTGCGGCATAAATATCTCCACGACCGGGATCTAAGACAACATTTTTTACCAGTGTTTCAGGAACGATACCAAGTCCTTCAGTATTTGAATAAAACTGTAAATAGATCAGCTTACCAATGAGTACAAATCCAAAAATAGTCAAAAAACTAATCAAAAGATAAAATCTTGATTTATGAAAACCATTAAGTGAATTTGAATTATTCATCTACTATAATAATTTTTATCGGAGGTGTTTTTGCAGGACCCACACCTTTTTTTGCTAGAACTCTTATAATATTTGTTTCTTTCTTAAGGATTAATAATTGTTTTTTGGATTCTATAAAATCACTTTTAAGTGTCTTGATCTCAGTATTTAATTCTGCTATCAAAAATATTTTGCTGTCTGCACTATGCCCACTGGCTATCATGATCAGTGCCAAAACAGATAAAAATAAAATCATCCGCCAATTCTTAAAGGAATTATCTCTAATCAAAAATTCAATATTGAGTATGGATAGTAGTTTGTTCATTTTTTTTCTGCGATTCTTAATTTGGCACTCCTAGCTCTCCCATTGTTCTTTATTTCTTCCTGGTCAGGAACAATGAGCTTACCTACACGTTCAAGCCTGACTTGAGGGTTGCCATAAAAGTCTTTTTTTACTTCTCCTTCAAAATTTCCAGATTGAAAAAATCGTTTTACCAAACGATCCTCTAATGAATGGTAGGAGATACAAACCAATCTTCCACCTGAATTTAAAAACGCTTCAGCCTGAACTAAAAAAGATTGTAGTGCGTCTAATTCAGCGTTTACTTCAATACGTATAGCTTGAAAAATCTGAGCTAAAACTTTGTTTTTAATTCGTTGCGAAACAAGGGGTATTAAGACTGTAATCAGATCTTGGGTACTAACTAATTCTTTTTCTGAACGAGCTACAGCAATACTCCTAGCTAAGCTTTTAGCATTTTGTAACTCTCCATAATTGAAAAAAATGTTACTCAATGCCTCCTCTTCATATTCATTGACAATCTTATATGCATCTAGGGTTTGAGACTGGTTCATTCGCATATCTAAACGTCCATCTTTCCTAATCGAAAAACCTCTTCCACTAGTATTAAACTGATGAGACGAAACCCCAAAATCTGCCAGAATTCCGTCTACACTCTTTGTCTTATAAAATTTTAAGTATTGTGATAGGTAGCTAAAATTAGCTGCAATAAATTCAAATCGTGAATCTGAAATTATATTTACTGCTGCATCTGGATCTTGATCAAAAGCAAATAAACGTCCATTTTTATTAAGCTTTTCTAGAATTGCTCTTGAGTGACCTCCTCCTCCAAAAGTTACATCCACATAGACCCCGTCGGGCTTTATATTGAGCCCCTCCAAGCTCGAACGGAGCAGAACTGGATTATGATATTGAGTCATCATTTTTATCTCCCATAACTTCTTCGGCCAAGGCTCCAAAATCAAGAGCCGCCTCATCAATCGCACTTTCGTAAAGCGATTTATCCCAAATTTCAAGAATATTTACAGTAGAAGAAACTACTACTTCTTTACTTATATGGGCATAGTTTACTAGATCTTTTGGAATCAAAAGTCGTCCAGATGTATCGATCTCAACTGTTTTAACACCTGCTGTAAAACGGCGGATAAAATCATTATTCTTTTTATTGAAACGATTCAAGCCATTAACCTTCTCCATTAACTTTTTCCACTCTTTGACAGGATACAATTCAAGACATGCATTAAAAACAGCACGCTTAAGAACAAAGCCATTTGTTAAAGTAGATGCTAATTGTTTTTTTATTGCAATTGGTATCATAATTCGACCCTTGGCATCCGCTTTACACTCATATGTACCTACTAAGTGTTGCACTTTTTATATTAAGATTTGATATCAAATATAATTTATATTTCCCACTTTTTCCCACTTTTTACCACTTTGTTAATAAGTTTTTCTTCCTGACTTTTTTTAACTTTTAGTCACAAACAAATAAAACAACCTAACTAAATGTGAAATGTCTATCTTTATCAATTAATTTTTGGTAAATAAAGATGAATCAAATTGTTCAAGAAGCAGAGTTTCGATATATCGAAGCTGGTCAAGGACAGCCCATCATAATATTACACGGCCTAATGGGTGGCTTAAGCAACTTTGAAGGAGTAATGGGTTACTTTCCATCAAAAGGGTATCGTGTTATTGTTCCTGAGTTACCAGTTTATTCCCTTCCGGTTATAAATACTTCTGTAACTTCTTTATCAGAATTCTTGAATGATTTTTTAGTTCATAAAAAACTTAAAGATGTAATCCTTTTAGGAAATTCCCTTGGAGGACATGTTGGTTTACTTTATACAAAAAATCATCCAGAGTATGTGAAAGGCCTAATACTTACAGGCAGCTCAGGCCTATATGAAAACAATATGGGAGATGGATATCCAAAACGAGGTGATTATGAATATATCAAAAAGAAAAGTCAGGATGTTTTCTACGATCCAAAAATCGCTACAAAAAAAATTGTAGATGAAGTATTTGAGTCAGTAAATGATAGAAATAAACTCGTTAGAACTCTTGCGCTAGCTAAAAGTGCAATACGACATAATATGGCTAAAGAATTACCAAAAATGAAGACTCCAACTGCTATTATTTGGGGATCTGAAGATTCTGTAACACCTCCAAGCGTTGCAGATGAATTCAACGAATTACTTCCAGATTCTAACTTATATTGGATAAAAAGCTGTGGACACGCACCTATGATGGAACACCCTAATCAATTCAATCAAATTTTAGAGGAGTGGTTTGATCTCAGAAAGTTTTAGATCCTCATGCAAGTTAAATCTTCAAGTTTTGTAATCAGTAATACAGAAGTTGTCAAATGCCCGAAAAGCAATCTTGCTGAGTATGCATTTATTGGACGTTCTAACGTAGGAAAATCTTCCCTCATTAATGCATTATGCAATAAAAAAAACTTGGCAAAAACTTCTTCACGCCCTGGAAAAACACAATTAATAAATCATTTCTTGATCAACAAAAATTGGCATCTTGTTGATTTGCCTGGTTTTGGTTACGCAAGAGTATCCAAGACTCAAAAAAATATTTTTCAAAAGTTTATCACCAATTACTTTAAAGAGCGCACACAACTTGTAACTGCTTTCTTGTTGATAGATATCCGACACGAACCCCAGCCTATTGACCTAAATTTTATGCGATGGCTTGGAGAAAACTCCATTCCTTTTTCGATCGTTTTCACTAAGGCCGACAAGCTAAAACCCATGGCTATTGAGAGAAATGTTTCTGGGTATTCTAAAAAATTACTTGAAACTTGGGAAACACTTCCTCATCATTTCATCACATCCTCTGCAAACAGGTCTGGTATTGAAGATATTTTAGCCTATATCGGTTCCCTAAATCAAAACTTAAAGGTAAGACTATAATCTACTCTTTTTTTAATTCTAATTTCTCGGCAAAAAAATCACAAAAATCCTTCATGGTTGCAGTCATTTTTTCATCCTGAGTAGCTCGGAAATAGGTATCACTAAGTGACATTAAGGTTTGATGAAAGAAAAGCTGCATTTGATCCATAGGCATATCTTTTACCCATAAATCTATTTTTAAGGTTTCTTTCTTTTCAGCATCCCAAAATGAGAGTAGCATGGCCTTGGTATCCATTTCTGAAACTCCTCCGTCTGGCGCCGTCCAATGCATTTGTTCAGGAATATTATTCTCATCGAGATTCACATCTATTGTAATCTTAGTCTTCTTTACAATGGTCATTATCGTTTTGGTTTATATTTTGATAAATTAAATAGCTTTTGAGCTGGCATCCTTAAAAGTTCTTGGATTGAAGTTTCAGATTTTTGATCCATAAAGCTTTTGACGATTTGCCATCCTATCCATCTACCTACCCTTCCTGGAGACTCATTGTCCAACTCCAAATAAAATTTAGAAAAAGGTGCTGGCTCTAATAATCGCTGAACCAAATCAGGGTCTGTTTTGTACAAGATTTGACGCTCAATAAAATACCTCCATATGTATAACTCATTTTCTTTTACCCAAGCCAATTCTTCCTTGGTATATGCTATTTTTATTGTATCTACTTCATCAGGTAAGAGCAAATCTTGTAAATACATTTTTTTACCTTCATAAAGCATTTGAGCAAGGAAAGTTCTGTCTTCTGCTGGAGGAATAATATAGCTAGCAAATTTTTCTACAATTTGACTTAAAATATATTTTTGGTCCAACTCTTTTCGAATGTAATTAGGTATCCCCTCATATAGAGGATGATTTGCGCCTAAAAATGTATCTAAAGAAAGTAAGAGTAAGCTGTCAGAATAGACAGTTTTGATTTGATAATCAACGTTATTGGTTAATGTTATGACATGAGGAACTTTAACTTTGGGAAAATAAAAAAGAACGTACTTAAAAAGATGATTTATTTTGTATTCTAAGGGTGCTATATCTTGAAATACTTCTTGAACTGCCTCCATAAGAATCAACTGTAAAGGGTCTTTCTGTCTTAATATCCATAAACTATCAGAAAATTGATTTGGAAATAAATACGGATAATCTCTTTTCAGTTTCCATATGACAGTTTCCTCTTGATTATAAAATTTTAAATCGAATCTATCCAATTCAATTTTAACAGGAAGCTTTGTAATTTTGGCTTCATTTTTAATTTCTGACTGACATGTAACTAAAAATAGAAAAATGGCAACAAAAGGCAGGCTTTGTTGAAAATAATTAAAAAATAATTGGAGTCTTTTCATTTGTTTTTCTTCAATACTTTCAAATACTTTAATTTTAACCAAATTTAATAGCTTAAAACGACTTAAGAATGGAATCACTGGAAAAAGTAGAAGATTACATCATCCAATGGCTTAACGACTACGCAGATAAATCTAATATGAAAGGTTTTGTTGTAGGTATTTCTGGCGGAATCGATTCTGCCCTCACCTCAACCCTTTGTGCTATGACAGGAAAAGCTTTGCTCTGCTTGGAGATGCCTATTAAACAAGTCGAAGACCAATTGATTCGTTCTTCAAAGCATATCAAGTGGTTGGAGGCAAAATATAGAAATGTCCGTTCCATTCGGCTTAATCTTGACTCTGTCTTTGATTCCTTCTGTAGTGTACTTCCTGAATCAAAATACCTAGATGCCCACGAACTGAGTCTTGCTAATACTCGTGCTAGACTTCGGATGAGTAGCTTATATTATTTTGCAGCTCTAAACAAGTATTTAGTCACAGGTACAGGGAATAAAGTTGAAGACTTTGGTGTGGGCTTTTATACTAAATATGGTGATGGTGGTGTGGACTTAAGTCCTATCGCAGACCTTTCAAAAACAAAAGTTTTTGAGCTTGCCAATCATTTAAATATAATTGATGATATTCAAAAAGCTCAACCAACAGACGGGCTGTGGGGTGACCAACGAACAGATGAAGACCAGCTAGGAGCAACTTATCCAGAACTGGAATGGGCAATGGATGCACATGAGAAAAATTTATCTTCTTCAGAATTTAATACCCGTCAAAAAGAAGTTTTTGAAATATTCAAAGGCCATTTTAATCAAAACCAACACAAGATGCACCCTATACCCGTTTGTAAAATTCCTGAAAAGCTTATTTGAAATATACTTATATTGTAAATGGTGTAACCAAAATCCTATCATACTATGATTAAAATTGCACTTTTAGACCCGCACCCAGTAGTCCATAAAGGATTTAAGGCCTTCTTTAGGAAAAACGATAATATCTGCGTAGTTAATACTTTTTCAAAAACTAAAGATCTGTATCAATTTTTAAATAAAATTTCTATTGATGCCTTAGTCATAGAAATGGAACTGGCTCATGATAGTGTGTTTAAAGTGATTGAAACCGTTAAAGCAAAGCATCCTGATACCTCCATTGTTATTTATACCTCCTTGCCTCAAACTATTTATAGTATTTCCTTGTTAAAAGCAGGAGCAGCAGGATATCTTTCCAAAGAGGTAAACAGAAAAGTCATTGTTGAAGCAATCGAGAGAGTAGTTGAAAACGGGTATTACATCACCTCAAATTTCGCAAATGAGATCAATGACAATATATATCATAAAAAATCCAGAAACATCTATGAGTCACTATCACCCAGAGAAGTTGAAGTTCTTAAGCTCCTAATTAAAGGAAAACGTAATATCGAAATATCGAACTCCCTAAAAATAAATCAAAAAACCGTTAATACATATAAAACAAGATTAATGCGGAAATTGGAAGTAGAAAACCCTGTGGATCTATATCAGCAGACTAGAAATTATAATTTAGCTTAAAGTACTCGGTTTAATTTTTTTGATAATAATTTTTTCAAATTCTGATACTGAATAACATCTTCTAAAAACTCTGAAGTTTTATTTGCCTCCCTTTTAGTTTTCGATTCCTCAGAAAGGCTGCGAATTTTTTCGTCAATCAAATACCTTCTAAAGGTTAGAATAGTTTCACTTACCAATTGGCCTACAACGCTTTCCCGGTCTTTTACAAAAATATTCTTCTTTTCCCAGCTGTGAAGCTGGTGTAATTCGTCAATCAATAAAATATCCGTAATAATTTTTCCTAATCTAGGCTCTTCTTGTTGTGATAATTTATCAAGTTTTAATTGACCTTCCAGTTGATAAGTTTGAATTAATTGGTCATAAAGTGAGCGAAATTCTGGTTGGATAAATTCTACCTCATCTTGTTGTAGATCTAAAAAGATTTTTTCATAAACTTTACTGTGAATTGTTTTGGATTCTTCTATTAAATTTCCATTTTCATCAGAACTTACAATTAACTCATCAAATGATGCTTCATAATTTCCATATTGAATTAAAATACTAATAATTTGTTTTTCCAAATATAACAATGGATTCGAAACTAAATCTTTATGATGATTTTTTTGAACAAGAGTTTCCTTTTCTTCAGGTTTGTTCTCGATCTTTCGAACTAGTTTTTGTTTTTTGTTTTGTTCCTGTGCAAGGGTATTGAAAAGAACTGGCTCAGAAACTTCCATTGCAACTGCACATTGTTTGATATAAATCTCTTGCTGAATTGGATCTGGTATTTTGGATATACTTTGTATAATTTCACGAACAGTGACAGCTTTTTTGACAGGGTCTTGTTTGGCTTCTTTAAGGAGTATATGAGTTTTAAACTCAATAAAGTCTTTTGCTTCAGTTTTTAAATAATTATTTATTTCTTCTTGGGAATTAGACTTAGCAAAACTATCAGGATCTTCTCCTTCTGGAAAACTACATATTTTAACATTCATTCCCTGTTCTAAAATAAGATCAACACCTCGGATAGCAGCACGAAGTCCGGCCAAATCACCATCAAACAAAACCACGATATTGGAAGTTAGTCTACGAATTAATCTGATTTGTTCAGAGGTTAAAGCTGTTCCTGAAGATGAAACTACATTTTTAATTCCTTTTTGAAATAGTTGAATAACGTCTGTATATCCCTCTACCAAATAACAAGCATCTTCTTTAGCTATGGCTTTTTTTGATTCATAAATTCCATATAAAACCTGACTTTTATGATATACCTCACTCTCGGGAGAGTTTAAATATTTTGCAGTTTTGGCAGTACTTGACAAAATTCGTCCACCAAATCCTTGAACTCTACCAGCCATAGTACGTATAGGAAAAATCACCCGCCCTCTAAAACGATCTATCGCACCGCGTTCGTTTTTAATCACCAAACCTGAACTCACTAAATACTCCTCAGAATAACCAGCCTTGGTTGCCTTTTGATAAAAATTATGTTTCATTTCTCTAGCATAACCCAAACCAAAAAAACGAATTGTTTCGTCTTTAAAACCGCGTTCCTTAAAATAACTTAGACCAATAGCAATCCCTTCTGAATATTCCCATAAATCTTTTTCAAAAGATTCTTGAGCATATTGATTTACCAGATAAAGACTTTCTTTAGAATTGGCTTTTTCTTTTTCTTCTTGGCTCTGTTCTGTTTCTTCAATTTCAATATTGTATCGCTTTGCTAAAAATCGAATGGCTTCAGGATAAGAAAAATGTTCGTGCTCCATTAAAAATGCAACTACATTTCCTCCTTTTCCACTGCTAAAATCTTTCCAAATTTGTTTGACTGGTGATACCATAAAACTCGGGGTCTTCTCTTGTGAAAAAGGACTTAACCCCTTAAAATTGGAGCCAGACTTTTTTAATGTTATAAAATCCACAATAATCTCCTCAACTCGAGCAGTTTCATATACTTGATCTATTGTGCTTCTTGATATCAAAAAGTGATGTTTTTTATAAATTTATATATTTTTGAATAAAATTAATCCTTAATAATCAAATTTAAATCTTTCGTTCTGTAACATAATTAAGCATTAATTCTAAAGCATCCCGGTATTGATTTTTAGGTAACTTAGTCAACAACTGCAAAGCTTTTATTTTGTATTCCTCCATTTTTTTAATTGCAAAATCAAGCCCCCCTTTTGCTTTAACAAGACTAATTAAAGCTTTTACCTTAACCTTATTGTTACTATGGTTTTTAACGGTATTCATTATGATCCTTTTCTCCTCTTTACTTACATTATTTAGAGTATAAATTAAAGGAAGTGTCATTTTCTTTTCTTTAATATCAATTCCAATTGGTTTCCCAATTCTGTGCTTCCCGTAATCAAAGAGATCATCTTTTATTTGAAAAGCCATTCCCAAAAGCTCTCCGAATTGACGCATTTGCTCTACCTCTTTTGGTGAAGCATTCACTGACTTTGCGCCAAGAGCACAACATGCGGCTAAAAGTGTTGCAGTTTTTTGACGTATAATTTCGTAATAAATTTCCTCAGTGATATTTAAGTCTCGAGCTTTTTCAATTTGGAGCAATTCTCCCTGACTCATCTCCCTTACGGCAATCGAAATTATTTTTAGTAAATCAAAATCATCGTTTTCAATCGAAAGTAATAAACCTTTTGATAATAAATAATCTCCTACCAAAACAGCAATCTTATTTTTCCACAATGCGTTAATTGAAAAAAATCCTCTTCTTTTATTACTGTCATCAACTACATCATCGTGAACTAGAGTCGCTGTGTGTATAAGTTCAATTACTGATGCCCCTCTGTAGGTTCGTTCATTAACGTTGCCTTTACCCAAGAGTTTTGCTACCAAAAAAACAAACATGGGTCTCATTTGCTTTCCTTTTCGATTGACAATAAAATGGGTGATTCTATTTAGTAAAGCTACTTTAGAAGACATGGATTCTGTGAATTTTTTTTCAAAAAGATCCATCTCATTATAAATCGGTTTCTTGATTTGCTCAACTACTTTCATAGACTGGTAAAGATACCAATTCTAAAGAGACTTATTTAATGAATTGATACTTCGATTTAGGGACTATTTATTTGCTAATTGACCACAAGCTGCATCGATATCCTCACCTCTAGAACGACGATAGGTGACTTGGATTTTAGAATCTATAAGAGTTTTCATATAAGCGTCAATAGTTTTTGATGGGGCTTGCTTCATTAAGTTTCCATCTATCGGATTATACTGAATTAGATTTACCTTTGAAGGAACCTGTAAACAAAATTTTACTAAAGCCTGGATATCCAGCTTGGAGTCATTTACACCTCCCCAAACAATGTATTCAAAAGTGATTCGATTTTTTGTGAGTGCATACCAATATTGTAAGGATTTAAGTAATTCATCTAATGGAAATTTTGTTGCGAAAGGCATGATTTTATCACGTATCTCTTGACGAGCGCTATGCAAAGATACAGCTAAGCGAAATTTCACTCCATCATCTGCCATCTTACGTATAATTTTAGGAATTCCTGAAGTAGAGACCGTAATTTTTTTGGGAGAAATCCCCAGTCCTTCTGGATCTGTTATCTTATCTATAGAGGCCAAAACATTTTTGTAATTCATCAAAGGTTCTCCCATTCCCATAAAAACAATATTTGATAAAGGTCTTTTGTAATAAGCTAAACTTTGCTGATTAATTATAACCACCTGGTCATAAATTTCGTCAGGATTAAGATTGCGTATCCTTTTCAATGAGGCTGTTGCACAAAAAGTACAGTCAAGGCTACAACCAACTTGAGATGAAACACAGGCTGTAGTTCTTCTAGCAGTGGGTATCAATACTGATTCAACAACCAATTGATCATAAAGTTGCACAGCATTCTTAACAGTTCCATCTTTACTTTTTTGCTTAGCATGTATTTTAATATGATTTATTTGAAAATTAGCTTTCAACAATTCACGATGCTCTAAAGGCAAATTTGTCATTGAATCAAAATCATGGACCCCTTTTTGCCATAACCATTGATAAACTTGTTTTCCTCTATAAGAGGACATATCATGTTGCTCAAAGAATTGAATTAATTCATCTTTGGTAAGAACTCGTATATTTTTTTTAGTATTTTCCAAAGTCTGAAAATAAAAAAACCGCGTTTAGCGGTTTTTATTTACTATAAAATTAGCATGGCATCACCATAAGAGTAGAAATTGTATTTCTCTTTAATAGCAACATTATATGCATGCTTTATAAAATCTGGATCTGCAAAAGCAGAAACCATCATCAATAAGGTAGATTTTGGTGTATGAAAATTAGTTATC
Organism: Flavobacteriaceae bacterium; assembly: GCA_029268555.1. Classification (GTDB taxonomy): domain Bacteria; phylum Bacteroidota; class Bacteroidia; order Flavobacteriales; family Flavobacteriaceae; genus MS024-2A. Next base: position 38,316 of record JAQWNN010000041.1, read on the forward strand.
ATACTGTTTGCAATTGAAAATTCATAGGGGGGGAAAATAAATTTGTGCGTCCACCCATTGTATTCGTTGAGTCGTCCAGCTGAGGAAACAGAGGTTTCCAAACCGCGCATTACCGTTGTTCCAACGGCACAAATTTTACGTCGCTCGGCTAATGCTTTATTTACCTTTTTGGAAGCAATAGTATTAATTATTAATTCCTCTGAATCCATTTTATGTTTTGATAAATCTTCCACTTCCACTGGACTAAAAGTTCCTAATCCAACATGTAAAGTTAATTCAGCCAAATCAATTCCTTTAATTTCCAAACGCTTCAACAAATGCTTTGAAAAATGAAGACCAGCTGTTGGTGCAGCAACTGCACCCTCGTGTTTTGCATAAATGGTTTGGTAGCGTTCTCGATCTTCTTCTTCTGTTTCACGATTAATGTATTTTGGAAGGGGGGTTTGTCCAAGCTCTTTAAGTTTTAATCTGAATTCTGCGTAGCTCCCGTCAAACAGAAAACGAAGTGTTCTTCCTCTCGAAGTAGTATTATCTATTACTTCGGCTACCAAGCTTTCATCTTCACCAAAGTAAAGCTTATTTCCAATTCTAATTTTACGGGCAGGATCAACCAATACATCCCACAAACGCTGTTCTTGATTTAATTCTCTAAGTAAAAAAACTTCTATTCTAGCTCCTGTTTTTTCTTTATTTCCAAAGAGTCGGGCAGGAAAAACTTTTGTATTATTGAGTACCATTACATCTCCCTCCTCAAAAAAATTGATAATATCTTTAAAAGCATGGTGCTCCAGTTTTTCTTCTTTTCTATGGAGAATCATTAGTCTGGATTCATCTCTGTCTGCTGCAGGTCTTTGTGCTAAACGGGCTTTGGGGAGTTCAAATTGGAATTGAGATAATTTCATTAAATAATTTTAAACGGTAAATATACTATCTCAATATAGACCTTGTCAAGTAAATTGCTGTTTATATTCGGTTAATCTTAAAATTAATCTGTTCAAGGTCTTTCCAAAAGGTTGGATAAGACTTAGAAACTACTTCTACATCTTCTATTATTAATGGCACTTTGATTGCTAGGGGAGCAAAAGCCATAGCCATTCGATGATCATTGTATGTAGGGATACTACAATTGTAAACAAAGTTTATTCCAGCAGTCAATTCTAAACTATTATTTGTCACTTTAATATTTGCTCCAAGCTTAGTTAATTCATTATAAAGAGCTTCCAAGCGGTCTGTTTCTTTAATTTTCAGTGTATGTAACCCTGTAAGTTTACAACCTATCCCAAGTCCATAACAGCTTACAGCAATAGTTTGCGCTATATCAGGGGTATTTGTAAGATCGCAATGAAGAACCCTTGGAAGATCAATAGCTTCTTTTTTTAATTTAAGAGTTTCTTCCTCTATTGAGGATACGACACCCAATTGACTATAAATATCTCTTAAAACTCGATCTCCTTGAAGACTATCATTCTTGTAGCTGGTCAAATAAATTTCACTTTGGTCTGATAATGCCACTACGCTAAAGAAATAGGAGGCTGAACTCCAATCTGATTCAACAACTTGATTTATTATTATTGGATTTTGTTGAGGCTTAACTCTAATATTTTGATCTTTAAATTTTGTTTTTACGCCAAGGTTTTTCAATAATGCTAGAGTCATATTTATATAGGGTAAAGAAGTTATTTTACCTTTTAACTCCAACTGAATTCCATTTTCTAAAACTGGACCAATAAGCAATAGTGCAGATATGTATTGACTACTGGTATTAGCAGGAAGAGAAACTTTTCCTCCTTTGAGTTTTTTTCCATGAATTCGTATGGGTGGAAAACCATCTTCTTTTTCGTAGCTAATAGACGCTCCAATTGCTTGAAGTGCTTCAACTAAAATTTTGATTGGTCTCTGTTGCATTCGCCTAGATCCAGTAAGCAGTACTTCCCGACCATCTAAGTGGGCAAAATAAGCAGCTAAGAATCGCATTGCAGTTCCTGCATGATGAATGTTAACAACTTCTGAATCTGATTTTAAAGCAGACTGCATGACCAAACTGTCATCAGATTTAGAGATATTTTCAATAGTAAGCCCAGAAAATATAGCTTGAAGCAAAAGAAGTCTGTTAGATTCACTTTTTGAGCCTGTAATACAAATTTTACCATTGCATTCTGCATTTGGATGAGAAAGTTCAAAATTCATTTAATCCTTTAATTTTGAATTTTTTTGATGTCTTTCATGATCACGATAAGATTTAATTTTTAGTTTTTTTTCAAAAGCCTCATGAAGGTCAACCCCAGTTTGATTAGCGATACAAATTGCTACAAAAATAACATCGGCTAGTTCTTCTCCTAAATTTTTGCTTTTATCACTTTCTTTTTCTGACTGCTCTCCATAGCGCCTTGCGATTATCCTAGCAACTTCACCTACTTCTTCTGTGAGTTGTGCCATATTAGTAAGTTCATCAAAATAACGTACTCCATGAGTTTTAATCCATTGATCAACCTTCTTTTGTGCTCCTTCTAAATCCATTTTCAAAAATAACGATAAATCTTGGCATTAACATTTAAGAAATTAAAGAGACTTAAAAAAAAGTGTTTAGTTCATTTAATGAATTAATAATAAGACATTTTTCATGACGCTCCTCTCCATGAGAATTAAAATGAATTGCATGCATGCCTTGGGCTAACGCACTCAAAATATCTGCCTCTAAACTATCTCCAATCATCAATGATTTTTTAGGATTAGCTTTTGTTTGATTTAATGCATGTATAAAAATTTGAGGATGGGGTTTCTTAAATCCTACTTGCTCTGCAGTAAATATAAAATCAAAATAAGATTCCAAACCTGCATTTTTAATTTTAAAATGTTGTACCTGCTCAAATCCATTTGTGATTATATGTAAATTATATTTAGATTTTAGCTTTTCTAATAAAGTGATAGTTCCGTCAAACAAATGAGAAAAACTGCTTAAATAAGTATTATAGGCTTCAGAGATTAAATTAATTTGATTATTTGTGGTCTTGAATTTAATTTGATTAAATGTATCGGCTAAACGTTTATATCTTAGTTCTTCTTGACTAATTCTATTTTCCCTATATTTCTTCCAACAGGCTTGATTTATAGGGTTATAATACGAAATGAATTGTTTTAAATCTATTGATAACGCCTTTTCTCTGAAAATTTTTTCAAAAGTTAGCATTGAATTTTTTTCAAAATCCCAAAGTGTATGATCTAAATCAAAAAAAATATCGGTTAAATCTTCCTTAAATTGAATCACTTAATATAATCTTTAAATGATTTTTGCAAAGGTAATTTTTGCTTTTTTGGATTCAAAAAGCCATTAGTTACAGCTATTGTTAATCGACTGTAAGTCAAGGGCAGGCTATTAAAAATATATTCTAAATTACTAAATACCTTGGAGCTTTTTCCTTCTCTAAGTGCTGGTTCAGAAGCTACCACTGGGTGGACTTTTAATGGAAGTTGAAATTCATTAGCTAAGTCATAAAAATAAAAGGGAGCAGATGTACTTGCCCTAAATCCAATTTTATTTGAATATCCCATACTGTAATCATCTAAAAATTCAAAGTCTACTAAATCAGTATATATCGATGATAATTGACGAAAAGTTTTAGGAATTCGACTCATTTTCACCTGTCGATGTGTAAGTCCTTGAAAACTCTTTTTTTCTTCACTCAATCCTAGTTCTGGTTTTAAATGTGACTTTACAGAAAGTAAAAGGCCTAGTTTATAGTTGTCTCCAGTTTTTTTTATTATGGACTGAAGTCTTCGATTAAATATTGAAATAGAGTATTCATATGCTGAACTATTAGTAAAACGGAAAAATACTTTAGGCAATAAATTTGAATTTTTAAACCAAATACCCCATGAATCGAAACTATCGTATGGGTCATCTTCTAGCCTAAAAAGTACACTTAATTGATTGAAAATTTTCAAGAAATTAAGTTTCCAAATTGACTTCAAAAAAGTCTCTAATGAAATTAAAAATGAACGATGACAATACTTGAAAGCCAACGGTACATCAATTATTAATTCCTTTTTACAAACTTTTTTCTTATATGGTTGAATCTCTGTGAAATACTCACTCATAATTCCGTATAACTTAAAAACCCATAAGTCAACTAGAGGCATATCCAAAAATCCTTCTTTGAATGCCAAACTTTGACTTGGGTCAAAAAACTCAGATGATGTTTTTAATTTGAGACTCGATTCTTCATAACGGGAGAGCAAAAAAAAACTGGCTGCAAAAATATCGAAGGGTATAGGACTTTTCACGTTTGTTTTATAAAAGGCTGGTATTCCCTGCCAATCATAAACTGTTAAATCTTGATCAATAATTCCACGTTCAAATAGAAGCGAATGAGAAGTCATATTAAATTCATCACCTAAAGGTTTATCTGTATAGCTCATTTTTGGTCCAGAGTGAGCAACAAAAACTTCCACTGCAGAAGTAAGACTAAAAGTTAACTCCAACATATTTTCAAATATATGCTTAAAGATATAAGTTATTCTCGGTGTGATTTTATGTGTATAAACCAGTAACATTTAATTGAGATTTTCTTGAGAAAAGTTAAATTAGTTTTTTTTTAATATAGAATTGAATTCCCAGAAAAATTAAAGTTACTATAAAAAACGTTTCCTAAGAGCTCCCCAGTTTATTCCACCAAAATTACCAGAACTCATCATTACCAAAACTACATTAGAAAAGTTCTTTTCCAATAAGATGGCTTGAAGTTGGGAAGCCTGAGTAAATACTTGTAATGAAGAATGTCCAAATCCTTGCTCAATATTCTCTTGAAGAATAGGAGCTCTGTTTTTGATTCTTAAGGTTTCAGGATCATAAAAAATAATAGCCTCATCAGCGGAATCGAGAGAATTAGCATATTGATTAATGAATGTTAGATCAAGACTACTGTAGGTGTGTAGTTCCAAACAAACAATTATTTTTTTCAGCTCAAACTGATTCTTGATTGCCAAACTAGTTGCTTTCACCTTACTTGGTGAGTGAGCAAAATCTTTAAAAAGGAAATTATTTGTTCCTTTCGAATATAATTCTAAACGTTTTAAAGCTCCTGTAAAACTTGGCATTGCTTCATAGAAATCAGATCTATCAAGCCCCATTAATTGTGCTATCCACTGAGCTCCAGCTAAATTTCGAAGATTATGAGATCCGAAAACTAAAAGAGGGAGACTGCCCTCCTCAGTTTTAAGATAAGTTTGTTCTCCATCTATAAAATGATCTGGCAAACTATACCCTATCTTTTTGATAGGATGTTGACTAGATTCCACAAGTTTTTTAAGAATCTCATCGTCTTCGTTATAAATTAAGACTCCACCATCTTGTATAGAGTAAATAAATTTCTCAAATTGAAATACGTAATTTTCAAACGTGGGAAATACATTGATATGATCCCATGCAATACCACTAATTAATGCAATTTCTGGAGTGTACCATAAAAATTTTGGTTGAGGATCAGTAACTGAAGATAAATATTCATCTCCTTCTAATAGAAAAAAATCATTTTCAGCACCCATAGACAATGTTTTTGAATTTTTAGAAGCTGGTGCTCCAACCATATAATCGATCTCTATTACGTTATACTTCAGGGCATGCAAAATCATTGCAGTTATGGTCGTTTTTCCATGACTTCCAGCTATCACTACCCGTGTTTTATTTTTTGAGAATAATGCCAAAAACTCAGGATAGGATTGAATTTTTAAATTCATTTTTTGGGCGTATTTCAATTCAGGATTTTCCTTTTTGGCATGCATTCCTAAAACAACAACATCAATATTTTCGTTTAGTTTTTCAGGAAACCATCCTAATTTTTTAGGTAATAATCCTACTGCCTGAAGTTTTGATTTTGAAGGTTCAAAAATCATGTCATCACTTCCTGTAACAATGTTACCTATCTCCTGCATTTCAATTGCCAAACTGTGCATTGCACTTCCGCCGATGGCGATAAAATGTAAACGCTTCATAAGACTTATAAATTTAGCTGTTTCCAAAGCAAATCTTTTAACTCAGCTAATTTAAATTGGATAGCGCTAGAAATTATTAAATGCGGTATTTCTTTAAACAGGTCTTTCATCTCGAGGGTATATTCGGCAAGTAATTCTTCGTCCAATAAATCAGCTTTTGACAAGACTACAACATAATCTTTATCCATCAACTTTGGGTTGTACCTTACAAGTTCTTTTTGCAGTATATCAAAAGCTTTTTTTAAATCGTGAACGTCAGCAGGAATAAGATAGAGTAGAATTGAATTTCGTTCAATGTGTCTTAAAAAGTAATGGCCTAAACCTTTTCCTTCGGAAGCACCCTCAATAATACCAGGTATATCTGCCATAACAAAAGATCTGTAATCTCGATATTCTACTATACCTAAATTAGGCTTAAGGGTGGTGAATTCGTAGTCTGCTATTTTGGGCTTCGCTGCTGTTAAAACAGAAAGCAATGTAGATTTACCTGCGTTGGGAAAACCAACCAAACCCACATCTGCTAATACTTTTAGCTCCAAAGTAATAGAAATATCTACACCATCTTTTCCAGGTTGGGCGTATCTTGGTGTCTGACGTGTTGAGGATTTAAAATGCCAGTTACCTCGCCCTCCAAGCCCTCCTTTGGCGATAATTTCTTCTTGGCTAGCTTCTGAAATTTCAAATATGACCTCATTTGTATTGGAATTTCGAACAACTGTTCCCACAGGGACCTCAATATATAGATCTTCACCCTGAGCACCACTACTTCTGTTTTTACTGCCGTCTTCTCCATGGCCTGCGGCAAAATGCTTTTTGAATTTAAAGTAATATAGTGTCCATAAATTCTTATTAGCCCGAATCACAACATGTCCTCCTCGACCACCATCTCCCCCATCAGGACCTCCCTTTGTAATGAACTTTTCCCGATGTAAATGAATAGAGCCTTTCCCTCCTTTACCAGAGCTTAAATACAACTTGACATAATCGACAAAGTTTCCTTCTGTCATTGAATGCTATAAAGTTTTGATTAGTTTAGTAAGTCGATTGGTAATTTCATTTATAGTGCCGATTCCATTAATACTATGGAATTTATTTTGTTTGGTGTAAAAATCCCTCAATAGAGCTGTTTTCTTATTATATTCCTCGAAACGATTTCTAATCTTTTCTTCATCTTGGTCGTCTGTTCGACCACTGCTTTTTCCACGATATAAAAGACGTTCAATTAAAATATCATCATCAGCCTCTAATGCTATTGTAGCTGAAACTTCCATTTGTTTTTTACTTAAAAAAGTATCCAAAGCTCCTGCTTGTGACTTAGTTCTAGGGAATCCATCAAAAATAAATCCATTAGCTTGAAGATTTTGATCCACTTCGGCTTCTAGCATATCTATTGTAACTTGATCAGGAACCAAGTCCCCATGATCCATAAACGATTTAGCTAAAAGACCTAAAGAAGTTTCTCTTTTAATGTTATTTCGGAAAAGATCTCCCGTAGAAATATGAACTAAATTGTATTGTTTTTTCAAAAATAAAGCTTGTGTTCCTTTTCCGGCACCTGGCTTACCAAATAAAACTAGATTAATCATCAAAAAATATTTATGTAAAGATATCCATTTTAGATTGCTTTTTTTCATTCCAAAAAACTTATACGTATTTTTACCAAAAGAATCTAATGGGATATTTTTCCACTACAAAAACTATCGGAATCTTGGGGGGTGGGCAATTAGGTAAAATGCTTCTCAATACAACACGCCAGTGGGACATAAACACACATGTATTGGATCCCAATAATCTAGCTCCAGCTCGTATCGGTTCTAATGCATTTGTTCAAGGAGACTTGATGGATTACCAAACGGTTATAGATTTTGGAGAAAAAGTAGATATTCTCACTATTGAAATTGAAAATGTCAACGCTAAAGCTTTAGCCTACCTCGAAAAAAAAGGTGTTCAGGTATATCCCCAAGCTGCGGTCATCGAAATCATACAAAACAAATGCCGCCAAAAAGAATTCTACAAAAAAAACTCTATCCCAACAGCTCCTTTTCAGTTGTTTGGGTCAAAAGAAACACTTAAAGATGCTATTGTAAGAGGATTGATTTCTTTTCCTTTTGTTTGGAAATCTGAATCTATGGGATACGATGGTTATGGTGTCAAAATTATACGCTCCAATCAAGATTTAGAAACCATAAACGGAGGTGGTTGTATGGCAGAAGATTTGGTTAACATTGAAAAAGAAATTGGGGTTATTGTTTGTAGAAGTGTAAGGGGGGAGACAGTAAATTATCCCAGCGTAGAAATGGAATTTCATCCCACTTCGAATCAGGTGGAATATGTACTCAGCCCAGCACGAATATCAAAAACCATTGAAAAAAAAGCACAGGAAATTGCACGTCAAGTCTCCATTGCATATCGACATGTAGGTCTTTTAGCTGTCGAATTGTTCTTAACTAAAGAAGGGGAAATCTGGGTAAATGAGGTAGCTCCAAGACCTCATAATAGTGGGCATTACAGTATTGAAGCCTCTTACACATCACAATTTGAACAGCACATAAGAGCTTTACTTAACCTCCCTTTAGGAAGTACAGATAATAAAGTATCTGGTGTAATGGTCAATCTAGTTGGTGCTCAAAACCACCAAGGTTTAGTACATTACAAAAATATGGAACATGTTTTAGGAATAGAAGGAGTGTATCCACATATTTATGGTAAAAAAGAAACACGCCCTTTTCGTAAAATGGGGCACATTACCATTGTAAATAAAAATTTAGAAACTGCACGAAAAATAGCAGAGCAAGTAAAAGAAACCATTGAAGTAATATCAATATAATATGGCACAGATAGGAATTATAATGGGGAGTCAATCAGACCTTCCCGTCATGGAAAAAGCAATAGAAATTTTAAAAGAGTTTGAAATTGAGACTGAAGTTGATATTGTTTCTGCGCACCGGACTCCAGATAAAATGATGGAATATGGAACTATGGCTCACCAAAGAGGAATCAAGGCCATCATTGCTGGTGCAGGGGGAGCAGCACACTTACCTGGTATGATTGCTTCCTTAACTCCTCTTCCAGTAATAGGAGTTCCAATAAAGTCAAGCAATTCAATTGACGGTTGGGATTCAGTTTTGTCTATATTGCAAATGCCAGGGGGGGTACCTGTGGCGACTGTAGCCTTAAATGGTGGTAAAAATGCGGGAATATTAGCTGCACAAATCATCGGGTCTCAAGACACAGAAGTTCTAAAGAGAGTAATTGAGTATAAAAAAGAATTAAAGCAGAAAGTCTTAGATAGTAGTAAAAAAATCAAAAAATAATCACATTGAATAATCCACTATTAGCAGAATTTAAGACCCCTTTTGAGTCATCTCCTTTCAGCAAAATCAAAATAGAACATTTTATTCCTGCCATTAAAGAGTCAATTGAAATTGCTCTCCAAGAAATTCATAAAATTACAGTTCAAAAAGAAGTTCCAACTTTCGAAAATACTTTAGAAAAACTAGAAAAGTGCGGAAAACTCATTGGGAGAAATACTTCATTACTCTTCAACCTCAATAGCGCAGAAACAAGTGATGAATTGCAACAAATTTCCCAGCAAGCATCGCCCATATTAACCAAATTTCAAAATGATATTCGTTTAAACAATAAACTTTTCGAACGCATCCAGAGCATATATCAAAATGAAGACCGCCTCGAACTCTCAACAGAACAAATCACCCTTCTGGAAAAAGAATATAAAAGCTTTGTGCGTAACGGAGCAAATCTAAACCTAGAGTCTAAAGAGAAACTAAGAAAAATTGATACTGAACTTTCCCAATTAAGCTTGACTTTTGGTGAAAATGTATTGGCAGATACGCAGGCTTTTCATTTACATATTGAGAAGGAAGGAGACTTGAAAGGATTACCCTCTGCCATAATTGAAATGGCCGCTGAAGAAGCAAAATCTAGACAAAAAACTGGATGGGTTTTTACCCTTGACTATCCAAGCTATGTTCCTTTTATGACCTATTCTGAAAATAGAGTATTACGAAAAAAATTTAGCCTTGCATTTGGGCAACGAGGGTTCCAAGATAATCCACAAAACAATATTGAGATTATAAAAAAAATAGTTCAATTAAGAAAAAAACGTGCCAATCTCTTAGGTTATAAATCACATGCAGCTTTTGTTCTTGAGGAACGCATGGCGCAGTCTGAAGAAAATGTCAAAAATTTTTTAGACAAACTTTCAGAAAAATCGAAACCTGCTGCTGAAAAAGAATGGGAAAACATGAAGGTTTTTGCTTTTAAAAACTTAAATATAGTACAACTAGAAAAATGGGATATTGCCTATGTTTCGGAAAAACTCAAGCAAGTAGAGTTGGATTTGGATGAGCGGCAACTTAAACCTTATTTTCAGCTAGAAATGGTATTGGAAGGATTGTTTGATATTGTAAACAAACTTTACGGAATTGAATTGAAAGAAAATTCTGAAATAGAAACTTATCATTCTGATGTCAAAACATATGAGATCCACAAAAACAGAAACTTTCAAGCTTTATTATACACTGACTTTTTTCCAAGACCTGGAAAACGAAGTGGAGCTTGGATGACAAGCTATCGTTCTCAAGATAAAAATCACCGCCCCCATGTCTCCATTGTATGTAATTTTTCAAAACCTACACAAAAGCAACCTTCTTTACTAACTTTTCAAGAAGTTACTACCTTATTTCACGAATTTGGACATGCACTGCACGGTATTTTAGCGGATACAAAATATAGTTCACTTAGCGGTACAAATGTTTTTTGGGATTTTGTTGAGCTGCCTTCTCAAATTATGGAAAACTGGTGCTACCAGCCAGAAGCTCTCAGTTTGTATGCACGCCATTATAAAACAGGAGAAGTAATTCCCACATCAATGATAGAAAAAATAAAAAAAGCAGCTCACTTCCAGCAAGGAATGCAAACCTTAAGGCAGTTAAGTTTTGGGTACTTAGATTTGTCATTTCACGATCAGCAAGCAAGTCAAATTAAAAATATCAAGGCACACGAAAAAAATAAAATCTCACATCTACAGTTTACAAATGATAATTCTGAAAACTGCATGAGCACTTCTTTTTCTCATATTTTCCAAGGAGGCTATGCTGCTGGCTACTACAGCTATAAATGGGCAGAAGTATTGGATGCTGATGCTTTTGAACTGTTTTTAGAAAAAGGTGTTTTCGATTCTAAAACAGCCACCTCATTTGTAAACAATATTTTATCTAAAGGAGGAACAGAACACCCAATGATTTTATATAAAAAGTTTCGAGGAAAAGAACCTGATCCTTCAGCTTTACTTCGAAGAGCAGGATTATCCTGACTTTTATTATCTTTTTTAATGGTGTGAAAAAAAACAGAAGCTGTTCTACTTACTAATTATTAGTTAAGGATTAAAAAAGATAAGATAGCCAAAAGCCTAATTAGTCACATTGACATTAATGGTGATTATTCAAAATCAGCAAAAGTTTAATTGATCTTACCAATTTCTATAACCCTCTTTTAGCTCATATACTTTTTTAAATCCCAAAGATTCCATCAAGGAAGCTGCCTTACTACTTCGCCCTCCAGCAGAACAATAAATTAAAAGATGTTGTTCTTTATCAAGTTTTGATATTTTAGCAGAAAAGTCTGGGGAATTAAAATCAATATTTAAAGCATTTTCAATATGCCCTTTAACAAATTCCTCAGGAGTTCTTAAATCTATCAAGGGATGTTTTTTTTCCATAAGTTGTAAGAAAATTTCTTTTTCAACCTTCTCTACAACTTGAAAATTTTGAACACAGGAAATAATTAGAAATAATATGATAAGTTTTTTCATTTTAAAAATAGTTAAATCAAATCTAAAAATAATAAGTCATTAAATACCATAAAACAGGAATTCCCTCTACCCAAAAACGAGCATGATAATTTGATTGATTTTCATTACTTCTCCACAACATAACACCTAAAATTAAAAAAATTACTAGAGAGCTTAGTATAAATCTAGAGTCGTCCACAAAACTAAAACTTACAAAAGCAGTACCTAAAACTAATAACATAATTCCTGCTTTTTTTACTTTAAGAACACCAAATCTTTGGGGTAAGGTTTGTAAACTAGATTTATCTGATTTTAAATCCCCTATTTCAAAAGGAAGTATTGCAACAAAAATATAAATACCCTTAATAATGATTAATTTTAAAAAAAGAACTAAATTAAAAGTATCAGCCGATGCCAATGGAACTCCTACTGTTAAACATAACCAACTCAAAACAACCAAATATAATTTTAATCCTTTTTTACTTCTCCAATTTGAAGTACTTGACTTTAGAGGAATGGAATACGCAAGGACTAAAAATCCACCAATAATCGAAAAACTCAATAACAAGTGAGAAAGAAAAAAAAAAGTGACCAAGACTACAAATGAAGTAATTAGTATTAGTAGAACAATTAGGTGATTTATTTTAGTGAAATTTGGGATAAAAAGAAGTGGGAAAAATTTGATAAAATTATAGGCTGATAGAGCTGATAAAAAAATAAATATTAACAATTTAAACTCGTTATTCAAACCTGCAATTGACAAACTTATTTTTGCCAACGCAAGTACTGATAAAGCTACGTGAATACTTGATTTTATATAAAAATCAAATATCGTTTTTAGAATCTTTTGCACCTGTAAATATCGAAACTTTATAAGAGTTAGTTTCGATTTTTAAGAAGTTTTAATTCAAAGAAAAAATCAAAGGGAAAAATTTGAATTAGATATCATATTTTTACAAATAAATTAATGCTTATGAGAACGGACAAATTTGTTGAAAGACATATCGGACCTAATGAAGAGGAAGTAAAAAAAATGTTGGTGAAAATTAATGCGAATTCCATTGATGAACTATTAGATGAAACCATACCAGCCAATATTCGACTAAATGGTCAGTTAGATTTAGATGATGGTATCAGCGAATTTGAATTTGCAAAGCACATTCAAGCTTTGGGAAGAAAAAATAAAAATTATAGTAGCTTCATTGGTTTAGGTTATCATGCTTCGATTCTACCAGCAGTAATTCAAAGGAATATACTCGAAAATCCTGGATGGTATACAGCCTATACTCCCTACCAAGCAGAAATAGCTCAGGGGCGTTTGGAAGCCCTGTTCAATTTTCAAACTGTAATTTGTGATTTAACAGGTATGGAACTTGCTAATGCCTCACTCCTTGACGAGAGTACAGCAGCTGCAGAGTCTATGACAATGCTCTTCGGCGCTCGAACACGAGCCCAAAAAAAGAATAAAGCACATAAGTTCTTTGTAGATGAAAACGTCCTCCCACAAACCCTTTCATTACTAAACACTAGATCAGCACCGTTGGGTATTGATCTAGTAGTTGGGAATGCAGATACAATTGAATTTTCAGATTTATATTTTAGCTCTATTTTTCAATATCCTGGAAAAAATGGAAATATTCCTGATCTAAAACGTTGGATGCAAAAGGCGCAAATTAATGAAATGGCAACAGTTATCGCTGCAGACATCATGAGCCTAGTGCTTCTTGAAAATCCAGGTTCCTATGGTGCAGATGTGGTAGTTGGTACTACCCAACGTTTTGGTATTCCTTTAGGTTATGGAGGTCCTCACGCTGCGTTTTTTGCAACAAAAAATACTTATAAGAGAAACATCCCAGGAAGAATTATTGGTCAAACAAAAGATCTAGATGAAAATCCTGCCTTAAGAATGGCACTTCAAACAAGAGAGCAACACATCAAAAGGGACCGAGCAACTTCAAATATTTGTACTGCTCAAGTATTGTTGGCAATAATGGCAGGTATGTACGCAGTCTATCATGGCCCAAAAGGATTGAAACATATTGCTAGTAGAATTCATGAAAAAGCATGTCGGCTAAATACAATCCTTAGTACCCTAGGAGTAATTCAAAGGAATAATAACTTTTTTGACACACTTCAAATTGAAGTTGATTCTAAAAAGGTTAAAAATATTGCAGAAGCTAAGCAACTCAACTTCTATTATGTTAACGAAAATACTATCTGTATCTCAATAAATGAGACCACTTCATTAAGAGAAATTGATAAGATTTCTTCTGTTTTTGTTGAATATTTAAATAAAGAAAAGCCAATAATTAGTAATACCGTTTCAAATCATATACCATTAGATCAGCAAAGAAAAAGTGAATATTTAACTCATAAAGTTTTTAATTCACACCATTCCGAAACAGCTTTGATGCGATACATAAAAAACTTGGAAAAGAAAGATTTAGCTTTAAATCATTCTATGATTTCTTTAGGATCATGCACAATGAAACTAAACGCTGCTTCAGAAATGTTACCCCTTAGTGATCCTAATTGGGCAAATATGCACCCGTTTGTCCCCGTAGATCAGGCGAAAGGTTATCATGAAGTACTTGAAAAACTTACAGCTCAACTCAATGAAGTCACAGGATTTACTGCAACATCATTACAACCTAATTCTGGTGCACAGGGTGAATACTCTGGGCTGATGGTGATCCGAGCTTATCACGAATTCCGAAATGAGAGTCACCGAAATATTTGTTTGATACCGGCTTCGGCGCACGGAACTAATCCAGCATCTGCGGTTATGGCAGGCATGCAGGTAGTAGTAACCGGAACAGATGAGAAAGGAAATATTGATTGGGAAGTTCTTAAAGAGAAAGCACTAGAGTACAAAGATAATTTAGCGGGATTAATGATAACTTATCCAAGCACACATGGGGTTTTCGAAGCAAAAATTCTAGATATTACCAATCTTATTCACCAATGCGGAGGACAAGTATATATGGACGGTGCCAATATGAATGCTCAAGTTGGGCTAACAAGTCCTTCACTGATTGGTGCAGATGTATGCCACTTAAATCTTCATAAAACCTTTGCTATTCCGCATGGAGGTGGTGGTCCTGGAGTAGGACCTATTTGTGTTGCAGAACATTTAGCACCCTTTTTACCGAGCAATCCCATAATTACTACCGGTGGAGATAAGGCTATACCAGCTATATCAGGATCACCCTTTGGTTCTGCTTTAGCGTGTTTAATTTCCTACGGCTATATTAAAATGTTAGGAAGCTCAGGCCTTCAAAAAGCAACAGAAATAGCTATTTTAAATGCAAACTACATCCAAAAACGAATCGAAGGAGCCTACGATATTCTATATACTGGTGAAAAAGGAAGAGCTGCTCATGAACTCATTATTGACTGTCGTCCTTTTAAGGAATATGGAATTGAAGTAACAGATATAGCTAAGCGGTTGATGGATTATGGTTTTCATGCTCCCACTGTATCTTTCCCTGTCCCGGGAACAATGATGATTGAACCCACTGAAAGTGAAAACCTTACGGAAATTGACAGGTTTTGTGATGCAATGATTTCAATTCGTATGGAGATTGGATCTGAAAATCCAAATGATCATTCGTTACTAAAAAATGCACCTCATACTTTAAGAATGATTACTTCAGATGATTGGGAATTCCCTTACACCAGACAAAAAGCTGCTTTTCCTTTGGGATTTGTTTATGAAAATAAATTCTGGCCAACAGTCCGTCGAGTGGATGAAGCCTATGGAGACCGTAATTTAGTTTGTAGCTGTTCTCCAATTGAATCTTATGTAAACATATGATTTTCAGATTATAATTTTTAATTTTTATTTTATATAACTACTTTATTTACTGGTCTAGGCATCGTAGTGATTTTTAACTATTGAATTATTTTAGTACTTTAAAAAAGTAATTTTGTTATTGTTTATGAATATAAAAATAACAGGTAGCGGGAGTAGTATTCCAAATCATATAAAATCGAATTTAAGTTTTTTGAATAATTCATTTTACGATACCGAAGGAATCCCAGTTTCAAATTCCAATAAAGAAATTATCGAAAAGTTCAAAGCTATAACTGGTATTGAACAACGTCGCTACATTAAAGATGACCAAACTGTAGCAGATATTGCAATCGAAGCTTCCTATCTCGCTATTATAGATGCTCAGCTAGATGCTGAAAACTTAGATTATATTATTGTGGCTCATAATGTTGGAGATATTGCCAAAAACTCCAATCAAGTAAACACTTTACCCAGTCTAGCTTCTAGAGTAAAAGCTGGTTTAAAAATTAAAAATCCAAACTGTGTTGCATATGATATTTTATTTGGTTGCCCAGGTTGGGTGGAAGGAGTTATTCAAGCCAAGGCTTTTATTAAAGCAGGAATGGCTAAGAAATGTTTAGTTGTAGGAGCTGATACCCTTTCTAGAGTTTTAGACCAAACAGATCGGGACTCCATGATATATGCTGATGGTGCAGGAGCAGCTATTATTGAACAAGTTGATGAAGAGGCTGGAATATTATCCCACAAAACAGTAACCTATACCTTTGAAGGAGAAGCTGACTTTATTTTTTATGGGCATTCTAACAAAAGCAGAGAAGGGACTAAATATATAAAAATGCATGGGCGAAAAGTTTATGAATTTGCACTAAGTAAAGTACCAACTGCAATACATAACTGCCTTGAAGCATCTGGTAAATCAATAGAGGATATTAAAAAAATATTCATCCATCAAGCTAATCTTAAAATGGATGATGCCATAATTAAAAGACTGTATCGCCTTTATAAAAAACCTATGCCTGAAGATATACTGCCAATGAATATTCAAGAATTCGGAAACAGTTCTGTGGCTACAGTACCGACTCTATTCGACCTAATTAGAAAAGAGAACTATGGTGGACACAAATTAAATAAAGGTGACCTAATTATTTTTGCCTCCGTGGGAGCAGGTATGAACATTAATGCTATTACATATAGAGTATAGTTCATAAATTACATTTCATAAAAGTATTTTATTGTTAAAATTGCTACCTTTGATGGGGTATGAAAATTCTTTCAAAAATTGGTAGATACTTTATAATGATCAAAAGTATTTTTGGAAAATTTACCAAGTGGAAAATCCTTAAACAACTTATTCTTAAAGATATTGACACATTAATTATAGGTTCAATGGGTATTGTCTCATTTATATCTTTTTTTGTAGGTGGAGTTGTTTCTATTCAAACTGCTTTAAATCTCGAAAATCCTTTACTCCCAAAAAATTTAATTGGCTTTGCAACTAGACAATCCGTTATTCTAGAATTTGCTCCCACCTTTATTTCTATTATTATGGCAGGTAAGGTAGGCTCTTATATAACTTCTAGTATCGGGACTATGAGAGTTACAGAGCAAATTGATGCACTTGAAGTTATGGGGATTAACACTTATAATTATCTTATTTTCCCAAAAATTGTGGCCTTATCGCTATACCCATTAGTTATTTGTGTCTCAATGTTTCTAGGAGTCTTTGGTGGTTACATGGCATGTGTTTATGGAGGATTTTCGTCAAGCTCAGAATTTATTGAAGGGATTCAATTGGATTTCATCCCTTTTCACATTACTTATGCATTTATAAAAACAGGATTCTTTTCTTTTGTATTAGCTACTATTCCTTCTTATCATGGATATTTTATGACTGGTGGTGCCTTGGAAGTAGGGAAAGCAAGCACTGTTTCTTTTGTATGGACAAGCGTAGTTATTATACTCTTAAATTATTTAATTACTCAAATGCTACTTACTTAAAATGATTGAAGTACAAAATATCATAAAATCATTCGATGGGACAGAAATCATCAAAGGAGTTTCTACAGTTTTTGATAAAGGGAAAACCAATCTAATCATTGGACAAAGTGGTTCTGGTAAAACTGTTTTTTTAAAATGTTTATTAAGTCTGTTTATAGCTGATAGTGGTAAAATACTTTTTGAAGGAAAAGGCCTTAAAAAAATGTCAATTAAAGAGCGTTCTATTTTAAGACAAGAAATGGGAATGGTATTCCAAGGGAGTGCATTGTTTGACTCCATGAATGTCGAGGAAAATATAATGTTTCCAATGCAAATGTTTACCCAAAAAGATGATGATGAAATTCGTGATCGTGCCAATCTAGTAATTAAACGTGTAAACCTGATTAACGCGAATTCTAAGTATCCCGATGAAATTTCTGGTGGTATGAAAAAAAGGGTTGCCATCGCCAGAGCTATAGTCATGAACCCAAAATACCTCTTCTGTGATGAACCTAATTCTGGCTTAGACCCCAAGACAGCTATCCTTATCGATAACCTAATCCAAGAAATTACTGCAGAGTACAATATTACTACTGTTATCAATACCCATGACATGAATTCTGTTATGGAAATTGGTGAAAAGATTATCTTTTTAAAAGACGGATTGAAGTCTTGGGAAGGCACCAAGGAGGAAATATTTAATACAGAAAATGAAGCAGTAACCAACTTTGTATATTCCTCTGATCTCTTTAAAAAAGTTCGTGAGGTTTATCTCAAAGATGAAAGTGACGAAGAGCAGATGGGAACTACTTCTGCATGAGGACTAAAAAGATAAAATCTCCCATTTTTTAATTCTTTACATTCAAAACGTGTACGACGTTTTCTTATTTTTACAAATGTTCTTCCATTTTCTAGACGAAATTCCTGACCATTCAATAACTCATAGATTGGGGTTGTAAGAGAGGGGGGGTCATATTTTTTAAGTGCCATGACCAAATTAAAATCTCGATCTGTACTCGCTTTAGGATTAATCATATGAGCTCCCATTAAGGAACAAATAGGTTCGGGAAAAATTACTGGATTTAAAAAAGGAAGCAATATTTCCCTGAAGACTTTTTTCCATTCTTTTCCGTGTGGCTTTATTTGATAAAAAACTGATTGAGAGACTTTATAATGTGCCAACTCATGAAGTAGCGTGATCAAAAAACGATACGGATTTGAGGTTTGATTGACTGTAATAAATACATTACCATTAACCATTCTACGAAAATCTCCGTGTTTAGTCTTTCTTTTTTTTTTGATTTTTATAGATACTTTGGTCTTTTCCAAGAACTCTTGAACTTGGACTCTAGCTTCTTCAGGAACAAAAGACAAAATTTGATCCATACTTAATTTATGGGGTTGATGAAGAAACAGGTAAAATTTTCCCATTAAAAAACTGCTGTCCTTCTAAAGCAAATTTCAAAATGTAAGTTGCTATTTCTTCTGCTGAGACTGGTGCCTGAAAACCAGGAAAAGCTTGTTTCAACATTTCCGTTTGAACCGCTCCCAATGCCAAAGCATTAAATGCAGGACCGGTCTCTTTGTATTCTTCAGCCAACAATTCGGTTAAAATATTTACAGCTCCTTTACTACTGCTATAGGCTGCTAAACCCGGGAATTTTGAGCTCCCGTCAACACCACCCATACTGCTGATATTCAGTACATGGCCTTTAGTATTAATAAGAGGTAATAATATTCTAGTAAGTGAAGCCAATCCAATAATATTGACATGGTAGATCGAGAAAAAATCTTCAGTTGTGGTTTCACTGAAAGGTTTATTAATCAAAGCCCCAGCATTATTGATCAATGCATCAATTTGTATACCATCTTTTTGAATCTGATCTACAAAAGATTCCAGTGAATTTTTAACCGTAATATCAATTGAAAAAGGATGTACTAAATTCGTTTTTTTTATGGTACTAATGTTACGCGACAAGGCGTAAACCTGATGACCAGCAGCTGAAGCAAGTTGAACCAATGCATATCCAATTCCACGACTTGATCCTGTTATTACTAGCGTTTTAGACATATTCTAAAGGTAAGAAAAAATAGTAGGTTATAAGAACTTCAAAGACCGATGCGCTTTTTTATTTTAAACCTTAAATCACCATTGTCAAAGGATTCTCAACAAACTTACGTAGGGTCTGTAAAAACTGAGCTCCTGTTGCACCATCCACTACTCGGTGGTCACAAGCGAGGGTTAGTTTCATGGTATTTCCTACAACAATTTCACCTTCTTTAACAATTGGTTTTTGAACAATGGCTCCTACAGATAAGATGGCCCCATTCGGTTGGTTGATAATTGAGGTGAAATCTTGTATCCCAAACATGCCTAAATTAGAAATAGTAAAGGTACTTCCATCCATTTCTTCAGGTTTTAATTTTTTATCTCTTGCACGAAATGCATAATCTTTAACTGTTGCACCAATCTGCATTAGAGATTGCTCATCTGTAAATTTGACTACTGGAACAACCAAACCATCTTCTACGGCTACGGCAACTCCAACATGGACATGATGGTGTTGAGTTATCTGATGGTCTTCCCACTTGGAGTTTACCTCAGGGTGTTGCTTTAATGCTAATGCTACAGCTTTGACAACAATATCATTAAAGGATATTTTAGTATCAGGAATAGAGTTATATTGAGAACGGAAAGAGATAGCGTTATCCATATCAAATTCTACGCCCAAGTAATAATGAGGAGCTGAAAATTTTGAGATCGACAAACGCTTAGCTATTGTTTTTCGCATCTGTGAATTAGCTAACTCTGTAACTGATTCTTCTCCACTAGGAGTAAATGTTTGTAGCCCCCCTCCAGCTTTTTGCTCATAGTTATTAATATCTCTTTTAATTATTCTTCCGTGATCTCCAGAACCTTGGACTCTATTTAGATCTATCCCTTTTTCGACAGCTAATTTTTTAGCTAAAGGTGAAGCAATAATTCTCCCATTTGATTTGGCTTTAGCTAATGAAAGAGTTGAAACTTCAGGAACTGATTTTACTTCTGGTACCACTTCTGTTATTGGGGGGGTCCTTTCTACTTTTCGTGTTGACGTGACATCAACAGTACTTGACTGGGAATGAGAAGCAAGGACTCCACTAATATCAGTCCCTTTTTTACCAATAATAGCAAGAACACTGTCAACAGGTGCAGACTCCCCTTCATTCAAACCAATATACAACAAGGTGCCTTCATGGAAGGATTCAAATTCCATAGTGGCTTTATCTGTTTCAATTTCAGCCAATATATCTCCTTCGTCAACAACGTCTCCAACTTTTTTATTCCATTTTGCTACGGTTCCCTCTTCCATGGTGTCACTTAATCTAGGCATATTAATAACCTCAATACCCTCAGGAATTTCTGCTTGATTAGCAGTATTTAATCCTTCCTCAACTTGAGGTGTTCGATTGACTTCAGATTGATTATTAGTTGCCTCAATTGGGGTTAGAATACTCGAAATATCTTCCCCTTTTTCACCTATAATTGCAAGTAGGGTGTCAACAGGTGCTGTTCCTCCTTCTTTAATGCCAATATGAAGTAATTGTCCTTCGTTAAAGGATTCAAATTCCATAGTAGCTTTATCAGTTTCAATTTCAGCTAATATATCACCTTCGTTAATGGTATCACCTACTTTTTTAAACCACTTGGCTACAGTTCCTTCTTCCATGGTATCACTTAACCTCGGCATATTTATTATTTCAGCCATCTGTTATAATTTGTGTTTAATAAAAGGATAATTCTCTTGTTCGTAAACTACGTCATACATGAGGGTTAAGTCTGGATAGGGTGAAGATTCAGCAAATTTTTCACATTCAGCGACACGTTCTTTTATGGACTTATCTACTAAATCCAGTTCTATTTGGGTAGCATACTTTTTGGATAAAATCACCTCTTTGACCTGTGTTATTGGATCGATTTTACGATATTCTTCTACCTCATCCTTAGTCCTGTATTGCTGAGCATCAGACATTGAATGTCCTCTGTAACGATAAGTTTTCATTTCAATAAAAGAGGGACCTCCACCTGAACGTGCTAACTTTATAGCTCTATCCATGGTTTTAGCAACTGCAACTGGATTCATTCCATCACAGGGTTCACAGGGCATGTTATATCCAAGACCTAATTTCCAAATTTCTTCGTGAGAGGCTGTTCTTGCTACAGATGTACCCATTGCATACCCATTGTTTTCAACTACAAATACAACTGGTAATTCCCATAACATTGCCAAGTTTAAAGTTTCATGCAGTGATCCTTGGCGGGCAGCTCCATCTCCTAAAAAACAAAGAGTTACATTGTCTCTTTTAAAATATTTATCTCCAAAAGCCATACCAGCACCAAGTGGGATTTGACCACCCACAATACCATGTCCTCCATGGAATTTATGCTCTTTAGAAAAAATATGCATAGATCCACCAAGTCCTTGAGAGGTGCCTGTAGATTTACCATAAAGTTCCGCCATCACACGCATGGGATCAACACCCATTCCTATGGGTTGAACATGATTTCTATAAGCCGTGATCATACGATCCTTTCCAATCTCCATTGCGTGGAGAGAGCCAGCTAATACAGCTTCCTGACCATTGTATAAATGTAAAAAACCACGAACCTTTTGTTGAATGTAAACTGCCGCAAGCTTGTCTTCAAACTTTCGCCAAAAAAGCATATTTTCATACCAATTGAGATAAGTTTGTTTTGTAATTTTCTTCATAAAATCCTAATAAATAACCCCCATTACTCTGTGTAAAATTACTGATTTCTATCCTTAAGGTGAAATATTAATAGTAATTTATTCTTAAAGAAAATTAATTTATTGATTGATTACTTCCACGGGAGATTGAGGAATTCGGCTTTCAAGGTTTAAGGATACTGAAAAACGAATTGTATTTTCTAATGGGTTACGAACACTTGATGTTGAAAATAAATATGATATATCGATATTCATGAAATTCAGATCAAACCCTGCACCTAAAGTTAAATAACGTCGTGATCCTTTGTCTTGACTCTCATTAAAATATCCTGTTCTTAAAGAAAAGGTATTTTGAAACAAATATTCTAAGCCAATAGCAAGAGTCACTTCACTAAGTTCTTCTGAAAGTCCACTTGGGGCATCGCTAAATGAAGAGAAGATACCTTTGAGAAAATCGATATCTGGTTGTTGATAGCCAGAAAAAATACCATCATCATTGTATACTGCTACCGGGGTTGGAACTAATAACTTATTAAATTCAGTATATATTCCTAAACTATTTTGATCATCATATATTAAATTTAAACCAAAACCCAATTTGAAATTAGTAGGGATAAAACTTTTTTTACCACCCATATCATAATTTAGTCGAGGACCTATATTAGAAATATTTATTCCGCCACTAAAAACTGCATTATTATTACCGAAATCAAAAGGACTAGTTTGGTAAAAACCTGCAATATCAATTCCCAATGTATTAGCGGAAGAGGTATCAGCATCTAACGAAATTTTTAAATCTGATCGAATATAACGTGTAGCAATAGCCATGGAAAACTTTTCGCTTAACTTTAAAGCGTAAGACAAATCAAGGGATAATTCAGATGGACGCTCTTGTCCTTGATCTATGATAGAACCTCCTACAAATTCATTAAATTGGATGTTTCCAAGGCTGTAATATTTCAAGCTTGTTGCCCAAGAACTTCGATCATTGAGCTTTTTATAAAAAGCAAGATTCCCCAAAAATATATCATCTACTAGTTTATTTAAATAAGGGGTGTAACTTATTCCAATACCTTTTTCCGAAGTAGCAAAGGCATATTTGGCAGGATTCCATTGTTGAGAGTATGCATCTACTGGAGTTGCAACACCAAGTTCTCCCATACCTGCTGATCTAGCATCTGGTGTAATTAACAAAAAGGGAACTCCAGTAGAAATGACACGACTAGAATTTTGACCATAACCAAAAATTGATATAAGTAAAATGTAAAGCAGCAGATGTAAGCTTAATGATTTCAAAACTCAAAAATATTATTTCTTATTAACGTTTAATAAGCCCAATTTCTTATAGGGGTTTTTGATTTTTACGAATTCATTGCTTTAAAAACAATATTTTTTAAAGAGTAACGTTGTATAATAAGCCAAACAAATTAAATTAAAACGTATTTCTTTTAAAGAAAACGATAATTCGTATATTGCGTTATGTTTATGAAAATTATCTTGAACTATATGAAATTGAGTCAATTCAAACAACTTTTACTTACATGTCTGGGACTTTTCGTAATCGCTTCATGCGGTGGGGGAAATAATGCTTCTAAAGCAACCGGCTGGGATATTAATTCCAAAAAAGGAGGTTTTCAATTCAATGTTGAATTTGAAGATCAAGAAACAGGTCCAGGACTTGTTTTTATTGAAGGTGGAACATTTACAAAAGGGCAAGTTCAAGACGATGTTATGCATGACTGGAACAATACTCCAAATAAGCAGCATGTCATGTCATTTTATATAGACGAAACTGAGGTCACCAACCTCATGTACATGGAATATTTAGATTGGTTAGAATATGTTTTCCCTACCTCTGAGACTCGATATAGACAAATTTATGAAGGTGCTCTTCCTGATACACTTGTTTGGAGAAACCAATTGGGCTATGTTGAAGAATTAACTACAAATTATTTACGCCATCCTGCATATGCAGAATACCCTGTTGTTGGCGTAAATTGGCTTCAAGCGGTTCAGTATGCTGAATGGAGAACAGATCGAGTAAATGAATACATATTAGAGCGTGAGTCTTATGTTCAAAAAGATGTGCGCTACACTGAAGTCGAAACTAACAGTACATTTAACACTGCAGCTTACCTAAAGAGACCCGAGACTGTTTATGGAGGTAAAATGGACAGTATAAGCGGTAAAAAAGCTGAAGTAAAAAAAGGAGATTCAATTGTAAAAGCATATGCTGGAGTTGAAAAAGGCATATTACTTCCCTCCTACCGACTTCCAACTGAAAGTGAATGGGAATATGCAGCTCTAGCTTTAGTTGGAGACAGAGAATACAACACTTATAGAGGTAAGAAAAAATATCCATGGTCTGGTGAATACACTCGCTCAAGTGATAGAAGAACAGAAGGTGACCAACTTGCAAACTTTAAACTAGGAAAAGGTGATTATGGTGGAATAGCTGGATGGTCTGATGATGGAGCAGATATTACTATCCAAGTAAAGCAGTACCCTCCAAATGACTTTGGAATTTATGATATGGCTGGTAATGTAGCCGAGTGGGTTTCTGATGTATACAGACCTATTGTTGATGATGAAGCAAATGACTTCAATTATTATCGTGGTAATGTTTATTTGAAAAATGTGATAGGTGAAGATGGAAAAGCTATAACAATTTCTCCGGATGAATTAGTATTTGATACTTTACCAAATGGTAAGGTTTTGCTCAAAAAATTGCCTGGTGATTTAGCTCAAGTAGCAATTGATGAAGAA
The DNA here is from genome assembly GCA_029268555.1 of Flavobacteriaceae bacterium. Classification (GTDB taxonomy): domain Bacteria; phylum Bacteroidota; class Bacteroidia; order Flavobacteriales; family Flavobacteriaceae; genus MS024-2A. The sequence continues at coordinate 63,385 of JAQWNN010000041.1, forward strand.
GAAACTTTCCTCCGCCAAAATTTTTCTGAAAGTGACAATCGTAATTTTAGAGACGGTGATGTAGAATCTTCAAGGAGCTTCTCATCTGGAGCATCTGATGACGATGGAAATGAAAAAAAATCTGAAACATCATTAATGTACGATGCGCCAGAACTCCCTAAAGTAAATTACGATGGTGATAATATAAACAGAGAGATTGATGGCTCATCAAAAAGAACAACTTTAATTACCGACGAAGTAAGAGTCTATAAAGGAGGTTCATGGAAAGACAGAGCATATTGGTTAGATCCAGCACAAAGAAGATACCTCCCTCAATATATAGCAACAGACTATATTGGCTTCCGTTGTGCAATGTCACGATTAGGATCTAAAAGTAAAGTCAAAAAGACAGCCCGCCACAAAAGACGCGGATAAAAAATTGTAAAAGCATCTTAGTAATAAGATGCTTTTTTTTTAACATGGAGATAGCAACGCTTTATAATTTCTTTCTAAATGCATCAGGAATTTCTACGGATTCACGAAAGTTAGAAGAAGGAGCTTTGTTTTTTGCCCTTAGTGGCCCTAATTTTGATGGCAATCATTTTGCAGAACAAGCACTAAAAAAAGGGGCTTTGGGAGTTGTAATTGATAACCCAAATTTAACAATAAAAGGAAAGAAAGTAATTCTAGTAGAAAACACATTAAATACGCTTCAAGATTTAGCTACATTTCATCGTCAAAAACTTGGTACCCCACTAATTGCCCTAACTGGAAGCAATGGCAAAACCACCACTAAAGAATTGATTCGAGTATTGTTAACATCCAAATATAATGTACTTGCCACTAAGGGTAATTTAAACAATCATATTGGGGTGCCACTAACTCTATTAAAGCTGAAATCTCACCATGAAATTGGAATAATCGAAATGGGTGCAAATCATTCTGGAGAAATTGCTGCTTTATCTGAAATTGCAAAACCAAACTGGGGATTTATCACAAATTTTGGAAAAGCACATCTTGAGGGATTTGGAAGCATGGAAGGAGTCATTTATGCTAAATCAGAATTGTATAAATATTTAATAAGTAACAATAAAAATATATTAATCAATTTAGATGATTCCGAACAGATTAAACAAACTCAAGGATATAAAGTCTCTAGTTTTGGTCAAACAGGAAAAGCTAATTTTCAATGGGAAAATCTTGAATCAAATGAAGAAGGAATTAAAATTTATTTTCAAAATCAAAGCTTTAAATCAAAACTTTATGGCACATACAATTTAAGTAATCTTGCTGCAGCACTTTCCTTTGGAACTCTTTTTGAAGTTGCTAAGAATGAGATGCAAAAAGCTCTTTCCAAGTTTGAGTCAAAAAATAATCGTTCACAAATAATTAAAATCCAAAATACTGAATACATCCTAGATGCATACAATGCCAATCCAACTAGCATGATAGCAGCACTTGAATCTTTTGACAAAAAGAAAAGTTTAAATAAGGTTGTTATCTTGGGCGACATGATGGAATTGGGAAGTTCTTCAGTAGAGGAGCATGTAGATATAGTAAATCTTTCCCTCAGACTTTCATTTGAAAAAATCATTATAATTGGAGTTCATTTTAGTAGTTCTATTTTAGAAGATGAGCGCATTTTAAAATTTAAAAATCTTGATGCATTCAGAAAAACTATAAATCATTCAAATTGGAATCACGATCATGTACTCATAAAAGGATCAAGAGCCTTAAAACTAGAAGACCTAATTCCGTTTTTTAAATCATTATAAATCATGAAGAAGCTACTGTTATTTGCTTTTATCATTCTTATTTTTAATTGTCAAAAAGAGGACGATCGGTGTGGACAGATAATTCAAAAAGTAGTTCAAGGTACAAATTATTACTTTGTGCTTCAAACAGATGATTATGTAAGATCATACGGAGATCCTAATCTTCCAGGTATACCGGACGATGGTGTTCGCCAAGGAAGTGTAACAAAGGAAAACTATGAGCGTTTTGATGTTGGAGATGAATACTGCTCAGAAGGCTAGTCCTCTTCTAGTCCTGCCCCATTAATAATTTGATTCACAATTTCTGGATTGAGCAAGGTAGAAATATCACCTAAATTTGAAATATCTTTACTTGCTACTTTTCTCAAAATTCTTCGCATGATTTTTCCTGAACGCGTTTTAGGCAAACCAGGTACTATTTGAACAGCATCAGGTTTAGCAATAGGACCAATAATTTTACGAACAGTATTTTTAATCTCCTGCGTAAGTTGTTCATCAGTTTTATTATCCATATCACAAATTACATAAGCGTAAATACCCTGTCCTTTTATATCATGTGGAAAGCCTACAACAGCTGATTCAATGACTTTAGGATGTTCGTTTATTGCATTTTCAACTTCTGCAGTACCCATTCGGTGACCAGAAACATATTTCTCTTCATACCCTGGATTGTATTTTACAGGA
>JAQWNN010000042.1 GCA_029268555.1 Flavobacteriaceae bacterium
TGAAATAAACCACTAAGTAAAAATACAGCTAGTATATAAGGTAGAGCCTTTTCGAGTGATCCGTTATGTACACTAATAATAGATGCTATAACCACCATACTCACAGCTGTCATTGGAGCTGTTGGTCCAGAAATTTGGGTAGCTGTCCCACCAAATAGCGCTGCAAAAAAGCTCAAGAATATAGCTCCATAGAGTCCCGCACTAGGACCTAAACCAGAACTAACCCCAAAAGCTAAAGCTAATGGGAGTGCAACAATTCCTGCGGTAAGGCCTCCAAGAACATCACCTTTAATGTGTTTAAATAGATTTTTCAATTAAATAAAGTTTTATCTCCCTTAATGGAAGGTTGTTAAAATATAGAATGTAATCGAGGTAAACTAGGTGTTTGTTTCGGGAGGGGTAACAAACCTATTTAAAAAAATATCTTGATATAAATCTTGTTTCCAAAAAGTTGAAAGTGAAATATTTAATTTTGAGGAGTCTTTGTCTGAGTGATAAAAGAACTCTATATTTTTGTCAAGCTCTTCCTCTTCGGTTTCAATATCTCTCTCAGAATTTATATAAACAATTGATTCTTCAATTGAATTATCCTGTAAAATATCAATAGTTGGTATAACTATCCCTGCACAAATATGAAAAAGAAGAAAGAGTAAAACACTTATTTTCACAATTTTATTTTTTTGCTAAAATAGGAATTTACTTTAATTCAAAAAACACTAAAAAAAGAATCTAACTTTTAATTAGATATCTTAATTTTGAAATTCACACTATTTCATATGAAATTATTGAATACTCAGCGCTTGGAATATAGAGCTCCGGGAAGTTTTGAAGAAACGAGATACGAAAAGCTTCACAATGTAATATTTAATAGTTCAATTGAGGGCTCCAAATTTATAGCTCATACAATTGCGGGGCTTATAGAGCAAAAGCAAAAGAATAATGAAATGTGTGTTTTGGGTCTTGCCACTGGATCAAGTCCGATAAGTGTCTACAGAGAGTTAGTGAGATTACACCAAAAGGAAGGTTTAAGTTTTCAGAATGTGATTAGTTTTAATTTAGATGAGTATTACCCTATTTCAAAAGATGATATTCAAAGCTATCATTATTTTATGCATATTCATTTGTTTAACCATGTGGATATCAAACCTGAAAACATTCATATTCCCAATGGGGAGCTTCCAACAGATAAGACAAGAAGTTTTTGTATTAAATATGAACAAAAGATTGAAGCAGCAGGTGGAATTGACATACAAATTCTTGGGATTGGAAGAACAGGACATATCGGATTTAACGAACCTGGTTCACATCGGAATTCTAAAACTCGCACCATAACATTAGATCATTTGACAAGCTATGATGCTGCCCCATCCTTCCAAGGAATAGAAAATGTTCCCCGAAAGGCAATTACTATGGGAATACAAACAATTTTATCTGCCAAACGTGTATTGCTAATGGCATGGGGGACTAATAAGGCTGATATTATAAACAAAGCAATAGAAGGGGTTGTTTCATCTTCAATACCGACCACTTATCTTCAGCTACACAAAAACACAACCTTGATTTTGGATAATGAAGCAGCTTCTGAACTAACAAGAATTAAAGCACCTTGGTTGGCAGCAAATTGTGAATGGGATAAGAACCTTCGATCAAAAGCAATTTCATGGCTATGTAGAAGAACCGGAAAGTCCATTTTAAAATTGACGGATAAAGACTACAATGATAATGGAATGTCTGATCTTCTAGCTTTGCATGGATCATCCTATGATTTGAATATTGAAATGTTTAATAGATTACAACATTCTATTACGGGATGGCCTGGTGGTAAACCAAATTCAGATGACAAAAATCGCCCTGAGCGTGCGATTCCAGAAAAGAAAAGAGTAATCATTTTTAGTCCCCATCCTGATGATGATGTTATTTCAATGGGCGGTACATTTGACAGGCTTGTGGCTCAGGGCCATGAAGTTCATGTGGCATATCAGACTTCCGGTAACATTGCAGTCTCAGATCAAGACGCAAAACGATTTTTGGAAGTTACCCAAGATATACTCAAATCAGATCAAATTAAACAAATAGAGAAGCTAAATGGGGAATTTGAAAACCTTAACCCAAATAATCCCACTCCATTAGGTATTTGCAATTTAAAAGGCAGTATAAGAAAAGGAGAATCTTTAGGTGCAACTCGTTACATAGGAATACCAGATGATCAAGTTCATTTCATGAATTTACCCTTTTACGAAACAGGATTAATCGATAAGAATCCTCCATCCCAAAAAGATTTAGATCTTACAATGGCTCTTATTGAGGAATTAAAACCACACCAAATTTATGCTGCTGGAGACCTGGCTGATCCTCACGGGACTCATAGAGTTTGTCTTAATATAATTTTTGGTTCTTTAGATGCATTAAAAACAAAATCTTTCATGAAGGATTGTTGGATGTGGTTGTATAGAGGTGCATGGCACGAATGGGAAATTCATGAAATTGAAATGGCAGTTCCAATGAGTCCAGATCAAGTCCTAAGAAAAAGAAAAGCTATTTTTTATCACCAATCTCAAAAAGATGGTGTCATGTTTCAAGGAGAGGATAAAAGAGAGTTTTGGATTCGTGCTGAGGACCGCAATGCTGAAACTGCAAAAAAGTATAAGGATATGGGCTTATCAGATTATGCTGCAATTGAAGCTTTTAAGCGATATCATTTTTTGTAATCAAATGATGAAATTTCATATTCATAAGCTGCTCTAAGATAGTTTACTTTTCCTAGGGAATCTAAAAAATAACTCTTTCTAGACTTGTTTAATGACAAGCCTGTTTTTGTTTCATAAAGTTCATTTATAATCAGACTAGTTCGTCCTCTGTGTTCAACTTTTACTGCTCTAATCTTAAAATTTTTTGGATTAAAAAAGTAATGCCAAATGTCAGCCCCAACCTTATCAGAGTATGTAACCTTCATTGCTAATACTTCTATAGAATCCAATATTTTTTCTCTGCCTAAAAAAACTTTTTTTGCAGTAGGTTCAAGAAGCTGAAATGGTTGCCAAAAAACATAAAATGCAGCATTTAGATTTGATTCAGTTTCAATTAATTTTAAGGAGTCTTTAATCTCCTCATTATCAAGTATTAAAGAAACTTCTCCAAACTCTTTTTTAGCAATGAAATATCCCTCTAAATTTTTCCACTCCATTGAACTTAAGAAAGGGTCCCATTGTTGAGTTATTTTCTGGAGAAGGTGTTTTTCCAATTCACCATTTTCAGAATATAGTTTAGTTGATTTATTATATTGAATCGATTTAAATTGATTTAATAGTTTTTTACCTCCATGAGCTTGTATGCTTTTTTCTAGGAGGGATTCAGCGGTTAGAATATTTTGTTTGCAAAAGCAAAATAAAAATAATGCAGGAAAAATAGTCAGTTTTATGATGTTTGTTTTTTTCAAAAAATAGATGTGGTTTTAATTATTTGTATTTTAGTTAAAATTATAATTTCTATGCTACATAATTTCTCTTTTTCGCTCAAAGTCTTGTTATTCATTTTTGTAATTCAAATTACAGCAATTCAAGCGCAACAAAAGTATTCAAAAAGACAAATACAAAAAATCAAAACAGCTGCTATTGATTTGGCTCAAAGCCATCACAAAAAAACTCAAGTTATGATTGATAAGGTATTTAGTTTTGCTGAATTAGGTCATCAGGAGATCGAAACATCTAAATACCTAACGGGAGTTTTAGAATCAGCTGGATTTGAAGTAGAGTATGGAATTTCTGGAATTCCAACTGGATGGATTGCAAGGTGGAAGTTTGGAGTAGAAGGTCCAGTAATTGCATTAGGAAGTGATGTAGATGGTATTCCGAAAGCCTCACAATATCCTGGTGTTGCTTATCATAAGCCAATGGTAGTAGGAGCTCCTGGTCATGGAGAAGGTCATAATTCAGGACTTCCAGTTATAATTACCTCTGCTTTGGTAATTCAAGAACTGATGAAGGAAAACAATATAGGTGGAACACTAGTTGTATGGCCAGGAATAGCTGAAGAACAATTAGCTGCTAAAGCATGGTTTGTAAAAGATGGTTATTTTGATGACGTTGATATGTGTATTTTTACTCATGTAAGTAGTAATATGGCTGTTTCTTGGGGTGATGCCACAGGGACTGGTTTGATTTCAGTTGAGTATATGTTTGAAGGAGTATCCGCTCATTCAGGTGGTTCACCATGGAGGGGGAAAAGTGCTTTAGATGCTGCTGAGTTAATGAGTGTTGGATGGAATTATAAGAGGGAGCATTTGCACCCTTTAAATAGATCACACTCAATTTTTACTGATGCTGGAGATCAGCCAAACGTTGTTCCCTCGAAAGCATCAATTTGGTATTTTTTAAGAGATATTACATCAGAGGGCATTTTAGACATGTACAATGACGCTAATAACATAGCTAAAGGTGCAGCTCTTATGACAGATACTAAAGTAACATCAAGAATTCTTGGAGCAGCCTCACCAAGACATTTCAATAAGGTTATAGCTGAGACAATGTATGAGAATATTAAAGTTGTCGGACTTCCTGAGTGGTCAGAGAAAGATCAGGCACTTGCCATGGCTGTTCAAAAAGAGGTCAATTCTAAAATAACAACTGGCCTTTCGACAGAACTTGCAGAATTAGGAAAGCCAAGAAAAGAGCCAAAAAGTGGAGGATCCGACGATATTGGAGAGGTTTCATGGAAGTGTCCAACTGTTACTTTGCGTTTTCCATCTAATATGCCAGGTCTTCAGGGGCATCACTGGTCAAATTCGATTACAATGGCTACACCTATTGCCCATAAAGGAGGAACTGCTGGAGCCAAAGTTGTTGCAGCCACTGTTATCGATTTTCTCACCCAGCCCTCGTTATTGGCAGAGGCAAAAGATTATTTCGAAAACGTACAGAAAAAAAACGGAAAATATGTACAACTTATACCCGAAGATGCCCCACCTCCAATTTTTTTAAATAAAAAAATTCAAGATGAATTTAGGGGAGACTTAGAAAAATTTTATTACGATGAAACTAAATACGACACCTATCTTGAGCAATTAAATATCAATTATCCAACACTTAAATTGCCTTAGTGAGGATTTTATTTTTTAGTGGTTTATTCTTAATTACGACAGTACTTTTTTCACAGAAACGATTGTCCCAGATAGACTCATTAGCGATTGTTAAGATTCTTTATGAACAGCAAGAGGATTGGAATAGGGGGGATATAGATGCTTTCATGCAAGGGTATTTAAAATCAGATCAACTAGTTTTTTCAGGATCATCAGGTCCAATTTATGGATGGGAGGCAACAAGAAATAGATATAAAAAAACATATTCAGATCGTCAAAAAATGGGTAAGTTGAAGTTCGATATATTAAATGTTATAGGTTTGAGTTCCACAGTGATTCAATTGCAAGGGAAATTCAATTTATCTAGAATTATAGGAGATATACAGGGATATTTTACCCTTAATTGGATAAAAGTTAATAACGAATGGTTCATAATTTCTGATCACACTTCTGCTTCAAAATTATAAAGTATTTTGAGCCGCATTGAATTCTATTAGATTTTCTATTTCATGGAGAAATGATTACAAAATCATGATAAGTATTTGGGAAAGGCTCATTAATCAGTGTAAAATGCCACCATTCTTTGTCGTAGGGTTTGAAACCATTTAAAATCATAATTTCTCGAAGTAACTTTCGATTTGATTTTTGTTTTTTAGTTATTTTCTTTGAAGCATAATTAGAAATATCACCAAAAAAGTCCCAAGAACTTCCCATGTCAAGCCCTTTTCCTTTTTTATTCTTGTCCAAATAAATTAGTGTAAGGTCCACAGTACTCCCCCTACTATGGCCACTTTTAGCGGAAATGAATCCTAAATCAAAAAGGGTATTTTTCTTTAATTTTGGATAATATTCGTGTTTTGACATGGTATCGTTTGGTATTTTGGACCACTTTATAAAATCGTTTACAGCAGACTGAGGACGGTAAGCATCATAAATTTTAATTCCAATACCCATAGACCTCAATTGGGCTTGTACCTGTTTTAACTGAATAGCTAGTTCTGATGAACCAATCGCAAGATCACTATGATATGCTACCACCGGGCGACCCATAAAATTTTTTGATGTCGCATATCTCAATTCCACTTCTAATCCAGGAATTTCATTATTGAGTACAGTAAAGCCTGATGGTAGCTGAGCGGCGGCAAAATGATGGATTAGAATCCATGTAGTAAATAATTTAATTTTGAAAGGCATGATCCAAAAGTTGTTCTCTAATATTCATATCATAAAGTCCTTGTTGAGTTCTTGAAGGATATACTCGATTACTCAAAAAGATCAAAAACCCATTCTTTTTGGGATCAATCCAAATTAATGTTCCAGTAAATCCAGTATGTCCATAACTTGATTCAGAAACCAGAGTTGAAGGGTACCTATCATTATCTCCAACCAAATTTGGTTTATCAAAACCAAGTCCTCTTCGATTATTACCAGTTGGATAGGCTCTTTTTGTAAATAGAGCAACAGTTTCAGCTTTTAAATAAACTCTTCCATTATAAGTTCCATTATTTAGAAGCATTTCTAAAATGGGCATTATAGAGGCAGCATTTGAAAATAAACCAGCATTTCCAGAAACCCCTCCCATAAGTGCTGCGGCCTCATCATGCACCCAACCCTGAACAAGTTGCTTTCTAAATTTCGAGTCATATTCTGTAGGAACAATTTCCTTTTTATTGTATTTTTTTGAGGGTAGAAAAGTAAGTCTTTTAAGTTTCAAGGGATCATAATAATATTTTTTTAAAAAAGATTCAAATGAGATACCGCTTAATTGCTTTGTTATTTCTGGAATTAGAAAAAACCAAAGACCTGAATATTTATATTCACCCAGCTTACTCATCTTTGTTTTACGTATGCGACGCATAATCTTATCAGGATACCTTTTAAAAAGAAATAGCGAATCACTAATTTGTGTATGATATCTTTTAGATTGTTTTGATTTAAGAGTTCTTTGTTTAAAATCACCATCTTTTTTTCGGATCAAATTCTGATGGGATATATATGGTAACCAACCTGCACTATGACTCAATACTTCTTTGAAGCTTGTGTTTTTTTTATTACTCCTTTTAAGTGCTGGTAAATAGTCAGAAACTTTATCATTCAAATTAATTTCATATAATTCATAGAGTTTCATAAATGCTAAAGTACCAGCAAGGACTTTTGTCACAGAAGCAAGATCATATAGATTAGTATTTTCAACTTTTGTTATGGAATCATATGTATGAAAACCATAAGACTTCTGAAGTAGAATACTATCTTTTGAAAAAACCAACAGTTGGGCCCCAGGGTATGCTTTGTTTCGAATACCTATGTTAACTAAACTGTCTGAGATCAGGAAATTGGTTTTAGGCCCAACTTGTGCAATAATATGAGTAGAACAAAAAATAAAAAGACTTAATAAAATATAAAAGATTTTATCCATGCACAAATCAATATAAAATTTATCACTTTAATTTTTATAAATTTAAGCCAAATAAAGGAAGTACCTATCAAAACCCTTTAGGATGAAATATTTTTCGAAAGTACATTGCTGCAAGCGTTACTTTCTTTTATCTTTTTTTTGCATCTTTTATTCTTCATTCAATTATGCTCAAGAAGAGGAAAAAGAAGAACGTCTTCCTTTTGATGCTGTAATTCAGTCAGAAATGGGTGGCAAGCGAATGAAATTTTATGGGAATACTCGTTTTAACTTTAACCAGGCTTATTTTTCAAATTGGATTTCTGGTGGAGAAAGTGCGCTAACTTTGCTATATGGACTGGACTATAATTTTAATTACTCTGATCGAAATGGTTTTGTATGGGATTCTAACTTATTACTTTCTATCGGTACTACATACATTTCGGGGAGTAAATTTTTAAAAAAGGCAGATGACCGATTTGAAATAAACTCACTTGTAGGAAAGCAAATCAATAGATTTTGGAATTATTCCGGGTTTTTAAATTTTAAAACCCAGTTATTGCCTGGTTTTAGGTATTATAATCAAGATGGAAATGAAATGCGTGAAAAAGTTTCACAATTCCTTTCTCCTTCGATACTTCAAGGTGGATTAGGGTTTTATTATAAAAAGACTGATTTTTTTTGGTTAAACATGTCTCCAATTTCAGCTAGGATTATTATAGCTTCAAAGAATTATACACGCGAATTAGAAAATGATTCCAAATATTTTGGTGTAGATTTTAACAAACGCTCTAAGTTCTTTTTTGGAGCTTTGATTTCAGGCTTTTATAAAAAAGAAATTATGAAGAATATTATTTGGGAGACAAAATACAGTGTATATGTCAACTATCTTGAAAAAACAAAAAATATTGATTTTGATTGGGATACTAATTTACGTTTTAAGGTTAATAGTAAAATATCAGGAAACTTTATATTACATTTATTGTACGATGATGATTTACTTGGAAGGCTTCAGGTAAGAGAACTTTTAGGGTTAGGCATCAATATTGATCTATAAATTACTCTTCACCCTTTGCTTTTCGTAAGAACCAGTCATAATTGTAAAATGTAATAAAAACATTATAAGCACTTCCTTGACCTCGAGGATCCATTTCAATAACTACTGTTTTATCAGCATCTACAAAACGTATACAGGGCAGATTTTTTTTAACCAGGACGGGGTTTGACCAATTTTCTTGTGCATAAACTGTTTTGTAGTTATTCGATTCGAAGTAATCACGTGTTTTTTTCAAATAGTCAGAAGCTTGTTCTATTTCAAGATTTTTTTTACTCCAAATATTTATTTCAGTTAGAATACCTTCATGATCAACGAGTGATCTTTTTCTAAATGCATACGATGTCCCTTTTCCAAAGGAAATATTTTTGAGAGTTGGGGAGTTATTTTTAAGTATTTCTTTAGCTTTATCAATAGGCATATCAAAGTAAAATTCTTTATAAAGAACTTGACTATTTATAAAATTTTGAAAACCCAAAAACATTAGCGCTAAAAAGAAAAGTTTCATAATAAGTATAAAAAAACAACAATGTATGAAAACTTCAAAAAAACCTGTAAATCAATATTAAAAATTTCATTAATGATTTAATTATTAACTTGTTTAAAATAAATTCTTTTTGAAAAAAGAAACAGCATTAATTACCGGAGCATCATCAGGGATTGGATTCGAGATAGCAAAATGTCTTGCAAAAAAAGGTTTTGACCTCGTCATAACAGCAAGAAATAAAAAGAAATTGGAACATGCTGAAAAGATACTCTCAAATGAACCAGAGGTTTCCGTTGAAGTTATAGTTGCGGATTTACACGATCCGGTAGCACCTCAATCAATTTATACTTTTTGTCAAAAAAAAGGGATTGAAATTAGTTTACTGGTTAATAATGCAGGCTACGCTATACCAGCCCCTTTTGATCAAACTCCAATGGAGGAGGAAGAAAAATTTATTAGGGTATTGGCACTAGCTGTAATTGCATTGACTAAATTATTTGTCAGAGATATGATTGCTGATGGAAAAGGAAGAATAATGATGATTTCTTCTGTAGCCGCCTATGCTCCTCCCTCAAGGATTCAAACATTATATGGACCTGTAAAAACATTTATTAACCGTCTTAGCGAGGGAATAAACATTAATTATAATAATAGGGGTATAACATCTACTGCAGTTTGTCCTGGGTATACAGTAACCAATTTTCATACTGCAAGTGGTGTTCAAGATGAAATGGATCGAGTACCCTCTTTTATGAAAAAAACTGCATATAGTGTAGCTGAAGAAGCAGTCATTGCAACATTAAAAGGGAAAAAAGTATGTATCCCTAGTAAAACATTTAAACTGATTGTTTTTTTACTCAAGATAGTGCCACATTCATTATTTCCATTTTTTAGTAAACGATTGGCTCCGGGTAGATACGATAAAAATAGTTTATTTTAATCCAGTTATAATTAGTGTTCCACCCCAACCATCTTTTTCTCCAAAGCGCCAAGAATTTATAGATTGAAAGCCAACTACTTTAAAAAAATCAAGCCATTCATTTTCACTAAAGAGCTTCATATTCGAAATGCCACAACTTTCAGACCAGTCATGTGAAACTTTATTTTCAAAATAAAAATCAAGACCAATAATAAGTCTTCCTTTATTATTTAACCATGAATCAAAAATCTGTTTGATTAGTTCTTTAGGGTTTTCTAGATAGTAAAAAACCTCCATAGAATGAACAATATCTACTGGCTTCTTTGGATACCAGGACATTAAATCAGCACACACATAAGACCCAGAGGGGTCTAATGTCTTTGCTTTCTCAATCATTTTATCTGAGCCATCTACTCCTACGGCATAATTACACAATTGGTTTTCTCCAACTTTTTTGACTACCCAACCATTTCCACACCCAGCATCAATAAATGAAAATGAGTTATTTTGTTTTAATGCAAAAGTCAGCATATTTTCCACAGATCGCTTATGGTTTTGTTCCATACCAAAATCCTTATCTAGAGTGGCCCACTCACTAAAAACTTCTATTGGACTTCGTTTCATTCTTTCACTTTTTTATACTTCTAAAATAAAGAAATTCCCCAAAGTGTAAGTACTCCCCAAATAGTATAACGTAAAATTTTACCAATCAGCATCCACATTGCTACGTAGGTAAA
>JAQWNN010000043.1 GCA_029268555.1 Flavobacteriaceae bacterium
ACACAACTTGTTATAGATCGTAAAAAAGCAGGAGAATTAGGTGTTTCAGCCTCACAAGTAGGCCAATTATTAAGGACGTCTTTATTTGGTTCAAAAGCTGGAATTTATAAAAAAGACGGTGATGATTACGATATAAATGTCCGCTTTGACAAAGAAAATCGTTATGAAGATAATTCTCTTTACAATCAAAATATCATTTTTAGAGATCAGGCTACAGGACGTATTAAAGAAATTCCTATTGCCGCGCTTGTAAATCAGAAAAGCATTACCAGTTTTAATGCTATCAAACACCGTGAGCTTAATAGAGTGGTAACCCTATACTCATCAGTTCTTGCTGGTTATAATGCCAACGAAGTTGTTGCTCAGGTTAAAAATGCACTAAATAATTTTGATCTCCCAGATAAAGTCAATTTTAGGTTTTCTGGTGAAATTGAAAAGCAAGATGAAAATATGGCCTTTTTGTCCAATGCCCTTGCTGCTGCTTTAGGGTTGATATTATTACTTCTAGTATTTCAGTTTAATTCTATTTCCAAACCATTGATCATTCTCTTATCTATTTTCTTGAGTTTTACAGGAGTATTTTTAGGTCTGATCGCTTTTAAAATGCCATTTGTAATTTTGATGACAATGATGGGAATTATCGCCCTTGCCGGTATTGTTGTAAATAATGGGGTTGTACTGTTGGATTATACCCAGCTTCTCATTGATCGTAGGCAGGATTTAGAAGGTCTTGAGAAAGGAGTCTTACTTACAAAAGAATTAGTGATCCCAGAGATTATTGAGGGCGGTGCAGCGCGTTTACGTCCTGTTATCTTAACAGCCATTACAACTGTACTTGGTTTAATACCATTGGCTATTGGATTGAATATTGATTTTTTTTCTATGTTTTCTGAATGGGATCCAAAGATTTATGTCGGGGGTGATAACGTTATTTTCTGGGGGCCTTTAGCTTGGACTGTTATTTTCGGACTGACTTTTGCAACTTTCTTAACCTTAGTTATTGTACCCGCAACATTCTCCATTGTTTATTCAATCAAACTTTGGCTAAAGAAGATTTTATAAAGATTTACAAATCCTGAGGCTCACCCCTCAGGATTTTTTATTTTTGTTTAACAATTACATGGCATGTATAGATCTCAAGACTGCGGAACACTTTCCTTAGACCAACTAAACCAAACAGTAACCTTATCCGGTTGGGTTCAAAAAATAGAAATAAAGGCTTTATCGTTTGGATAGATCTTCGCGATAGATATGGTATTACTCAACTTGTATTTGACGAGAAGCGTACACCAAAAAATGTTTTTGAAGCTGCTCAGGGTCTTGGGCGGGAATTTGTAATTCAAGTAAAAGGTAAAGTCATTGAACGAGAATCTAAAAACCCAAATATGGCAACGGGTGCTATTGAAGTATTAGTCAATGAACTAAATGTTTTAAATCCATCCATTACACCTCCTTTTACTATAGAAGATGACACAGATGGTGGAGAGGAATTACGAATGCAATACCGCTATTTAGATTTAAGAAGAAATCCAGTTAAAGACAATTTATTATTTAGACATAAAGTCAACATGGAGGTCCGTAATTATCTCTCCCAATCTGGATTTATCGATATAGAAACCCCTTATTTAATCAAGTCAACTCCTGAGGGAGCAAGAGATTTTGTGGTCCCCTCTCGAATGAATGAAGGGAAATTTTATGCTCTCCCACAATCCCCTCAAACATTCAAACAATTATTAATGATAGGTGGTTTAGATAAATACTTTCAGATTGTTAAATGCTTCCGAGATGAAGACTTGCGCGCGGACAGACAACCTGAATTTACACAGATTGATTGTGAAATGACCTTCGTAGAACAAGAAGACATTTTAATTCAATTTGAAGGACTTACACGTCATTTACTCAAAGAAATTAAGGGGGTTGAAGTTGATGATTTCCCTCGAATTTCATATGATCAGGCCATGAAAATTTACGGAACCGATAAGCCGGATATCCGTTTTGGTATGTGTTTTAAAGAATTAAATGCGCTTGCCCAAGGAAAAGGTTTTGGAGTTTTTGACAATCAAGAATTGGTCGTTGGAATTACTGTTCCTAGATCAGCTGAAATGAGTCGAAAAGAAATTGACGCTCTAATTGATTGGATGAAAAGACCCCAAATTGGTTCCAAAGGTTTGGTTTATGTAAAATGTAATAAAGATGGAAGTTTTAAATCTTCTGTAGATAAATTTTTTAGCTCTAAAGATCTAGAATCCTGGGCGAAACATTGCGAAGCTCAAGCAGGAGACTTGATTTTGATACTATCTGGAGAAAAGAAAACAACACGAATCCAATTGAGTGCTTTACGTATTGAATTAGCAACACGACTTGGCCTTCGAAATCCTTTCGAATTCGCACCACTGTGGATTACTGATTTCCCATTATTAGAATGGGACGATGAGAGTAAGCGATACCAGGCTATGCATCATCCTTTCACTGCACCCAAGCCCGAACATATAGAATTCCTTAAATCAGATCCTGGATCAGTTAAAGCAAACGCGTATGATCTTGTAATGAACGGAAATGAAATTGGTGGTGGCTCAATACGAATTCATGATCAAAAGTTGCAAGCCCAGCTTTTTGATCTCCTTGGATTTACTACAGAAGAAGCCAAAGCGCAATTTGGATTTTTAATGAATGCCTTCCAATATGGAGCTCCTCCACACGGTGGAATAGCTTTTGGATTAGATCGTCTTGTGGCTATTCTCGGTGGGGAAGAAACCATAAGAGATTTTATTGCCTTCCCAAAAAATAATTCTGGAAGAGATGTAATGATCGACACTCCTTCTTCTTTAAGCCAAAATCAATTAGATGAGCTTTATCTAAAATCAACTTCAAAAAAATGAAACTTCTCTTAAGGGTATTTTTTATTTGCATTCTCAGTAGTTTATTTTACGGGATTTATCATAAATCAAAAGTTGATTTTGGAGATGGGGAGCGTATCATTGGCTTTACTGTTCTTTCTGGCGCCTTTATATTTCTGCCATTGTTTCTATACCATCGTTGGAGTGGAAAAAGGTTGAAAGACTACACACTAAGCGAAGAAAATTTTAAAAAAATGAAAGTAAATATGAATACCAATTCTAGAATTAAAAAAACCGAAAAGCATTGAGGCTAAAGCTGCTATTTATTTGGAGTTATTTGATTATCAGTTTCTTTAAACAAAAAAGTTGTTAAAATTCAGCCTTGCGTTGATAATAAACGTACCTTTGCATATAATTTTTAAATAAACACATGACTGGTACAGTTAAATTTTTCAATGAAGCTAAAGGATTTGGTTTCATTACCAACGATGAGTCTGGCGAAGATGTATTCGTTCATATTTCAGCCCTAGATGGCGTGACCCTTAGAGAGGGAGCAAAAGTAGAGTATGTAGAAGAAGAAGGAAAAAAAGGGACGCAAGCTTCCAACATAAGCCTATTATAATTTATATATTATTGCTATTATTGAAGCACTTCTGTAGAAGTGCTTTTTTTATGACCTTTTTTTTCTAAAAAATCGATCCAAGAGGTCTTCAGATTCCTTACTCATTATGCCCTTACGAATATCTGTTTTAGGATGTAAATTTAACCCTGTCTGAACAAATCCTCTCTTAGGATCAGAGGCTGCATAAACTACGCTATCTATTTGACTCCAGGTCAGTGCTCCAGCACACATAATACATGGCTCTAGGGTAACATATAGAGTACATCCAACTAAGTATTTTCCATTTAAAAAATTTGCTGCTGAGGTAATTGCTTGCATTTCTGCATGTGCAGTTACATCATTTAATCGTTCAATTAGATTATGCGCTCTTGCAATGATTCGGTCACCAACAACAACAACAGCTCCTACAGGAACTTCATCTGCAGAAAAAGCCTTTTCAGCTTCTACCATGGCTTGTTTCATGAAATATTGATCATCCAATTGCATAACTAAAAATACAAAAACTAAGTGCATTTAATCCCTGACTGATTTACTTATCTTTACAATATGTCTAAACAGTTATTGGATTCTATTCCAGATCCTGAGAAATTAAGAAATTTTAATTCAAGTCAACTTCTAGGTTTAACTAAAACTCTGCGTCAAGCAATTGTTGATGTTTTGTCGAAAGGAGAAGGTCATCTTGGATCAAGTTTAGGTTCAGTTGAGCTGACCATTGCCTTGCATTATGTGTTTAATACCCCTAAGGACATACTTATTTGGGATGTGGGCCACCAAAGTTATAGTCATAAAATGCTTACTGGAAGAAAGGAGGATTTTGATCAACTCCGACAGCATGGAGGAATTAGTGGATTCCCTAAGAGGAATGAAAGTAGCTATGATGCATTTGGCACTGGTCATGCAGGCACCTCTATTTCTGCTGCTTTAGGAATGGCCCTAAGTGCAGAACTAAATGGGATTGAAAAACAACATATAGCGATTATTGGAGATGCTTCTATTGTTAACGGAATGGCTTTTGAAGCGCTTAATCATTTGGGTACTACCTCAGCTAGTGTTCTCATTGTATTAAATGATAATACTATGGGAATTGACCCTAGTGTAGGAGCATTCAAAAATTATTTTGATAAGGCGAAAAAAATTAACTCTAGTTTACCAAACTTTTTTCAAAACTTAAATATTCCCTATTCTGGACCTATAGATGGACACGATTTAGATTTACTTATTAAAACCCTGGAAAAACAAAAAAAAGAATCAGGACCTCGATTGCTCCATATTATTACCAAAAAAGGTAAAGGACTTCCTGTTGCAGAAAATGAACAAATCACCTATCATGCTCCAGGAAAATTTGATCCTATAACTGGAAAACTTAATCCTGCTAATGGAAAACAAAAAATTAAATTTCAAGAAGTCTTTGGAAAAACATTAACGTATCTATTTAAACAAAATTCAAAAACTATTGCAATCACACCTGCAATGCCAACTGGAAGTGGTTTAGTAAATTTAATGAGAGAGTTTCCTGATCGTTGTATTGATGTTGGAATTGCAGAACAGCATGCAGTTACATTAGCTGCAGGTATGGCTACACAGGGAATGTTACCTTTTTGCGTAATTTATTCTACTTTTTTACAAAGGGCCTATGATCAGATTATACATGACGTAGCACTTCAAAAACTACCGGTGGTGTTTTGTGTTGACCGAGCTGGAGTTGTAGGGCATGACGGACCGACACACCATGGTGTTTTCGACATTGCATACCTCAGATGTATTCCAAATCTTTCCATCGCCGCCCCTAGAAATGCTGAAATTCTCCAAAACTTACTTTACACTGCACAGCTTGGATTGGACCATCCTTTAGCGATTCGATATCCAAGAGGGTATTCCCAACTAAATGAGGTCTTCTTTGATCTTAAAAAAACTGAATGGGGAAAGGGTCAATGTTTAAAGAATGGAAGTCAATATGCAATAATCTCGGTTGGAACATTGGCACAAGCTGTTGGCGAGGCATTAACCAAGGTAGATCACCCTGAAAATTTTGCGCATTACGACTTAGGTTTCGTAAAACCTTTGGATGTGGAAATGCTTCATGAAGTATTTAATCAATACAAACATATAATCGTTTTTGAAGAAGGAACGATAAAAGGTGGAGCTGGAAGTTCTGTTCTTGAATTTTCTGCTACTCATAAATATAAAATTCCAATTGATCTTGAAGGAATTCCAGACAAGTTTATTTCGCATGGAAGTCCCAAAAAATTATTTGAAAGTCTTGGGCTGGATGCAAAAGGTATTTGTAAAAAATTGAATTCTCTTTCAAATAAAAACAGGGAATGAATCCAATTACCCTGTCGTTTTTTATATTTAACCAATGAGCGAACAAAAACGTCTTTTTTTACTCGATGCATATGCTCTAATTTTTAGAGGTTACTATGCATTTATCAAAAATCCTAGAATTAACTCAAAAGGGATGGATACCTCGGCGATCATGGGCTTTACAAATTCACTTCTTGATGTGATAAAACGAGAGCAACCAGACCACCTTGCGGTTTGTTTTGATAAAGGCGGTTCAGCAATACGTACAGAAATGTTTACCGAATACAAAGCCAATCGAGACGAAACTCCAGAAGCTATTCAGATTGCCGTACCCTACATTCAAAATATTTTGAAAGCGATGCAAATCCCTGTGGTTGTGAAAGAAGGATTTGAAGCAGATGATATCATCGGAACTTTGGCCAAACAGGCAGAAAAAGAAAACTATCAGGTTTTTATGGTTACTCCGGATAAGGATTTTGCACAGTTAGTTTCAAAAAATATATTCATGTACCGCCCCGCTCGAATGGGAAATGGGATAGAAATATGGGGGATTCCAGAAGTTCAAGAAAAGTTTGAGGTAGAAAGCCCTGAACAAGTCATTGACTATTTAGGTATGATGCGTGATGCCGTTGATAATATTCCAGGTTTACCGGGTGTAGGAGATAAAACTGCGAAAAAGTTTATCAAAGCCTATGGCAGCATGGAAGGCTTATTACGTAACACTAGTGATCTAAAAGGAAAACTCAAAGAAAAAATTGAAGCCAACAAAGATCTCGGTATTTTATCCAAGCAATTGGCAACAATTCTTTTAGACGTTCCTGTTAAGTTTGATGCCAAAGATTATAAACTCTCTCAGCCAAATTCAAAGGCTGTGAATACTATTTTTGAAGAACTAGAATTCCGAAGAATAGCAGAGAACTTCAAAAAAATCTTTATACTAACTGAAGAAAAAAGTCCTCAAAAAGAAAAACCCCTAAAAATATCAGAACCACAGCAAGGTCAACAGTTTGACCTTTTTGCACCACCGGGGAGTGGTATTGTAAGCAACCAAGAAGCTTCGGAGCGAAAAGATTTAGATAATAAAAAACACTGGTATCAAAGCATTAATAGTCCATATTCAAGAGCACTACTTTTAAAAAACTTACTCCAGCAGAAAAGTGTTTGCTTTGATACGGAAACAACCTCTTTAGATGCTTTACAAACCGAACTGGTGGGAATAGCATTTTCATGGGAGGAATCAAAGGGTTATTATCTCGTCTTACCAGAAAATAGAAATGAAACACTTGCTTTTTTGAAGCCTTTTAAGGCCTTTTTTGAACATACTAAGATTGAAAAAATTGGGCACAACTTAAAATTTGATTTGAAGGTTCTAGAAAACTACAATATAAAAGTTAAAGCGCCGTTTTTTGATACTATGATCGCACATTATCTAATCAATCCAGATATGCGACATAATATGAATATTTTAGCAGAAACCTATCTGGACTATAGTCCACAATCCATCAAAGAACTAATTGGGAAAAAGGGAGTTAATCAAGGAAGTATGCGAGATGTTCCCATTGAAAATCAAACAGAATATGCTGTAGAAGATGCCGATGTCACCTTCCAGCTTAAGCACTTTTTGGAAAAAGAAATGGACTCAGCACAAACCTTAGATCTTTACAAAAAAGTAGAACTCCCCTTGGTTAAGGTGCTTACAGCCATGGAATGTGAAGGGATTAACATAGATGTCTCTTTCTTAGAAGAGCTTTCTAAAAATTTAACTAAAGATGTTCAAAAACTAGAGGATTCAATTTTTAATATGGTAGGTGAAACTTTTAATTTAGCATCTCCCAAACAATTAGGCTCCATACTATTTGATAAACTCAAATTGGTGGATAAACCGAAAAAGACAAAAACAGGACAATATTCAACCGCTGAAGATGTACTTTCATATCTAGCGAAAGACCATCCTATTGTTTCTGATGTATTGGATTGGCGTTCCTTAAAAAAACTCCAAAATACTTATGTAGATGCTCTGCCTAATGATATTAACGCCAAAACTAATCGTATACATACCATTTACAATCAAGCTGTGGCTGCAACTGGAAGGTTAAGTAGTAACAATCCCAACCTACAAAATATTCCTGTTCGAACTTCCAGAGGTAAACAGGTTAGAAAAGCATTTATCCCCAGAGATGAAAGTTATGTACTAATGGCTGCCGATTATTCACAAATCGAATTGCGAATCATTGCAGCATTGAGTAAAGATGAAGGAATGATTACGGCTTTTCAAAATAATGAGGATATCCACCAAGCTACAGCAGCAAAGGTCTTTGATGTAGCTCTGGATGAAGTTACCCAAGCACAAAGAAGTAATGCTAAAACAGTCAATTTTGGAATTATTTATGGTGTGTCTGCTTTTGGTCTGAGTCAGCAAACAGATCTAAATCGCAACGAAGCAAAAGAACTCATCGACACCTATTACTCAACTTATCCAAAATTACGGAACTATATTCAAGATCAAGTAGATTTTGCTAGAGACAATGGCTACGTTACTACCGTTTTAGGAAGAAGACGTTATTTAAAAGATATTTATTCTCAGAATGCCGTAGTTCGAAATGCTGCAGAACGTAATGCGGTAAATGCTCCTATTCAAGGCAGTGCAGCAGATATTATCAAATTAGCAATGATTGCCATTCAGAAAAAACTTGATAAGGGAAGTTGGCAGTCAAAAATGTTGCTTCAGGTTCATGATGAACTCGTCTTTGATGTTCCTAAAGAAGAAATAGAGGCTCTTCAAACTATGATAAAAAACGAAATGGAAAATGCGTTTTCTTTAGATGTTCCACTTATGGTTGACATCGGAATTGGAAGTAACTGGCTAGAAGCTCATTAAAAATTGAATACTCCTTTTAGATGCTATGAAAATTAAAATAAAAAATTTTTTCATACTCATATATAATTGTACATTTGCTGCCCGTTGAGATAATTACCAACGTTTAAATTTATATATTTTGAATACATTAAGTTATAAGACAATTTCTGCAAACGCTAATACAGTCAATAAAGAGTGGATTGTGGTTGATGCAAAAGGGCTTCCTCTAGGAAGGGTTGCTTCAATTATTGCTAAATTTTTAAGAGGTAAATTCAAGCCAAATTATACTCCTCATGTTGACTGCGGAGATAATGTAATTGTTATTAATGCGGCATATGTTTTCTTAAGTGGAAACAAATGGGAACAAAAAGAATATGTACGTCATACAGGATATCCAGGAGGACAACGTTTTCTCAATGCGACTCAATTGCATAATAAAAAAAATACACGTCTTGTAGAAAATGCTGTTCGAGGAATGCTTCCTAAAAATAAGTTAGGAGCCGATTTATTTAGAAATCTTCGTGTACATGGTGGTGCAGAACACCAACAGAATGCTCAAAATCCGAAAACTATTAATATAAACGATTATCTATAATGGATACTGTTCACACTATAGGCCGTAGAAAAACCTCTGTTGCTCGCATTTATGTAAGCAAAGGAAAAGGAAAAATTATGGTAAACAAAAAAAAACACACTGACTATTTTCCAACCTCAACGTTACAATACAAAATCCAACAGCCCTTCTTTTTAACAAATACAGAAGGAAACTACGATTTGAACGTGACTGTAAAAGGAGGAGGGTCAAATGGTCAAGCTGAAGCTGTCCGTCTTGCTATCGCAAGAGCACTTTGTAAAATCAATGAAGAATACCGAGCAAACTTAAAACCTGAAGGTTTGTTAACTCGTGATCCTCGTATGGTTGAACGTAAAAAATTCGGTCAGAAGAAAGCAAGAAAAAAATTCCAATTCTCAAAACGTTAATTGGTGTAGTTTTGCTTCAGCAAAACAAAGTTCATTCATTTATTATTAATCAACCAGTTGCTTAAAACGCTAAGGCGCTTATTAGTTTAGCATCTAAACAAGTCTAAAGATTTGTTGCTAATCAAAAGGAACGTAAACTAAAAAAAATGGCAAAACCAGAAGTAAATGACCTGCTTAATGCAGGCGTCCATTTTGGACACTTAACTCGAAAATAGAATCCTAACATGGCTCCCTTCATCTATATGGAGCGAAATGGAATTCACATTATCAATCTATACAAAACTGCTGCTAAGATTGAAGAGACCAATGAGGCTTTAAAAAAGATTGCTTCATCTGGTAGAAAAATCCTATTTGTAGCAACCAAAAAACAGGCCAAAGATATTGTTGCTGAAAAAGCAAAATCAGTAAATATGCCATATATAACTGAGCGTTGGCCTGGTGGGATGCTAACAAACTTTGTTACCATCAGGAAAGCTGTAAAGAAAATGGGGTCGATTGACCGAATGAAAAAAGATGGTACTTTCGAAACCCTTTCTAAAAAAGAACGTTTGCAAGTTGATCGTTTAAGAGCTAAGTTAGAAAAGAATTTAGGGTCAATTACAGAAATGACTCGTCTACCAGGTGCTATTTTTATTGTAGATACCACACGTGAACATATTGCGGTAAGAGAGGCTCAAAAATTAAAAATTCCTATTTTTGCGATGGTTGATACCAATTCTGATCCTCGTGATGTTGATTTCGTAATCCCTTCAAATGATGACGCTTCAAAATCAATAGATAAAATTTTAAGCTTAGTTACTGGTGCAGTTTCAGAAGGTTTAGGCGATAGGAAAAAAGAGAAAGAAGGAGCTTCTGATAGTGATGCTAAAGATATGGAGGAAGCTGCAAAGCAGGAAGAAACTAAAACATTAGCTTCAGAAACAATACCTGAAGATAATGCGCCAGAAACAAAACAAGAAGCGCCTGCTCAAGAAAAAGAGGTGGCTGCTAAAGAATCAAAAGAAAAGAAGCCTAACTAATTTAAAATAAAGAATTGTGAAAATTACTGCATCTGAAGTAAACAAATTACGCCAAGCAACTGGTGCTGGAATGATGGATTGTAAAAAAGCTCTTGTTGAAGCCGAAGGGGACTTTGACAAAGCTGTTGAAAATCTTAGAAAGAAAGGTCAAAAAGTAGCCGCAAACAGAGCAGATAGAGAATCATCTGAAGGAGCTGTTTTGGCTAAAGTTAATACTGATCATAATGCAGGAGTTATTGTTTCTGTAAATTGTGAAACTGATTTTGTCGCTAAAAATGACTCCTACTTAAAATTAGCAAATGATCTTGTTGACCTTGCGCTGGGTTGTGACTCATTAGAAGATTTTTTAGGTTCAGAGTTCGAAGGGATTACTGTTGCCGAAAAACTTACTGAACAGACCGGAGTTATAGGTGAAAAAATTGAAATTGGAGGATTTAAGATCCTTAAGGCTCCTTTTGTAGGAAGTTATATTCATGCTGGAAATAAAATAGCAACGTTGGTTGGTCTTTCAGGAACTCTAGACAACGGAGCTGAAGTTGCTAAAAATGTTGCTATGCAAGTTGCCGCAATGAATCCTATAGCCCTTAATGAAGAGGACGTAGATGCATCGGTAGTTGAAAAGGAAATTGAGATTGCAAAGGAACAGCTTCGTCAAGAAGGAAAACCAGAAGCAATGTTGGATAATATTGTGAAAGGTAAAATTAAACGTTTTTACAAAGACAATACATTAGTAAACCAAGACTTTATAAAAGATAGTAAGGTTTCTGTTGCTGCGTATGTTAAGTCTTCTGGTAACCTTACTGTAACAGGATTTGAGCGTATTGCCCTAGTCTAACCCACTCTAATTATCTTTTAAAAGCATTTATTAGGATACTTTTTTGCCTTCATCTATGTCAAAAGAAAGATGCCAATGGTGCATAGGGGACACCATCTACGAAAATTATCATGATACAGAATGGGGAGTCCCGATATATGATGATCAAAAACTGTTTGAATTTCTAACTTTAGAAATATTTCAAGCGGGCTTGAGTTGGATTACAATTTTACGGAAGCGAGAAAATTTTTCTCGTGCTTTTCATAAGTTTGATTATTTTAAAATTGCTAAATATGGTTATGATAAAATAACCGAACTAAAGAATGATCCTGGAATCATTCGAAATCAATTAAAAATTGAAGCCACTATTAACAATGCAAAAGCTTTTATCAGAATTCGATCAAATCATGGGAGTTTTTCCAAATTCATTTGGGACTTTGTGGATGGTGTTCCTCTCACAAATACATTTAAAACACTTGACGAAGTTCCACCTTACACCCCTTTGGCTGAAAAAATCAGCTCAGCTTTAAAAAAAGAGGGGTTTAAGTTTGTAGGCCCGACAATCATTTATGCACACATGCAGGCAACTGGGATGGTTAATGACCACCTCTTAAGTTGTTTTAGGCACCGAGAAATATTAGAGTTCTTAGAAGGGTAAATCGTCTTCCACTTCATTGGCATCTCCTTCGGCTGGCTTAAAGGCAGAAGCCGGGGGCATGGGCGGCATTTCTGATGAAGTGACACCTGCTTCCACAGTTTCAATCCGCCATCCTTGAACAGAATTAAAATATTTTGTCTCTCCTTCTGGATTTACCCACTCTCTCCCGCGAAGATTAATTCCTATTTTTACTGACTGAGCGATCTGAAATGCATTGAGTAAATCACATTTATCCTGAATAAAT
>JAQWNN010000044.1 GCA_029268555.1 Flavobacteriaceae bacterium
TTAAAAGAACATCTAATAAAATTAAATCTTAAGATCCGCACATTAGACAGTCATCATCTTCATTGCCTTTAGCTTGAGCAATCATTTGTTTAAGTTCTTGCGGACTAAGTGGCTCTACAGGCTCACTCGGTTGTGGAGCAACAGCTGCCGCGGTGGTAGGAGCTACTACTTTAACTTTCGTTACCTCTTTATCTTTTTCAATTTCGGCTTTTGATTTTGTATCTAAAGTAAACTTAATTGCATCTACTGCGGATTTTGTTCTCAGGTAGTACATCCCTGTTTTTAGACCAGACTTCCAACCATAAAAATGCATGGAAGTTAATTTAGCCATAGTTGCTCCTTCCATAAAAAGATTTAATGATTGTGATTGATCTATAAAATAGCCACGTTGACGTGACATATCTATAATATCTTTCATACTCATTTCCCAAACAGTACGGTAGAGCTCTTTTAAATCGTCTGGAATGCCATCAATATTCTGGACTGATCCATTGTTTTGCATCAATTCTTGTTTCATATCCTCATTCCATAAGCCTCGATCTACAAGATCTTCTAGCAAATGTTTATTGACAACTATGAACTCGCCTGAAAGTACTCTTCTTGTGTAAATATTAGAAGTATAAGGTTCAAAACATTCGTTGTTTCCTAAAATCTGTGAAGTGCTTGCTGTTGGCATTGGAGCGACGAGCAGTGAATTTCTAACACCCTGTTTTTTGACTGTTTTACGGAGTTTCACCCAATCCCATCGGCCGCTGAGCTCTTCATCCTTAATCCCCCAAAGGTTGTGCTGGAATTCTCCTTTTGAAATTGGCGAACCTTTATATGTTTGATATGGACCATCTTTTTTAGCTTCTTCAGCAGAGGCAGTAACAGCAGCAAAATATAAGGTTTCAAAAATATCTTGATTCAATTGTTTGGCAGTATCAGAGGTAAACGGAAGTCTTAACATAATAAATACATCAGCAAGTCCCTGTACGCCCAATCCAACAGGTCGGTGTCTAAAGTTTGAGTTTTCCGCTTCTTTAACAGGATAGTAGTTACGATCAATTACTCTGTTTAAATTTTTTGTTACACGTACAGTTACATCGAATAAAGTTTGGTGATCAAATTCCCCATCCTTAACAAACATTGGCAAAGCAATAGAAGCCAAGTTACATACAGCTATTTCATCCGGTGATGTATATTCTAAAATCTCAGTACAAAGATTTGATGAGCGAATAGTACCTAGATTTTTTTGATTGGATTTTCTGTTTGCTGAGTCTTTATAAAGCATGTACGGGGTACCTGTCTCAATTTGTGATTCTAGAATCTTTTCCCAAAGATCTCGTGCCTTAATTGTTTTTCTTCCTTTACCTTCTTTTTCATACTTCAAGTAAAGTGCTTCAAACTCATCTCCATGTACGTCGAATAAATTTGGGCATTCATTAGGACACATAAGAGTCCACTCCGCATTTTCCTCAACACGTTTCATGAAAAGATCTGGAGTCCACATAGCATAAAACAAATCTCGTGCACGCATTTCTTCTTTACCATGATTCTTTTTTAACTCTAAAAAGTCAAAAATATCAGCATGCCATGGTTCTACATAAATGGCGAAAGATCCTTTTCGCTTTCCACCACCTTGATCTACATAGCGAGCCGTATCATTGAAAACGCGTAACATAGGAACAATACCATTAGAAGTTCCGTTTGTACCAGCTATATAAGAACCCGTTGCTCTTACATTATGGATAGATAGTCCTATTCCACCCGCAGACTGGGATATTTTTGCAGTTTGCTTTAATGTATCATAAATCCCATCAATACTATCATCTTTCATTGTTAAAAGAAAACATGAGGACATTTGTGGTTTAGGAGTCCCTGAGTTAAACAATGTTGGGGTTGCGTGAGTAAAATAACGCTTGGACATCAACTCATAAGTTTCTAGCGCAGCTTCAATGTCATCTAAATGTATCCCAATAGAAACCCTCATTAACATATGTTGAGGACGTTCAACTATGTTTCCATTAAGCTTAAGAAGATACGAGCGTTCTAAGGTTTTAAATCCAAAAAAATCATACCCAAAATCACGGTTGTAAATTATACTTGAGTCTAATTTATCTGCGTTTTTTTGAATAATTTTATAAACTTCATCTGAAAGTAGCGGTGCTTTTTTCCCAGTTCTTGGATTGACATACACATAGAGATCCGTCATGGTTTCTGAGAAAGACTTTTTGGTATTCTTATGTAAATTAGAAACTGAAATTCTTGCTGCCAATTTTGCGTAGTCTGGATGTGTTGTAGTCATCGTTGCTGCAATTTCGGCAGCTAGGTTATCCAGTTCAGAGGTGGTTACACCATCATAAAGTCCTTCAATTACTCGCATAGCTACCCTAACTGGGTCAACCAAGGGGTTCAATCCGTAGTTGAGTTTACGAATTCTAGCTGTAATTTTATCGAACATTATGGGCTCTTTTCGGCCATCTCTTTTTGCTACAAACATGCTATTGGTTTTATTTTACGTTACTAATTCTAATTATTGGTTGGTCTATGGTCTCTGGTTTTGAGTGGACTAGAAGTCCTCGTCAAAACTAATCTTGGTCTCACTTTTCTCGTTGTTGAGTACTCCAGCTTTCTGGTATTCTCCAACACGCTTTTCAAAAAAGTTAGTTTTCCCCTGTAAGGAAATCATGTCCATAAAGTCAAATGGATTGGTCACATTAAATTCTTTTTCGAGACCCAATTGAACCAATAAACGATCAGTAACAAATTCTAAATATTGTGTCATCAATTTAGCGTTCATTCCAATTAAACTAATCGGTAATGATTCTGTAATGAACTCTCGTTCAATGTTAAGTGCATCCAATAAAATTTCCTTGATACGTGCTGGTGGCACTTTATTTACCAAATGGTTATTGTGCAGATGCACAGCAAAGTCACAATGCACACCTTCATCTCTTGAGATCAATTCATTAGAAAATGTCAAGCCAGGCATAAGACCTCTCTTTTTTAACCAATAAATAGAACAAAAAGACCCTGAGAAGAAAATTCCTTCTACCCCGGCAAAAGCTATTAAACGCTCTGCAAACGAATCTGAGTCTATCCACTTGAGTGCCCAATCTGCTTTTTTCTTTATTGCAGGAAAAACCTCAATTGCCTTAAATAAATTATCCTTTTCAGTATCGTCCTTAACATAGGTATCAATCAATAAGGAATATGTTTCAGAGTGAATATTTTCCATCATAATCTGGAAACCGTAGAAAAACTTTGCTTCGGAGTACTGGACTTCATTTACAAAATTTTCAGCTAGATTTTCGTTTACAATACCGTCAGATGCAGCAAAAAAAGCAAGGATATGCTTGATGAAATATTTTTCATCATCATTCAATTTGTTATTCCAATCAGAAAGATCCTGATGAAGATCAATTTCTTCGGCAGTCCAAAAACTAGCCTCCATTTTTTTGTACCATTCCCAAATGTCATGGTGTTGGATTGGGAATATTACAAATCGATTTTCATTTTCTTGGAGAATAGGTTCTACAGCTGCCATTATTTTATATTTATTGAATTAATGATGATTGATTACTTGTCTTACAAAGATTCTAAAATGAACTCATATTTGAAAGATGAACTTTTCCACAATAGAGGTTAGTTTTTAACAAAATTGAAGGTTTTTAATAATTATGCTAAAATCAATTCATTTTTAATCTGCTATTAATCAGATGTTTATAATATTAATCCTTTTGAACCCCTTTAAAACATTAGAATTTTACTTGGACGTCTTTTTAGCGTATTCTTCAAGAGCATTAAACCAAGCTTTTCCAAATTTTCTGATAAGAGCTTTTTTTACAAATTGATAAATAGGAATTTTTAAGGAGTTACCAAGATTACAAGCATCGGAACATATTGACCAATTATGATAATTTACAGCGACCATTTTTTCATATGATTGAACACGTACAGGGTATAGATGGCATGAAATAGGTTTTTGAAAATCAATAGCTCCGTGTTTATGCGCTTTTTCTATTCCACAAGAAGCTGTACCTGACTCGGAAAAAACAGTATAGGCACATTCTTCCCCGTCTACTAGCGGTGTTTCAAAATCTCCATCTGCTCCCTTTACAAAAGCTCCTTGATCCAGTATAGATTTAATCCCTTTGGTATTTAAAAAAGGTTTGATTTTTAAAAAATTTTTTTCTAGATAAGTTGTCTCTTTTTTTTCAAGAGGCGCACCAGCTTCTCCAGCTACACAACACTCCCCTTTACACTTAGAAATATTACAAACAAAATTTTCAGAAAATAGTTCGTCAGATACCAAGGTATTCTCTATCGATAACATTTTTGATTTTTTTTAAAAATAAGCATAATTAACATTCCTAATTCTTGAGAATGAAATTACATTTGCAAAAATTTCATTTCATGTTTGAATTTAAAGAAATCTTTTCTGCAAGTCTTGTGCTTTTTGCTGTAATAGACATTGTTGGTAATATACCATTAATTATAAGTTTGCGTGGAAAAGTGGGTCATATCCAATCCGAAAAAGCTTCATTAGTAGCAGCTTTAATCATGATTGGTTTTTTGTTTTTAGGAGAGGAAATCCTTAAACTAATTGGAATTGATATCAATTCATTTGCAGTTGCGGGATCTTTTGTCATTTTATTTTTAGCTCTAGAAATGATTTTAGGAATTACACTCTATAAAGATGATATTCCAGAAACAGCCTCTATTGTTCCTTTGGCATTTCCAATGATTGCAGGTGCAGGAACAATGACATCTTTACTTTCACTACGTGCGGAATACCATGTATTTAATATTATTATTGCAATCTTAATCAACATCATATTTGTGTATATCGTATTGAAATCATCCAAACACATAGAACGTTTTTTAGGTGCTTCAGGAATCAATATTATTCGAAAGGTTTTCGGTATAGTACTCTTAGCAATTGCCGTAAAACTTTTTACTACTAACATCGGTCAATTAATATAAATCTTTACTTTTAATATATGAAAATAGCTTTGCCATCTTTAATGATTTTAGCCTTAGGAATGTGCATCTTCAATCTCACTCAAATGAACTGGTCTTCTCCCTTAGCAGATCAAAACAGTGTCGCCTTGATTGGAGTTATGGCTTCAGCAAGCGCATTTTTACTGATTTTTATTTTAATGCTATCAAAAAAGATTGAAAAGAAACTTAAAAAATAAGTTAGTTATTTTCGATTTGACTCAATGCTTTTTTAATAAAGGAGTCCCCTTTATTTATGATTCTTGTAGAAAGATTTTCATCAAAAAGTTGAA
This sequence comes from Flavobacteriaceae bacterium, assembly GCA_029268555.1. Classification (GTDB taxonomy): domain Bacteria; phylum Bacteroidota; class Bacteroidia; order Flavobacteriales; family Flavobacteriaceae; genus MS024-2A. The sequence goes on from JAQWNN010000044.1 coordinate 5,277, forward strand.
TTGCAATATAGGCTTTAATTGAGTTTATAAGACTGTCATCATCTTTTACATCAATAGGGAAGTTGTTATCTTCACAATATTGTTTGAATGCTTTTATAAAATCTTCTCTATATGGGAGTTCCTCGTTAAGGAATCGTGGAGCACTATCAAAATTATACTTTTGAATGTTTTGGTCTAGTTCTAAAAAAACAAATCTATCCACCAAGTTAGAGCGAATAAGATAGGAGTTCCATACTTCTTCAGTAGTTTCTTTATTGGACATATATATATCGGGTACAATCCCTCCGCCACCGTAAACTTTTCTTCCTTTGGGCGTTGTGTATTCTAGACTATCAATAGTAGGAATATTTGACGGATCTTGCATCTCCCCCGTTGTGTAGCGTTTTTGAACCTCTTCGTAATAGTCAGTTCTAGTTGTACTATCATATGGTCGCTGAATAGACCTACCTGTTGGTGTAAAATAGCGTGCGGTTGTAAGTCGGATTTGATCTCCTTGACCCAAAGGCATTTGCTGCTGAACAAGTCCTTTTCCAAATGTTCTCCTTCCTATAATCCAACCCCTATCATTATCCTGAATTGCTCCAGCAACTACTTCGCTAGCTGAAGCTGAATCTTCATCTACCAACACATACAGAGCTCCTTTTTCAAACAAACCATTTGAAGAAGCAACTGTTCTCTCCCGTTTGCCATTATTCCCTTCTACGATAACAATGGGTTTTCCAGAAGACAAAAAGTCATCTGCGATTTGTTTGGCAGGAAGAAGGTATCCACCTGGATTGCCTCTCAAATCTAAAATAAAATGCTTCATCTGCATTTCTATAAGTTTATTCAAAGACTTTTCAAATTCTGAATAGGTTGTTTGAGAAAAACGATTTATTTTTAAATAGCCTACGGTATCACTAATCATATAAGATGAAGAAATGCTGGGTAAAGGAACAGGGCCTCTTCTTAAATCAAAGGTATAAATTGAGTCATTCTTTTTTCTATATACAGCCAACCTCACAGGATCTCCAGAAGGCCCTTTAAGTTTATCTATAATTTCCTCATTGGACTTACCTTTTGCATGAAGTGTATCCTGATCAGCCATAAGAATCCTGTCTCCCGATTTAAGACCTGCTTTTTCACTTGGCCCACCTTCTAAAACACGAACAACAGCTATGGTGTCGTTTTGCATAAAAAATTGAACCCCAATCCCCTCAAAATTTCCTTGCATGCTTTCTGAAATAGCCTGGCTTTGTTGGACTGGAATGTATACAGAATGAGGATCTAATTCCTCTACTATACCCTCTATCACTTTACTTACTAAACTATCTGTATTTATTTTATCAACATAATCTTCTGATAAATAAGTAATTAATCTATTGAGTTTTTGAATACTTGGATGCACGAAACCAATACTTACATTTTTGTTCAAATTGTTTGACCCAAAGAGATAGCCTATTACTGAAGACAACAATACAATTAAAAATAAAAAAACAATATTTTTTCTCACATCAATTTAATTTACAAGGGTACACACTCTAAATGAACTCCTGCTTTTTCCAAAAACTCCAGACCACTTTTATCTTTGTAGGTTTTAGAATATACTACTCGCGTAATTCCTGACTGGTGTATGAGTTTACTGCATTCTTTACAGGGAGATAATGTAATGTACAAAGTGGCTCCTTTACATGATTGCGTTGACGCAGCTACTTTTAAAATTGCATTGGCTTCTGCATGAAGGACGTACCATTTAGTATAGTAGTCTTCATCCTCACAAACATTCTCAAACCCAGATGGAGTTCCATTGTATCCGTCTGAAATAATCATCCGATCTTTGACGATAAGGGCACCTACTTTTTTACGTTCACAATAGGATAGTTGGCCCCATACATGAGCCATTTCAAGATATGCCTTATCGTATTTATTCTGTTTGTTTTTTAACATTGAGACGAAGATACCAATTTAGCCTAAACACTTAATTTAAATTCGTTCAAATATCATGGTCATCGCTTGCGAGAGAACCATGGCACCAACCAAAAATTCCCATTTTGAACGTGATCGTTTCATAATATTAATCACCATAATATTTACAACTAATACACCTAAAACAATTAAAACTTGAGCCAACTCAACCCCTAATGCAAAAGAAAAAAGAGAATTTCCAACCGCTCCATCTGGAATTATTATACTAAAATAACGTCCAAAGCCTAAGCCATGAATAATACCAAAAATTATTGTCAAAATTGGAAAAAACCAAGAGGTTTTATCTGCAATGGAAGTCCCTTTATTAAATAATAAAGAGATCGCACTTAGTGCAATAGTCACAGGAATTAATAATTCAATCCAATAAGGCGAAAAAATAATCTCGGCATAGACATTCCCCATAAGAGAAAAAGTGTGTCCCAAAGTAAAAAGAGTAACCCACCAAAGTAGTTTCCTACTTTGAGAAAAGGCAAATGGAACTGCCAATGTGGTAATAAAAAAGAAATGATCTAATCCTGCCAAATCAATGACATGCCAAAAACCTAGTTCGGTATAAAATATAAATGTATCCATTACAAATTTCGTTCTTTTTGAATTACTTCATATGCTTCTTGAACTTTTTGGAACTTCTCTTTTGCACCTTTAATCAGTGCTGGATCTTTTGATCGTAATTTATCAGGATGATATTTTTTTGCCATAGTGCGATAAGCTTTTTTAACTTCATCATCTGTTGCTGAAGAGATTATTTCAAGGATTGTATACGCATTGTCAATATCTTTTATAAACATTGCCTTAATACTTTGCATATCACTTTGACGGATTCCTAACGCCGCAGATATTTGTTCTACTTTAGTCAATTCAGTCTGTGAGACTACCCCATCGGCATTCGCAACACCAAACAAGAAATGTAAAATTTGTAATCGAGTTTCGTATTGAGCTTGCTTGATGAAAATTTCTGTTAAGTCAGATATGTTCTGCTTATCCTTTTTTATTTCTACATTGAACTTTTCAAATATGGTACTTGCTTTCTGAGGTCCATAATTTGAAATAAAAAAATTTCTGACGAATTGTAATTCTTGCTTTTTTACTATTCCATCAGCTTTTATTATAGTAGCTGCGAGAGCCAAAAGATTAAGCTGAAAAATTTCTGGATTAAGATTTTGAGTACGAATCTTTATCCATGAGCTTGAGGGGTTGTAAAGTCTCTCAATGACCCCGCCCACAAAAAAACCTAATATAGCCCCTGGAAATCGTAAATAAGAATAGCCTAAAATAGCTAAAATCCATTTTATCATTGTAAAATTTTTATTGATGCAAATTTGAAAAATAAAAACGGAGTGTCAAAACCTATCAAGATTGTATTACTTTATTATATTTGATAAAAATTTTAAATGTATCCTGCAGAACTTGTAAAGCCAATGAGAGAAGAGTTAACCAACATAGGATTTGTTGAGTTACAATCTTCTGATGATGTTTCTAATGCTCTTGCCAAATCTGGAACTACATTAGTTGTAGTTAATTCCGTATGTGGATGTGCAGCAGCAAATGCTCGCCCTGGAGTTTTTTATTCACTCAAAAACGAAAAAACTCCTGATAATTTAGTCACTGTTTTTGCTGGAGTAGATGCTGAAGCAACCAAAAGTGCTCGAGATATGATGGTGCCTTTCCCACCATCCTCCCCGAGTATTGCTCTTTTTAAAGATGGTGAATTAGTTCACATGGTAGAGCGTCACCATATTGAAGGACGTCCTGCTGATCTAATCGCTGAAAATCTTAAAGCAGCGTATCAGGATCATTGCTAATAAATGATATATTACATTGGGCATGAAAAAAATACTTGCCTATCCTCTGACGTTGATATTCTATCTATTCTTCGGAATTTTTCTAGTAGTATTTCATGTGTTGCAATGGATTACTCATAATACCTTTGGATATCAAGCCCAGAAGTTTAGTGTGGAATTATTGAATTTCTTTTTACTCAGATGTCTCAATCTTCTTGGTACTAATATTAAGGTTGAAATCCCAGACTCTTTGACCAACGAACGTCCAATAATTTTTGTTTGCAATCACCAAAGTACTTATGAGGTACCACCTATTATATGGTATCTAAGAAAATATCATCCGAAATTCATCAGCAAAAAAGAACTTGGAAAAGGAATTCCAAGTGTTTCTTTTAATTTACGACATGGAGGATCTGTTTTAATTGAAAGAAATAATCCAAAAGATGCTCTGAATAAAATTAAAAAATTTGGTGAGCTCCTGAAAAAGAAAAAGTACAGTGCAGTTATTTTTCCAGAAGGAACAAGAAGTAGAGATGGAAATCCAAAAAAGTTTCAAAAATCAGGTTTACTTTGTTTGTTTGAATCTATTCCTAATGCACGTGTTGTCCCAGTCAGCATTGCTAATTCGTGGAAATTTGGAGAATATAAATACTTCCCCTTACCTTTAGGAGTTAAACTTCATCTAACAGTGCACGACCCTTTGGAAATTAATCACAATGAGCCTGAAAAGTTTATCGAAAGAGTAGAAAATTTTATTGCTGAAGACGTTAAAAGAAAACAAGAAAAGAAATCTAATCTTTAGGAAGTACAATAGAAAAAGTTGTTCCCTTTTGATGAGTTGAAACAAAGCTTATTTTTCCATTGTGAGACTTTATAATATTTTTCACTATTCCTAATCCAAGACCCATACCTGCTGACTTAGTAGTAAATTTAGGCTCAAATATTTTACTCTTAAGTTTATCTGGGATACCACTTCCATTGTCAGTAATTGAAATTATTGTTTGGATTGGCTCTGTCACTATTTGAACTCCAATTTGAGGTGTCTTCTTCTTGGAAACTGAATGCAATGCGTTCTGAATAAGATTAGTAACTACTCGAATCCATTGAGTTTGATCCATCTTATGAAAGATATGAGCCTTATTTGATGAAAAGACGATGTAATCGTGTTGAAAAATATTGATTGCCATTTGGGTGACCTCAACCAAATCAGAGTCTCTCATCGTGGGTTTAGGTAAAGTTGCAAAGTCTGAAAAAGCTCCGGCCACGTCACTCATCGTGTCAATCTGATGAATTAGTAGTTTTGAAAACTCTTTTAATTTTTTATTACTATCAGGATCATCAGGATTAAAAGTGTGCTCAAAACTCTGAATAGTGAGTCGCATAGGTGTTAATGGATTTTTAATTTCATGCGCTACCTGACGAGCCATTTCCTGCCATGCATTTTCACGTTCTGTTTTAGCTAACTTTTCAGCACTTTCTTCAAGGTCGTCTACCATCTTATTATAAGATTTTATTAGGCTGTCAATCTCTCTTGTAGCATTCTTAAGATATATTTTTTCATTCTTTTTTTCTAATCCCATCTTACCCATTTTAACTCGGATTGTTTCCAAAGAACGAGTAACGAATTTGGACAGAAAGTAGGCTATAAAAATTACACCAATCAGAAGTATTATGTAAATCCGATATAAGTTTTGCAAAAAAGTATTTAATTCATTTTCAGAAAATGAAATATCTTCAAAATAAGGAAAAAAGAGGATCCCATAAGGACGCTGGAAACGATCCTTTAATAAACGATATGAGGCGTGAAAATTATCTATATCAGAACTGTAATTTTCTAAATAACGTCCTTCATTGCTACTAAGAATTTTATTTAATAAAATTGGATCAAGAATATAATCATTGGCAATAACCTCAAGTGGTGAATGATAAATAAACAGTGGTCTACCTTTTGTGTTAAAAAGAGAATATTGAACATTATGAATTTCATTTATTTTCTGAAAATCTGGAGCATAATTATTCCACAAGCTATCAGGCTCATTAGATAAATTATGTTTATTTACCAAATAATCAATATGGCGTTTTATTTGAATTTCTTTTCTGTTCAAACGTCCCAAATGATAGTTTTCCCTTTGTGATTCATATTGAAACCCTGTTGTTCCAAGTATAAGTAAACCTGTTACAAAAAGCATAAGAATCATAACAACAAACAAACGCGTTCGAAACGAAAATTTCTCTGGAATTTTAAATGAATTAATCATTTGCTAGTTTTTTGTCTTTTTGAATAGTCTAATCCCAAAAAATAAGACAACTGCTAAACCAAGAAATCCTAGAACGCCTGGGATCCAGTGCAAACTATCCTTAAGAATTACCAAGAAAACTATTGCAAACAAAAGAAGTGTAGCTCCCTCATTCCATATTCTAAGATACATGCTGCTGTATGTAACCCTATCATTCTGAAAATTTAAAAACATTTTGTGTGTTTTCATATGATAAGCTAATAATAAAGCCACAAAAAATAGTTTTAAATGCATCCAAGGTTGTGTCAGCCACTCTGGTATTAAAATAAGTAACCAAGCTGCAAATAAAATAGTTAGAATTGCTGATGGCCATGTAATTATGTACCACAAGCGCCTTTCCATTATTTTAAATTGTTTAGTCAAAATGGTTGCTTCATTTTTCGGCTTTTTGAGCCCTTCAACATGATAAATAAAAAGCCTTGGAATATAGAACAAGCCAGCAAACCATGTAATAACAAATATCAAATGCAACGCTTTTACATAGTTGTAATACAATTCTTATTTATTTTAAAGTTAAATAATCCAGATTTAGTTTTGCAAAGGCTGAATTAAAGGCTTCTAAGTCATCTGAAATAAGTTTATTGTAATGGGTCATTTGTTCTTCAATCTTTTTAGTAAGTTCTAATCGAACTGCCTCATCTTGAGCAGTAGGAGGAAAATCATTTGTTGTAACCAACCTATTTAAATGTCCAAGCTTATTAGTCAGTCGAATTGGAAAATTTAATGGATCTTGATTACTTTTATTTTGAGTTTGGTATAACACCTTTTCAATTTTAGACAATTCACTCTTGAGTAACTTTACTTGCGCAAGAAGATCTTTTGTTTCATCTAATTCACCATAATTATACTCAAAATCAGAGAGCTTTTTATTGATATCTCTTATGTTTTCTATAGCATCATGAGCACCATTGACTGTTTTATTTACAGTATTAACAAAATCAAACTGTTTTTTCATTTCAGCTACACTAATCTCTGCTCTAGGATCTTTTAAAATGGTAAATTCTTGTGTCTGGACTTTCCCATTAATATCTAATTCTACCGAATAATTTCCAGGCAAAGCCTTTGCTCCTGAAAAAGATGCTGACCAAAATATCATTCCATCTAGGGTCTCTGCTCCTTTATAACGCGAATCCCAAACAAATTGATTCCCTCCTTCATTTACAGTTAATTTATCCTCATTTGAACTAGTGCTATAGGTCTTAATTAAAGTTCCGTCGTTTTCTTTAAAATGTAACTGAATTATATCTTCTTCATCGTTATAATTTTTAAGATTGAAATAAACAATAACACCATTTGGTAAATTAGTTCCCTGCGTAAGTGATGGTTTACTCGATCTTCCTTGTGTTCGATAACTGTCTTTTGGCTTAAATAGGGTTACTGCTTCATTTTCAGTTCTTGAATTTAACTGATGTAAAACCGTCAAATCATCCAATATCCATATACTGCGCCCTTGAGTTGCAACAATTAAACTATGTTCTTTTATCGTTAAATCGGTAATAGGAACTATTGGTAAATTTAATTGAAACTTATTCCAACTCGCTCCATCATCAAATGAAATATACATTCCTGTCTCGGTCCCTGCATATAGCAATCCCTTCCTGACTGGATCTGCTCTAAGTACCCTTGTAAAATGTTCTTTTTCAATACCATTAGTTATTTTAATCCATGTCTTGCCATAGTCAGAGGTTTTATATAAATAAGGTTTAAAATCACCTGTTTTGTACAAAGTTCCAGCTACATAACAAACCGCAGGATCAAAAGGAGAGGGCTCTATACTATTAATCATGAGCCACTTCGGCATCTGTGGTGGCGTTATATTTTCCCAGTTGGCTCCTCCGTCACGTGTAATATGGATGAGTCCATCATCACTTCCAACCCACATAAGTCCTTCTTGGACAGATGATTCATTAGCGGCAAAAATTGTACAGTAATATTCTACACCTGTATTGTCTTGTGTTATTGGTCCTCCAGATGATTTTAGTTTGTCAGGATCGTTTCGTGTAAGATCAGGACTAATAATTTTCCAACTTTGACCCTCGTTCTCAGATACGTGAACATGATTAGAAAATGTATATAATTTCTTTGGATTGTGCTTACTAAAATGAATTGGAAAGTTCCACTGAAAACGGTATTTCATCCCCTCTGCTCCATAGCCCATTGGATTATCCGGCCAAACATTTATCCCTCTAACTGTATTAGAATCATGATTTACTCGAGTCAAAAATCCGCCATAACTGCCACCATATACAATATCATTATTTAATGGATCAATTGCTATATGGGCAGATTCTCCACCCGCAGTTGGCTCCCAATCTGATTGAGAAATTCCTCCCCCACTCGAACGGTGACGTACTCTTTGAGTTGAATTGTCTTGTTGGGCAACATAAATTCTGTAAGGAAAAGAATTGTCTGTGGTAACCCTATAGTATTGTGCTGTTGGCTGGTTATAATAGGTACTCCAAGTTTCACCAGCATTATAAGATACTTGAGCTCCCCCATCATCACCAATAATCAAGCGTTGGTTGTCCTCAGGAGCAATCCATAAATCGTGATGATCCCCATGAGGTGCGTTATTACTTTGAAAAGTTTTTCCTCCATCTTTTGACTTATGATAAGAAACATTCATCACATAAACGATATCTTCATCTTGCGTATCTGCATAAATTTTTGAGTAATACCATGCGCGCTGTCTTAATGCTCTACTATCGTTAATATGTTCCCATGTTACCCCTCCATCTTGAGAATGATATACACCCCCTTCATCTTTATTCTCAACAATTGCCCAAACCTTTTGAGGATTTACAGACGACACTGTTACGCCAATAATACCAAGTGTTCCTGAGGCAAAACCCTCATTTAAGCTTATTTCTTGCCAGTTCTTACCCTCATCAGTACTTTTCCAAAGAGCAGATCCTTGTCCCCCACTATTCAAACTATATGGAGTTCTGTTAACCCTCCAAGTTGAAGCATACAAAATTCTTGGATTTGTTGGATCCATAACTAATTCTACAGCACCTGAGTCAGGATTGGAAAACAATACTTTTTCCCAACTTTTCCCACCATTAGTACTTTTATAAACTCCACGGTTTGGAGTAGGTTTATATATATTTCCTAAAACTGCTGCATAAACTATATCAGGATTCTCTGGGTGAATTGTTATTCTGGGGATGTGTCTGGATTTTGGTAAGCCAGAAAAAGCCCATGTTTTTCCAGCATCTTCAGATTTCCACATACCATAACCTGAAGATACGTTTCCTCTTAAAGTAACTTCTCCTCCTCCAACATAAATTACATTAGGATCACTCAGTGATACAGAAACTGATCCAATACTTCCTCCAAAGTAACCATCAGATATATTTTCATAAGTTTGTCCACCATCTTCAGTCTTCCAAACTCCCCCACCAGTAGCACCAAAATAAAATAGATTAGGTTTGCCAGGAACACCAGTTACAGCAGCTGATCGCCCTCCTCTGTGTGGGCCAATTGATCTGTATTTTAAAGATGAATATACTTGCTCTTGATAAGCTAATGCTGGTTCTTTTTCTTTTCTTTTTTTCCGTTGTCCAAACGATGGTTGGATTACGAATAATAAAAGTGAAACTGATAAAAATAATTTAGGAGTTAAAAGTTTAATTGCTGACATATCATTCATTTTTATTTGTTTTAAATAAAAGTATGAAATTAATTCGTATTGATTGATTTTCTTGTCTTAGGAGGGGGTAATTCAAAATTGAACTATCAGCTCCTTTTTTATCGCCCTATTTAGAAAATAGCCAGTTATAATAGTCGAAATCAAGTCTGCAACAGGAAAAGCTAACCATACCCCATTAACACCATAAAAATTAGAAAAAAGAAATAAAAGTGGAATAAAAATTAAACCTTGTCTGCTTAAAGTTAATAATAAGGCTGGCAAGGCTTTGCCCACAGCCTGAAAATAAGCAGCACCTATCAATTGAATTCCAACTATTGGAAGTGCCGCAAAGACATATTTTAAAGCGGCTGGAGTTTGGTCATTTACAACTAAGTCATTAGAAAATAAGTAAGGTATTTGATCTGCAAAAAGCAAAATAAATAACAAAACAAGTGTCGCAAGTACGCTTGCATATCCAATGGATATATTGATCACTTTTCGAACACGTCTCCAATTTTTTGCCCCGTAATTGTATCCTGCAATTGGAAGAAATCCCTGAGTGATTCCAAAAATTGGAAATGTTGCAAACATCAACATGCGACTCAATATAGCATAAACCGCAATGCTAGACTCTCCACCAAAAGAGAAAAGTAAATTGTTTACCAACAGAACCGTAATACTGACCATTGCTTGCCGAGCAAGGGTAACTGAACCAAGAGATGAAATTTCTTTTACCAGTTTAGAGTCTAATATAAAGGCCTCTAATTTGGGACGGAGAATAGATTTTTTGGAAAGTAAAAAATAAATAATGTAGCTGGCACAAACCCCATACGAAATTGTAGTAGCCCATGCAGCACCCATCATACCCCAATCAAATAAACGGATAAAAATGAAATCTAAGAGTAAATTTGAAACTGAGGGTAACATCATGGCATACATTGCATTTTTTGGCCTCCCCTCTGCACGTATAGCAGCGTTTGACATCATACAAAAAGCCAAAACAGGAACTCCATATAGCACTATTACATAATAGGTTTTTGCCAATGAAAATAAGCTTCCTTTACCACCAAAAATAGGAATTATTTGATCGACGAAAAGCAATCCAAAAAACACTACAAATACTGTCAAAAATAAAGTCAATGTGATTTGATTGGCAAATGTTCGCTCAGCTTTAGCGTGACTTCCTTTCCCTAAAGCTCTTGAAATTATAGATGCTCCTCCTACACCAATAGACATACCTAATGCAGCAATAAAAAAAGAGACAGGCAGAACTACATTAATCGCTGCTATGGCGTTAGAGCCGATCCATTGACCAACAAAAATGGTATCAATTAATATGTTTAAAGACATTACTAAAATACCTATGGATGCAGGAACTGCTTGCTGAATTAATAATTTTGATATGGGCTGGCTTCCTAAACCATCAGTAGACTTAAAGGTCATTTAGCAGTTTCTTTACACGCCCATTCATCAATCCATCTACTCATTACATTGACCCAATCATCTCGGTCATTAATACACGGAATTACATGTAATTTTTCACCCCCTTTATCTTCAAAGTCTTCTGCAGCCTCCATACCAATTTCTTCTAGTGTTTCCAGACAGTCAGACACAAATGCTGGTGTAGCAATGGCTAATTCTTTGGTGCCATTTTTTGCAAATGCTTCTACTGTTTTATCCGTATAGGGTTTTAACCATGACCCTAAAATAGAAACCCTTGACTGAAAGGTAGTTGAAAACGTACCTTCTGTTAAATCAAGATATTTAGCTACATTTTGGGTTGTTTTTTCACACTGATGTCGATAGCAATATTTATGAGCTGAGGAATCTTCAAAGCAACATTTTCCATTCATCTTACAATGAGATTTAGTAATATCTGACTTTCGAATATGTCGATTTGGAACCCCATGGTAAGAAAATAAAAGATGCTCCCAATTTTTATCCCTTAGAAATTCTTGAATTGAATTTGCCAAAACCCTTACGTAATCAGGATGTTTGTAGAAAGAAGGCAATGAAGTAAATTCCATTTCAGGAAAATATTTTGCGCGAATCTCTTCAGCTAATACCAAAATAGTTTCGGTTGTGGCCATAGCAAATTGTGGATAAAGTGGGACTAAGAGAACCTCATTTACACCTTTTTTTGCTAATTCCTCTAGTCCAAAATGTATTGAAGGATTTCTATACCTCATTGCAATTGAAACAGGAATTGAAACCTTTTTTTGTATTTTTTCTTGAAGGCGTTCAGTAAGAACTATTAATGGTGATCCATCTTTCCACCATATTTTTCTGTAGGCTTTTGCTGATTTTTTAGGACGTGTATTTAAGATAATTCCTTTAACCAATAAAGTTCGAAACCATTTGGGTAAATCAATTACCCTACCATCCATTAAAAACTCGTTTAAATACGATTTTACATCTTTTGTTTCTGTACTATCAGGGGAACCCAAATTGACTAGTAGTACTCCTTTCATTGACAATTTTCTACGAAGATACTGAACCTAAATATTTCTTAGGGGTGGTTCCATATTTCTTTTTAAATGCAGCAATAAAATGACTTGATGTACTATAACCAAGTCTTAGTCCCACTTCATTGACATTATATTTTTTTGTGTTCAGCATCTTACAAGCTTCTTCCATTTTATGATCCAGCAGATATGCATATACGGTATCTCCATAAAGCTCTTTAAATCCTTCTTTTAATTTTTTTAATGGAAGCCCTATTTCTAATGAAAGACCATCTAAAGAAGGAGGATTTGTCATTCGCTGAAGAATAATTTCTTTTGCCTGTCGTATTTTTCTAATGTTCTCCTCATCTACCAAAAAGGGACATTGTTCAATAGAAGGATCCTCGTTTTTATTAAAATATAAACTCAATAATTCATATACCTTTCCTTTAATGTATAACGCCTTAATACTATCGTGAATTTTTGATTGGAGAATTTGACTTAATACCACTGCTATAGAAGAGGAAAATGGTAGATTATCATAATATTTTTTAGCACTGTTTTCTGGACTTAAAAAAGGGATGTGATCTGCATCTGAAGAGAATAAAGCATGAAATTTTTTGATCGAAATGAGTATGCTGATTAACCAAGTATTTGCACTCAGTTCTACATCAATAGGGAGCTCTTTTGTAGGATTGTACAACAACATTGAATGGTCCTCATTTAGAGGGAAAATGTAATTACCCTCATTGTATTTAAAATTCATCTGTCCCTTTAAACAAAAATGGAATTGAAGAACATTCTGAGCAACTCTTTGTGAGAAAATTTGGACTTGATCAGTATCGTTTTTTCCTCTTAAAACATTACATCCTAGGTCTATTTCGGTAGTGTCAAAAGAACTTTTTTCGTTATTTTTTAATTTCATCAAACTTGCTTTTTGTTTAACTTTTTACTTTTGAATTTCTTTTTTTTATTTAAAAATAGGGCTTTTTCAGAGATTTTAAATAATTCTTACAAAAAACCTTAACTGATATTTTAAAACTTTATAGCGTTATTTTTTAAGTCTATTCTCTTTTATTTTTGCTTATGTTTTTAACATATTTCTTTTGAATAAAATTAAGCAATTTTATGCTATTGGTGTGAGTCACAAAACCGCTTCAATAGATCTTAGGGGTAAGTTTAGCTTAATTGATTCTCAACTCCATGCCCTTTTTCTAGATATTAAAGAAAGAGAAATTGAAGACCTACTTATAATCAATACTTGTAACAGAACAGAAATTTACGCTTGGAGTACTTCGGATACTCTTTTGATCAATTTACTTTGTACCTATTCTGAAGGTACTCATGAGGACTTTAATCAAATAGGCTATTCCCTTAAAAATAATGATGCCATCAATCATATATTTCGAGTAGGTACAGGTCTTGAAAGTCAGATCTTAGGTGATTTCGAAGTTATAGGTCAGATTAAACAAAGCTTTTATCGTTCAAAAAAAATGGGGGTTGCCCATGGTAAACTTGAACGACTCATAAATTCAGTTATACATGCAAGTAAAAGAATAAAAACTGAAACACAAATTTCAAGTGGTGCAACATCAGTTGCTTTTGCTTCAGTGCAATATATCTTAAAAAATGTACCTGGCATAGCTGAAAAAAATATACTCCTTTTTGGAACTGGTAAAATAGGTGCCAATACTTGTGAAAATTTGGTGAAGCACAGTCAAAATGATCATATTATCTTAATAAATAGAACTCAGGAAAAAGCAGAAAAAATAGCGGGTAAATTTCCCGTTCAAGTTAAGCCTTTCGGGGAACTTAGTGCTTCTATTAGAGAAAGTGACGTGCTTATAGTAGCTACAAGTTCGCAAAAATATACTATCACTCCTGAATTAGTTCACAACAAAAAGCCTCTCTTAATTTTAGACCTTTCACTTCCTAGAAATGTAGACCCAGAATTGAATAATAGGTCTAATACAGAAGTAATTCATCTAGATGAGCTTTCTAAAATAACTGATGCTACTTTTGAGAGAAGAAAAAAATTCATTCCTCAATCTGAGAAAATTTTAGAAATCGTAAAGTTAGATTTTACAGATTGGTTGACCCACAGAAAATACCTCCCAACATTAAAGGCTTTTCGGGAAAAAATCAAATCACCTTCATTAAATACAGAATTGGTTCCCGAGATTGATACTGAACATATGGCTCAGAAATTAATGGGACAAATCGCTGCTTACCTAAGAACAAATCCTAGTAAAGCGGATGAAGCTATTAATCTAATTCAGGATGTTTTTGAGTTGGACCCAGACCAATTTAACTAGAATGATACGGATTGGAACACGTAAAAGTGCACTTGCGCTTTGGCAAGCAAATCAAGTGAAAGATAAATTGGATCAACTTGGAGCTACAACAATTTTAGTACCAGTTGAAAGTAAGGGTGATCAAAACTTGACCGATCCCCTATACCGGATGGGTATTCAAGGTATATTCACTAAAACCCTTGATGCTGCTTTAATTGATAAGAAAATTGATATTGCTGTTCATAGTCTAAAAGATGTACCAACAGTACTTGCAAAAGGTATTGAAATTAGTGCTGTTTTAGAACGTGGGGCAAATAAAGATGTAATTGTTTATCCTTTAAAAAAGAATCAGGATAAAATAATAGCAACAGGTAGTTTAAGAAGAAAAGCTCAATGGCTTCGAAAATACCCTGAATATAAGGTTGAAAATATCAGGGGAAATATAAATAAAAGACTAGAAAAGCTAGAACATTCATTGTGGTCTGGAGCAATATTTGCAAAAGCTGGCATTGAACGTTTGGGTCTTTCAGGATTGAATTATGATAACTTAGATTGGATGATATCTGCACCAGGACAGGGAGTCATTGGAATTGCAAGTTTGATTTCTAATAATGAAATAAAACCATATTTAAATAAAATTAATTGCGAAAAAACTAAATTATGTGCCAAAATTGAACGAACATTTTTAAATACTCTTGAAGGAGGATGTACAGCACCGATTGGAGCCCACTCAAGAATTGAAAATGACACATTATTTTTTAAGGGGGGACTTTTTTCTCTGGACGGTAAAGATGCCATTACGCTAGATGACCAAATCTCATTGAATCAATCTAAAGACTTTGGATTAAAAGCTGCAAAACGAATACTTAATCAAGGTGGTATTTCTCTTTTAAAAAAAATCAAATACCAAATGTAAGATGAAGTTATTAGCTACAAAAAAACTCTCAATTTCTCTAAAAGAGAAACTAATTCAAAATGAGTTTTCTCTAATTGAACATCCTTTTATTCAAATTAAATCATTACCAGTTAAAATTAAAACCACTCAAAAAAATTTAATTTTTACTAGTCAAAATGCAATTGAAATTGCTTTTTCTAACCCTAAAATCAGTCCTCTTCTAGGAGGTAAAAAATGCTTTTGTGTCGGTGAAAAATCAAAATCAATTTTAGAAGAAAATGGTCAAGAAGTGATAAAATACGCTCAAAATTCATCTGAATTAGCTCTTTTTTTAACAAAAAACTATAAAAATGAAGCTTTTTCGTTTTTTTGTGGAAAGCGGAGAAGACCAGAAATTGAAACTTTTTTTTCTTTAAATAACTCAAGTTCAGGTGTAATTGAAATTTATGACACGCTTTTAACTCCAAAAACATTTGATAAAAGTTTCGGTGGTATTTTATTTTTTAGCCCATCAGCAGTATCAAGTTTTTTTATGGCAAACTCTTGGAACCTAAAAACTCACGGATTTTGTATTGGTAAAACAACAGCTACTACTTTGGAAAATTTCACTAAAAATTTTAGCATTGCTAAGGAGCCCAACGAAACAGAACTATTGCTAAGTATTAACAACTATTATAAGCTTGACTATGATCAAAAATGATTTATTTTTAAAGGCCCTTAGTGGTAAAACCGTTCGAAGACCACCTGTTTGGATGATGCGTCAAGCGGGACGTTATTTACCCGACTTTATGGTTCTCAAAGAAAAGTATGATTTCTTCACGCGTTGTCAAACACCTGAATTAGCTACAAAAATCACAATCATGCCAATTGATCAAATTGGCCCTGATGCGGCAATTCTTTTTAGTGATATTTTAGTTGTTCTTCAGGCCATGCAAATTTCTGTTGAGATGAAAGATGGAGTAGGCCCTTGGATTCCTAATCCCATTCGTTCTCAAGCAGACGTTAATCAAACCATCGTCCCTGATATTCAGGAACATTTGGGATATGTAATGGATGCAGTAAAATTTACGCAACAGGAGCTTTCAAATCGTGTTCCGCTAATAGGCTTTGCTGGATCGCCCTGGACCTTATTGTGTTATGCCGTTCAAGGTCATGGCTCAAAAACATTTGATAAAGCAAAGGCTTTTTGCTTTAGTCAACCTGAAGCAGCACATGATTTACTTCAGAAAATTACAGATACTACAATAGCCTATCTGAAAGAAAAAGTAAAATCAGGGGTAAACGCGGTTCAAATTTTTGATTCTTGGGGTGGGCTTCTATCACCTGAGGATTACCAGATTTTCTCGTGGCCATACATTCAACAAATTATTGATGCATTGAAGAATAAAATCCCAGTCATTGTATTTGCTAAGGGCTGCTGGTTTGCCCTTAATGAAATGAGTAAATCTGGAGCTGTGGCTTTAGGGGTTGACTGGACCTGTTCCGCTAGAAATGCTCGATACCTCTCTGGAGGGCAAATCACTTTACAAGGAAATTTTGATCCTTCCCGGTTGCTTTCACCAATTCCTGAAATTACCAAAGCTGTTTGGAAAATGATTAATGATTTTGGTAAAGATCGTTACATCGTAAATTTAGGTCACGGTATCTTGCCAAATATTCCTGTAGATCATGCAAAGGCATTTGTTGATGCTGTAAAGTCTTACTACTAATTAGACAACCCATGAAAGATCAATTTTACGCTTACATTCAAGACCTACAGAATAAAATCACCCAGGCACTAAATGATGTTGATGGTAAAGCAAAATTCAAAGAAGATGTTTGGAAAAGGTCAGAAGGTGGAGGTGGACAAAGTCGAATCATCGAAAATGGAGCAGTAATTGAAAAAGGTGGTGTGAATATTTCAGCTGTTCACGGGCAATTACCTAAAAGCATGCAAGCTTATTTTAAAATTGGTGAAGTTGATTTTTCTGCTTGTGGTTTAAGCCTAGTAATTCATCCTAAAAATCCAATGGCACCAACGGTTCACGCTAATTGGCGCTATTTTGAAATGTATGACAATAAAGGAGTCTTAGCAGACCAATGGTTTGGTGGAGGACAAGATCTTACCCCTTATTATCTATTTGAAGAAGATGCAATGTATTTCCATCAGCAGTGCAAACAAGCTTGTGATAAACACCATCCTGATTTCTACAAAGACTTTAAAAAACAGTGTGATCGTTATTTTTACAACGAACACAGAAAGGAAGGCCGTGGAGTTGGAGGTTTATTTTTTGACTACTTGAAAAAAGATAAAAATTTCAATATTAAAGATCGATTTGATTTTGTCACTGAAGTAGGCGATGTTTTTTTAGATGCTTATCTACCCATATTAAATAAAAGAAAAGACCTACCCTACAGTAAAAATAATAGAGACTGGCAGGAAATCCGACGTGGACGTTATGTAGAATTTAATTTAATCCACGATAAGGGGACTCTCTTCGGACTCAAGACTAAAGGTCGCATCGAAAGTATTTTAATGAGTCTTCCTCCTCATGTTCAGTGGCGCTATAATTATGAACCTGATCAAGGAAGTGAGGAGTTTAAACTGATAGCTGCATTAAAAAATCCTAGGGAATGGATCTAAAGAAAAAAAGACTCCTTTTCAATTTTTGTATTTTAAACTCAAATTAAGATTCTATGGACACCCTTATCATCTTGTTTGTTTTTCCTTTATTGATAATTTTTTCATATCTCTTTGATGCTTTTGCGCGAAAAACAAAATTTCCAGCTGTCATCTTATTGATGTTTACAGGTATTATCACTCGGATAATCACATCAGTAAATGGTTATGATGAACTTGGATTTTTAGATAGTCTTATTCCTGTATTAGGTTCTATTGGTTTGATTTTAATTGTTTTAGAGGGGGCATTAGAATTAGAGATAAAGAAAGAGAAACTTCCTCTTATTTTGAAAGGGTTTTTCGCAGCACTGGTTATTTTAATTCTCAATATTTTTGCACTGCAATTGGTGTTTTACAACCTATTTAAAATGGATTCTCAGTTAGCAATACTCTCGGCCATTCCATTAGCGATTATAAGTAGTGCAGTTGCCATTCCTTCTGCTGCTGGATTACTTAATAAAGACCGTGAATTTGTGGTCTACGAGTCTACCTTTTCTGATATTTTAGGAATTATGATTTTTAATTATGCCCTGCGTCAATTTGAAGCTCAACAGCCTTTAATTGGAACTACACCCTTGGTTTCACTATTTCTTCAAATTCTTGGTGTCGTTGTGATTTCTCTAGCCATTACTTATGTTCTTTTTAGATTAATGCGTCATATTGATCATCATGTAAAATTTTTCTTGATTTTAGCATTATTGATACTAGTATACGCTTTTGGTAAACTGTTTCATTTACCCGCATTAGTTACCATTTTCATTTTTGGAATTTTCTTAAGTAATGTCAAAAGTTTACTGCCTCAGTTTTTAAAGAATTATTTGGATTTGGATCAGACTGAAAAAGAATTACGTGAATTTCATATCCTTACCGCAGAATCGACATTTATAGTCCGCACTTTCTTTTTCTTATTCTTTGGGTTTTCTATTCAGATCATCGATTTTAATTCTGTGCAACCCCTATTCTATGGATTATTGATTATATTGATTATGTTGGTTTTACGTTATATATATTTTACTGCAACCACATTAAAAATAAAGCCAGATTCTATAGTTTATATGTCTCCTAGAGGGCTTATTAGCATTTTGCTTTTTATTCAACTGAAGGAAGTTAAATTTATTGATTTATCGACCAGCCTCATCGATGAACGTGTTCTTTTAATTGTCATATTAGCCTCAATGCTAGTTATGCTCATTGGAACATTAAAGAAACCCAAAGCGGCTTATTCAGAAGATACGCTTGAGGAGGAAACGCCTCTTACTTTTGAAATGATCGTTGATCCTCCTGAGCCTCCTGAAAATGAGTCTGAAAACACACTAAATTAAAAAATCATGTATCCATTAAATCGCAATCGAAGACTAAGAAGTTCCTCCAGCATGAGGAGTTTACTCCAAGAGTATCGTCTTACTCCCAATGATTTTATTGTTCCTTTATTTGTTATTGAAGGCAATAAACTCAAAGAGGCCATTCCCTCAATGCCAGGATATTTTAGATTCTCATTGGATTTACTCGCAGCAAAAGCCGTATCACTTTGGAAACAGGAATTGAAGGCAATACTTCTTTTTGTCAAAGTCCCCGATAACTTAAAAGATAACAAAGGAACAGAGGCCCTAAATCACAATGGCCTAATGCAGCGTGCTATTAAAATCGTCAAAGATGCAGTTCCTGATATGATTGTCATAACTGATATAGCCTTGGACCCCTATTCCTCTTTTGGGCATGATGGTATTGTTGAAGAAGGAAAAATTCTAAACGACCATTCGGTTAAAATACTATCAGAAATGGCACTTTCACACGCTCAAGCTGGAGCTGATATAGTGGCTCCAAGTGACATGATGGACGGTCGAGTCTTGGCTATTCGAAACCAATTGGAAGAAGCTAATTTTCACGATACAATGATTATGAGCTACAGTGCAAAATATGCTTCTGCTTTTTACGGACCTTTTAGAGATGCTTTAGATTCTGCACCTGGATTTGGCGACAAAAAAACATATCAAATGGATTTTGGAAATCGAGAAGAAGCTTTGGTAGAAACCCAACTTGATATAGAAGAAGGAGCTGATATTGTCATGGTAAAACCTGGCTTGGCTTATCTAGATATTATACGAGATTTAAAAAATAAGATTCATACACCGATAGCTGCTTATCAAGTTAGCGGAGAATACGCCATGCTTAAAGCTGCTGCAGCTCAAGGATGGTTGAATCACGATCAGGTAATGATTGAGCAACTTCTATGTTTTAAACGTGCTGGCGCACAACTCATCGCAACCTATTTTGCAGAAGAAGCAGTTAAATTAATTTAGGTTTCCTTTAATTACTAAATTCAATAAGTTCTCTCAGGAGTAAAACGGTCGATGGAAATAGTGGTGTTTTGATTAGAAATCAACTCAGTAACTAATTTACCTGTTGCGGGACCTAAACTCCATCCCATCATGGAATGCCCCGTAGCCAAAACTAAATTATTACATTTCGAATGACGCCCAATAAAAGGCAAACCATCTGGTGATAAGGGTCGTAATCCACATTTTACATTGGCTAATTCTTCTTGGGGTATCAGCACTTGAGGGTAATAATCTTTTGCAGCTTTAGCAATGGCTGTAACTCGTTTGGAATTAATTTTATGATTGATTCCTGAAAGTTCCATAGTACCACCAAAACGAGTAAAACCTTGCATGGGAGTGACTGCTACTTTGGCTTCTAATAAAATAGCAGGTAAAGAAATTCCTGTGGATTTATTAAGGTTGAGTCGATAACCTTTCCCTGCCTGGACAGAAAGTTGAATTTCCAATTGTTTTAAAAGTAATTCAGACCATGCTCCACTCGCCACAACAACTTCATCGGCTTTTAAATCTTGACGGGTTGTAACCACCGATTGAATCTTACTATTCTTTAATTTAAAATTGGTTACCTCTTGCTCTAAAACAAAATTTACTCCACTTTCCGTTAAAAGGGTAATTAAGTTTTGCATAAATAATTCAGGTGTACTATGAGCATCACTTTCATACCAAAATGCACCTGCAATATCCATTGAAGTCCCTGGTTGCTTTTTCAAAACTTCTTCTGGACTCAATTGCTCTATTTTTAGTCCTAAATCTTTTGCTTGAACTACCACTTCTGCTTCTTCTTTTTCAGCATGGGAAGTTTTGTATGCCATTAAAAGGCCCTTGGTTTCCAGATGGAAATCAAAATGTGAACTTTTTTGCATTTCGAGATACAGCTGCTTACTAAATAAATTGATATCGAGTATTGCTTTCATAGACCTTTGAACATGTTCTGGTGTACACGACTTCATGAATTTTAATCCCCATTGAATAAGATCTTTATCCAAACGTGGTTTGATATAGAAAGGGCTAGAGGCTTTAAACATCCAACGAAATCCTTTAGAAACCATTCCCGGAGCTGCCATTGGAATAATATGACTTGGAGTAAGGTAACCCGCGTTTACATGAGAAGCCCCAGAACTTAGATTTCCCTTATCTATTACTGTTACCTCATGTCCTTCTTGAGAAAGGTAATATGCCGTGCATAAACCTACAACA
The DNA here is from genome assembly GCA_029268555.1 of Flavobacteriaceae bacterium. Lineage (GTDB taxonomy): Bacteria > Bacteroidota > Bacteroidia > Flavobacteriales > Flavobacteriaceae > MS024-2A. Next base: position 26,779 of record JAQWNN010000044.1, read on the forward strand.
CCTCCACCAACGACAACTACCTTTTTCTGAGTCATCTTACAAAACTTGAAACCCTTTTACATAAGGATCTTCAGGATCCAAAATAAGCTGACTATGCCCTGTAATTCGGGCACTACCTGTAATGCTAGGAATTATTCCCTCCATATTTCCAACTCTTGTAACGGCTTCAACTTTTCCTTTAAAAATAGATCCAATGACACTTTCGTGAATAAAAGAGTCCCCTATGTTTAATTTGCCTTTTGCATACCATTGTGCCATACGGGCTGAAGTTCCCGTGCCACAGGGTGATCGGTCAATTGCTTTATCTCCATAAAAAACTGCATTACTTGCAATAGAGTTCTTTTGAGTTGGTTTCCCGCCCCATAGAACATGACTACATCCTTTTATCTTAGGATCTAACGGATGTTCAAAATGATTTTGTGAATTGATTTGAGAACGAATTTCTCGACTCCAACCTACCAACTGCCCAGCTGAATATGCCTTAATTCCTTTGAAATTTTTCTGAATATCAATGATGGCGTAAAAGTTTCCACCGTAGGCAACATCAATGTTAAGAACTCCTAAATCTAAACTTTCAATTTCAATATCTGTTGCTGCTAAAAACGCTGGAACGTTAGTAAATTTAACAGATTTAATTTTATTTCCGTCTCTTTTATATTCTGCAATCACTAAGCCTGCTGGCGTTTCAATTCTTACTAATCCTTCGAGTTTTGGTTGAATCAAATGCTCTTCTAAAAGTATTGTCAGTGCTCCAATTAATCCATGACCACACATGGGCAAACATCCACTCGTTTCAATGAATAAAATTGCAACATCGTTTTCTAAATCTTGAGGTTTGTAATAAAAACTTCCACTCATCATATCGTGACCTCGAGGTTCAAACATCAGCCCTGTTCTTATCCAATCATATTCTTTTTCAAAGTAAAGTCTTTTATCCCCCATATTGGAACCCTTTAACTCCGGGCTTGGGGATTTTACTAAGCGCACAGGGTTTCCAGCAGTATAGCCATCCACACAATCGAAAATAATCTGCTCTGTTTGTTTCATAAAGCAGCCGAATTCATTTTACCATCTACTTTTCTTTCTAATTTTAAAGGGTTTTCATTTTTTAGAGCATCAGGTAATAAATCATTTGGGCAATCTTGAAAAGCCACTGGACGTAACCAACGGTAAATAGAATCAGTTCCAACAGAAGTAAATCGACTGTCAGTTGATGCTGGATAAGGACCCCCATGCTGCATGGTTTGTATTACTGCGACTCCTGTAGGTACCCCATGGAAAAGAATTCTTCCTGCTTTTGTCTTTAATAGCGATAAAAGCTTCTTCGAAACTTGTTGATCTGAAGTTTCTCCAAGAAGTGTAATGGTTAGCTGTCCCTCTAATGAGGCTGCTAACTTTAGAATTTCATCAGTACTACTACATTCAACCACAAGCGAAAAAGGACCAAATACTTCTTCTGTAAGGCTATGATCGTTTAAAAATTTAGATGCTTTCACCGACCCAATAGTTGCTGAACAACTTTCAGAAGAATAAAGTGCATCAAGTTTATCTTTTCTTTTTAGTGTCGCAAGCTGTTTATCATATTGTTTTTGGATATTACTATGAACCATTGGAGGCAATTCCAAATCTGTTATGCTTTCACTTATCTTTTTTGCAAGATTAATTGTCCCTGAAGGGTCACAAATCACAATCAAACCAGGGTTAGTGCAAAATTGACCTGTGCCCAGAGTGACTGATTGAGCCAGGTCTTCTGCTAAGACGGAACAATCTTTCTTTAGTTTATTTTCCAAAATAAAGATAGGGTTGATACTTCCCATTTCGGCAAAAACCGGGATGGGTTCATTTCTTTTTTGTGCTAAATCATAAAGGGCTTTACCTCCAGAAAAACTTCCAGTAAATCCTACACCTTTAATAAGTGGATGGGAAACTAATAGACTCCCTACTCCATGTGATTTTCCACCTAGATGTGAAAAAATTCCTAAAGGTAAATTACATTTTTTAATAGCTTTAATTATGACTTGAGCTACTAATTCACTTGTACCTGCATGGTATGGATGGGCCTTGACAATCACTGGACATCCTGCGGCAAAAGCTGAAATGGTGTCTCCCCCTGCAGTAGAGAATGCCAGGGGAAAATTACTGGCTCCAAACACGACTATAGGACCTATGGGATAAAACATTTTTCTCAAGTCTGGTCCTTTAGTATAAATACTTGCTGCTATGAATGATCCTTCATTTAATAGCTGAATAAAAGATTGGATTTGATCAATTGTCCGCTGGAATTCTCCATTTGCACGCCCATCTGGCAATGCAGATTCTGCTCGATATGTAGCTATAATTTCCGATTTATATGAGTGCATTCCTTCTTGGATAGATTCCAATAAAAATACCCTTTCATTAAAAGTGGTTGAACCAAAAAAATCAAAACTCTCTGATGCAGCATTTACAGCTAAGTCAATTTGATCAGTAGATGCTTGCTGATAAGCAACTGATAAAGATTCATTCGTTTTAGGATTTACCGTTTGAAATTGTTCAGCATTTGAATTATGCTCCCATTTACCTTCTATTAAATTCTTCCCACTTATCATATATATTTTTTATAGTCTAGGTTTTGGGGGCGTGTCTTCAAAGCTTTTTTAATGATATTTTCCACAGCCTCATTTGCTTTTCCTGTAAGAGATAATCTTGGGGGTCGCACGTATCCAGTTCCAAGACCTGTTGCAACTTCACATAACTTGATATTTTGAACTAATTGAGGAGAAATATCCAATTCTAAAAGTGGTAAAAACCAACGGAATACCTTACGTGCTTTTTCCCATTGACCTAATTTACAATAAGTATAAATTGCGACTGTTTCTTCTGGAAATGCATCTACTAAACCAGCAACCCAACCTGTTGCACCCATCATCAAGCATTCAATCGCTATAGTGTCTACACCGCAAAGAATTTTAAATCTATCGCCAAAGCGATTGATCATTCTGGTTATGTTAGTCGTGTCCCGAGTTGATTCTTTGACTGCATTGATATTTTTGTGTTTTGAGAGCTGTTCAAACATTTCAAGAGTGACTTCGATTTTATAATCTATTGGATTATTGTAGATCATAATCGGTAGAGAGGTACTCTCTGAGACAGAAGAAAAATAAGTAATCGTTTCAAAGTCAGTAGCTTTGTACCGCATCGGGGGAAGTAACATTAGGCCACTCGCTCCTTCTTCTTCAGCCTGTTGAGCTAGATGAACTGCATCAGCCGTTGCTTGTTCTGCTATATTCATTATTACAGGAATCTTATCTTCTACTTGCTCAATAGTTGTCTTTAACAACAAACTCCTTTCAGCGGTTGAGATTGTGCTTGCCTCCCCTAATGTTCCTCCTAAAATAATCCCATGAACTCCAGCACTTAATTGAGCACCTAAATTCGTTTTATAAGCATTGATATCAAGCTGATAATTTTTGCTGAATTGGGTTGTGATTGCAGGCATTACACCTTCCCACTTGAAGTTTTTCATTTTGAATTAATTTATATCCAATATTAATCATTGAATATAAGTTTTTTTGAAATTCGAAAATACCTTTTTGAAAAAGATTTACAACTTAAATTAAATAATTAATAGTTTTTATTGCTACATATTCAAACCCTCAAACTTATTTTTATAAATCTACTCTTGGATGGTTAAAAAAAGAGAGAGTTAAGAAAATAGGGGCAATCCTTTCAAAAAATATTAGATTTGTCATATAATTTACCTTAAAATTAAAAATAAATTAATTGGCAATGAAAAAAATTCTACAGACCTTGAGTTTAGTTCTAATAGTATTATTTGGATTACTCTATATTTCTGATTACAACTATTTAATTACCGCAGTATCCAATATTTATCTTAGGGGTCATACCACTGCCTTCTTGTCTGATTATAATCATTTTGACAATCGAATATTACCCGCATCATTGAATCCTCAGCCTTGGCCTTTACATTCAAAATTC
>JAQWNN010000045.1 GCA_029268555.1 Flavobacteriaceae bacterium
ATCTCTCTAGACATTATGAGGTTTGTAAATATTACATAGTAGACGAACACACCATGATTCCGGATATCCTTTTAGTCAGTACTCATCTCTGGAATCGAATGAGTTTACAAGAACAGCAAGGGCTGCAACAAGCTATAGATCTATCTGTACCCTATCAGAGAGAATTATGGATTAAATCTGAAAATGAATCTTTAAAGGCTGTTATTGATGCTGGTGTAGTAGTAAGCTATCCTGAAAAAGTAGCTTTTCAAGAAGCTACCTTGCCCATGTTTGAATCCTTTAAACAAGATCCAGAAATTGAAGAATTAATTGAGCGAATTCAAAATGAAAAATAGCAGAATTTTCGTAGACAGATTAGTTGAAAGTTTTTTAATCGCCATCTTAGGAATTATGGTTGTCAATGTGCTATGGCAAGTATTCACTCGTTTTTTCACGAATAGTCCAAGCTCATTTACGGATGAGTTGGCGCGATATTTAATGATTTGGCTGGGTATACTTGGTGCTGCTTATGTTACTGGAAAAAATGAGCATGTTGCTATCAATTTTTTCGCAAAAAAGTTTTCTGAAAAATTACAAAAACTCATTTCAAGTTTTATTTCAATTTCAGTACTTGGCTTTGCTTTTTTTGGAATGTTGATTGGCGGATGCCGTTTGGTTTACATCACAACCAACCTTGAGCAATATTCACCTTCACTAAAAATACCATTAGCTATTGTTTACGCTATCCTACCAGTAAGCGGACTTTTGATTATTTTTTATAAACTCACTCAAAGCAAGAAATAAGATTTTATGGAGTTTTTATCAGTTTTTATACTAGTAATCAGTTTTATGTTTTTTATAGCCATAGGTACCCCTATAGCTTGGAGTATTGCAATTTCATCATTACTTACAATTTTGGTCTCCATCCCAAGCCTTGCAGCAGTCACTACAATTGCACAACGCATGGCGACGGGACTGGATAGTTTTGCACTTTTAGCCATACCTTTTTTTATACTTTCAGGTCAACTGATGACCAATGGAGGTATAGCAGATCGCTTAATCCGTTTTGCCAAAACCTTAGTGGGTTCATTACCAGGAGGCTTGGCTCTCATCAATATTATATCTGCCATGCTAATGGGTGCTATTGCAGGATCAGCTATGGCATCTGCCTCAGCTATGGGGAGTATACTCGGTCCCAAAATGGAAAAAGAAGGGTATGACAAAGAATACGGAGCAGCAGTGAATATCACCTCAGCGACCATCGGTTTGGTGATTCCTCCAAGTAATGTATTGATCGTTTATTCCTTGGCCAGTGGAGGGGTTTCCATCGCAGCACTTTTCCTTGCTGGATATATCCCAGGAGTTCTCATAGGACTTTTCTTAATGATTGTAGCTGCAATATGGGCGAAGCGAAAGGGATATCCTACATATAAACGCAGTAGTATTTCCCAAATATTCAAAACATTTATTGTTGCCTTTCCTAGTTTACTTCTTCTAGTAATTGTTATTGGAGGTATTGTAGCTGGATATTTCACTGCAACTGAAGCCTCTGCTATAGCTGTTCTGTACACCCTAATCTTGGGAATAGCATATAAAGAAATTGGAATGAAAAACCTTCCAAAAATTTTATTAGAATCTGCAAAAACAAGTGCTGTGGTCATGCTTTTAATTGCAGCCTCGATGAGTATGTCATGGATCATGTCTTATGAAAATATTCCTCAAAACATGAGTGATATACTTCTTAGTATTAGTGATAATAGAGTTGTAATACTTATCATTATTAACTTATTACTTCTTTTTGTAGGAGTTTTTATGGATATGACCCCTGCAGTATTAATTTTTACTCCGATATTTCTACCCGTAGTTAAGTCTATCGGTATCGATCCTATTCAATTCGGAATCATTATGGTCCTCAATCTTTGTATTGGATTGTGTACCCCACCAGTTGGATCTGTATTATTTGTAGGTATTGGGATTGCGAAAACAAGTATTGAGGAGATTATCAAACCTCTGCTACCACTTTTTATAGCAATGATCTTTGCACTCATGCTAATTACTTTTTTCCCAAAAATTACGCTATGGCTTCCTCAACAATTTGGTTTTTAATTATTTGAAAGAGATTATGAATCCTAAATCATCCATCCTGAAAATTAATCCTACAGATAATATTGCGGTTGCACTTGATAATCTTGATAAGGGCCATGAAGTGAAGCTTGGTAACACTTCATTTAAATTAAATAATGAAATTGCTATAAAACACAAATTTGCCTGTAAAGATTTTAAACCTAAAGACGCAGTTTATATGTATGGTGTTTTAGTTGGTGAAGCTATTAAGCACATACCAAGGGGAGGACTTTTAACTACTGAAAACATAAAACATAAAATTCAAGAAGTTAAAGGAAAAACAGCCTCTTGGGAGTGGACACCTCCAAATAAAACGAAATGGCATAATCAAACTTTTAAAGGCTATCATCGTGCAGATGGGCAAGTAGGTACTGACAATATTTGGTTATTTTTTCCTTTAGTATTTTGTGAAAACAGAAATATAGAGACCTTAAAAGCAATTTTTGAAAAAGAATTTAATCCTCCAGAAAAAGAACCTTTACAGGAGTTGTTAAGTCAATTGGTATCGGGAAAAAATTCTGAAGTATTATATAAAAAAAATATTCCTCCAAAATCAAGTCATTTTGAAAATATTAAAGTTCGTTTTCTAAATCATCAAGGAGGCTGTGGAGGTACACGACAAGATGCGCAGTCCTTAGCAAGATTGCTAGCAGGATATGTAAAAAATCCTAATGTAGCTGGTGCAACTGTTTTAAGTTTAGGATGCCAACATCTTGAGATTGACGTTTTTAAAGATGCGCTTTCAAGCTCTCAATTAAAAAGCGAAAAACCCGTATTGATTTACAATCAACAAACAGAAGGAACTGTTGATGCTTTTTTATCTAAAATCATTAAAAACTCATTTCAAGAAATAAAAAAAGCAAATGCGATTAAAAGAAGTCCAGCTCCACTATCTAAACTTACTATAGGATTAGAATGTGGTGGTTCAGATGGATTTTCAGGTATTACTGCTAACCCAACTTTGGGTCAGGTATCTGATATAATCTCAGGAATTGGAGGTAAAACAATATTAGCTGAATTTCCAGAGTTAGCAGGTGTGGAACAAGAATTAGTTAACCGATGTACAACCGAAGTACTTGGCAGTAAGTTTTTAGGTTTAATGAAAGCCTATGAAAAAAGAGCAGCAGAAGTAGGTTCAGGCTTTTACATGAATCCATCACCGGGAAATATTAATGACGGTTTAATTACTGATGCGATGAAATCTGCAGGTGCAGCAAAAAAATCTGGAAATGCTCCCATTACAGATGTTTTGGATTATGCTGAATACGCAAAAGAAGATGGTGTTTCTTTGCTATGTACCCCTGGAAATGACGTAGAGAGTACAACCGCTTTAGCTGGCTCAGGTGCTAATATTATTTTATTTACAACGGGGTTAGGAACCCCTACAGGAAATCCAATTACTCCGGTTATAAAAGTGAGTACAAATAGTATTTTGAAGGATAAAATGGATGATATAATTGATTTTGACTGTGGTACAATTATTACAGAAAAAAGAAGCTTAGAAGAGGTTGGTGATGACCTTTTAGAATTAATAATTGATGTGGCAAGTGGTGAAAAAACAACAAAAGCGGAACAGTTAAAACAACATGATTTTATACCTTGGAAACAAGGAGTGTCTCTTTAAAAATAATCAAATAAATTCTAATGAAAAGTATAAATCTTCTAATCATAATTTTATTAATAAGTATTGATCAAATGTTAGCCCAAGAAGAATTTCTTATTTGGAATACATCAATTCCAGGACAAATAATAACATCTAAAGTACAAGAGTACAAAGAAGGTGGTTCTTCAAAAACAGATGTTTTAAGAGTTTATCAAGTCGTAGAACCTACAATTAAAAAGTATTTGGCTCCAAAAGAAAAAGCAAACGGTGCGGCTGTTTTAATTTGCCCTGGCGGTGGTTACAAGATATTAGCCATAGATCACGAAGGTTATCAAATTGCCGAATGGCTTAATAATATTGGGATTTCAGCTTTTGTTTTAAAGTCAAGATTACCTGACGATCGAATCATGAAAGATAAATCCGTAGGTCCACTACAAGATGCTCAAAAAGCAATGCGAATCATTCGTAAAAATGCTAATGAATGGAATATTAATCCTAATAAAATTGGGGTTTTAGGTTTTTCTGCGGGAGGACATTTGGCTGCTTCACTTTCAGTACACTACGATGCTGAAGTCTACACTAACCAAAATATTTATTCTGCTCGTCCAGATTTTTCAATCTTGATCTATCCAGTAATTTCTTTTCAAGATGAATTTACCCATCATGGATCAAGAACAAATCTTTTAGGGAAATCTCCTTCGAAGAAGGATATTGATTATTTTTCAAATGAATTACATATTAATAAATATACACCCCCTGCTCTCCTAATCCATTCAATCGATGACGATGGTGTTTCGGTTGAAAATAGTATTACTTATTTAAAAGGGTTGAAAAGTTATGGTATAAAATCTGGATTACATGTTTTTTCAGACGGTGGACATGGTTATGGACTAGGTAGAGGAGGTACACACTCTTTTTGGACAAAAAATGCTGAAAATTGGTTAAATTTTTTATTGAAAAAGTAAATTAAAATGCACCAAGCTGATAAATCGAATATCGAAAATACCTCTACAATATTTCCCTTTCTCGAAACAAAAAAGCGAATAGCAGTTCTATTAGAAAACTATCTTAAACAAAGTAAAAAAAGAAATGGACAAGTTCTTAAACAAGAGCAACCAAAATACATTGCAGATCAACTTCAACTTAATTCCATTTTTAAAAATGGTTTTCAAAATATAAAAAACTTAGAAAAATTTGTAAAAAACTATTTAAATCATACTAACCATCTTAAAAACCCAAAATACATGGGCCATCAAGTTGCTGTACCCCAAGATCTTTCTGGCATCCCTGACTGGATTCATGGGACAATCAACAACCCAAGTTCATTATATGAAATGGGCCCAGCTGGGGCAGCCCTTGAAGGGTTTATGATAAATTGGATGCTTTCAAAATTAGGTTGGTTTAAAGGTAGCGACCTATCTGATTTTAGTGAATACCCTCAAAATGGAAGTGGTATACTCACGCACGGAGGGTCTATTGCAAATCTTACTGCCTTATCTGCAGCCCGAGCTAAGCTTGTGCCGGAGGCATGGACTGAGGGCAATCCTAATGATCTTGTGGTGATTGGCCCTGCATCAGCTCATTATTCAATTTCAAGAGCACTGTCCATTATGGGGATGGGGAAAAAAGCCTTTGTACCAGTTCCAGTAGATTCAAATGAGATTATTCTTACTTCTCATTTAGAACGAGTTTTTAAGGAGGTTAAAAGTCAAAATAAACGTGTAATGGCAGTAGTAGCTAATGCATGTGCTACTTCTTCTGGACTTTTTGATCCCATCGAAGAGATGGCAACATTTTGTGAAAAAAACAACTTATGGTTTCATGTCGATGGCGCACACGGTGCAGTAGCTTTACTTTCTGATAAAGAAAAAGAAAAAGTTGCTGGTATTGAAAAAGCAGATTCTATTATCTGGGATGCACATAAAATGCTTCAAGTACCGGCTCTTTGTACCGCTGTACTTTTTAAAAATCAAGAACATCAAAGAAATGCCTTTCGACAGAAAGGAAGTTATGTTTTTCATGAAAATGAAGTTATTGGGATGGACTCTATGCCATTTACTGTGGAATGTACCAAGTCTGCTTTGGGAACAAAACTCTTTTGGAGCTTTGCACTAAGGGGAGAACAAGCCATGATCCAGTTCATTGAAAATAGTTTTCAGAAAGCACGTAATCTATATACACATTTAAGTTCATTAAAAGACTTTAATTGCCCTTATCCACCTGAGTCCAATATCTTATGCTTTCAATTTCGACCGAATCAACTTAGCGATCAAAATCAGTTGGCATTACGTTACGAATTGATAAACAGTGGAGAATTTTATATTACCTCTTGTGAATTTCAGGGAAAAAGATTTTTAAGAACTGTGCTTATGAATCCAGAAACCAATGAACAAGATTTTATTGAATTGGCTAAAGCTATATCTAATATTGGAAATAAAATTATTTTTGACAAAAGTTAAAATAAAATTATTCGCGGCTAATTAAGACATTAATAACTTATTCGATTTATGAATTTAATCAATCGTTAATAAACTACCTCAATTCTCTAAAACAAAAAGTAAACTTTTATAAGTTAAATCCGTAACCGAGATTAATGATTGAAATTTTTAGTTTATCAAACACATTGACTCAACAGTATTTATTTAAATAATGTAATTTTAGCTAAAATTTAAACTTATGAATATTTTAGAATTTAAATCTTTTATATCAAAATTAATTAATCAAAGCGGCATCTCGGAATTTTGGTCTGAAAGTACAACTTTTGTCATTCTTTTGAGTCTGATTTTAATTCTAGGAGGAATTACTTTTTGGATAACTCGAAAAATAATTATGAGTTTTTTTATTCAAATTTCAGCTAAAACAAAATCGAAATTTGATGATAAACTTATAAAGAATAAAGTCCCAAAAATACTTTCAAACATACCTGTATTATTTCTATACTATAAAACTATACCAATCCTCTTTTATGGTTTCAGTGAAAATTTGGCTTCATTTATACAAAATATAGCTGAAGCCCTACTTATTGTTATTATCATCGCATTAATTAGAGCAATATTAAAATCGGTAAATGATTATTTAAAAACTTTAGCTTCATTCAAGGATAAGCCCCTTGATAGTTATGTTCAGGTGTTTATGATTTTTCTATGGTTTGTAGGAGGAATTTTAATTTTATCCGTTCTCACTGGTAAAGATATTGGTTCATTTTTGACTACACTTGGAGCTCTTTCTGCAGTTCTTCTATTTGTTTTCAAAGATACCATACTTGGTTTTGTTGCAAGTGTTCAAATCACTGTTAATGATACCGTAAGAATTGGAGACTGGATTAGTATGCCAAATAGCAATGCTGATGGAGATGTAATATCAATAAGTTTATCCACTGTTCGGGTTCAAAATTTTGATAAAACAATTACTTCTATCCCCACTTACAAATTAATTTCAGATTCATTTATAAATTGGAGAGGGATGGATGAATCACCTGGAAGAAGAATAAAAAAATCGTTGCTTATCAAAACTACTAGTATTCGTTTTTTGGTAACTGATGAGATTTCTGATTTAAAAAAAATTGATCGTATTTCGTCATTTATTGTTAAAAGAGAAAAGGAAATTAAAATAGCAAATTCAGCAGAAAAAATAGATAAAAGTTTACTTATTAATGGAAGGAATTTCACCAATCTAGGATTATTTAGAGAGTATGCCCAAATGTATTTACAAACTCATGAACAAATCAATCAAAAAATGACAATTATGTGCCGTCAGTTAGCTCCTACAGCGCAAGGGATTCCACTGGAAATTTACGCCTTTAGTAAAGATAAAATATGGGTCAACTACGAACATATTTCTTCAGATATATTTGATCATCTGTTAGCGGCGATACCTTATTTTCATTTGGAGTGTTTTGAGCTTTCTCCAATCCTTCCTAAGCCATAAATTTTAAATATGCTTAATTCGCAATATATGGAGCACCTGATTCTTTAAGTTCCTTTTCGATTGGAGGTATCATTGAATTAGTTATCTTACTTACCATCTCTTTAGCCTTAATAAGCATACTTTTAGCTGTTGATAGACTTTTTTTATGCAATCCTGTAGGACCATATGAACTATCCATTCCACTAAAGGCTCCATATAAATAATTTTGAATACCAGATGGATTTCGTTCACCAATATCACTTCGAGAGGAGCTTCCATTCATCATCTGGTCAGTTGATGTAATCGCAGCTTTAAGCTCTCTTAACTTTGGTTCTAAAACACCTGGAGCAATACTACTTCGTTGAAGTGAATTTTGTAGTGCATTATACTTTTTTTTACTTTGTGTAAATTGATCTTCTACCTTACTTATTTCAATAATTAATTCCGTTAACTCAACTCGAAACTCATTGTATTCAGGATAGCTTGCCCCTTTTAAAATACCTTTTCTGATTGGTTTTACCTCAAAAGATAATGGACCATCCAATTTAAAAATCTTTCCATCTTCTTCAAGATGAAGTGAAGCTTTGTAAGTTCCAGGTGTGACTAAAGCACCTCCACCATATTCTGACCTCCCGCTCATAGAAATTGCAAATGGATTATAATGTTGTAAATCCCAAGCTATTCTATGACTTCCTTTTGATGCATTCTGTTTAATTTTATTAATAATATTGCCATCTTTATCTTCTATTGTTAAAATTACTTGAGCTGGAATTTCTTGTTTTTCAACATCTAGTTTATCCCAACCTGGAAAAGGAATATCTTTTTTAGCCTTATTTAGCTTTCGCTCTTTTTCTTGACGTAATAGCTTTTGAGTTTTATAATCGTTAGAAAGATGATAAGTAAATACAGCACCGTATCCTGGGTTTTTAGCAAAGTAATAATCTGCTCCAGTATTACCTATATTGCTTCGCTGAACAAACCATTTGGCAGGTCTTGGTTGAAATAATTTTCCTTTTCTGCTCAAATTATCAGTGGTGAATTCTCTTAATGCACTATAGTCGTCAAGCACATAGAATCCTCGTCCAAAAGAAGCTGCAACCAAATCATTTTCTCGTTTTTGAATGGTTAGGTCTCTAAAGGAAATTGTGGGGGTACCAGGCAGTTTTTGCCAAGATGCTCCACCATTTAAAGAAGTATAAACACCATACTCAGTAGCTACAAAAAGAAGATTTTCCTTGATAGGATCCTGAACCATACGCCAAACCAAAGTACGATCAGGAATATTGGAGCTAATTGATTTCCATGAAATTCCTCTATCTATACTTTTAAATAAATAAGGACTGTAATCCCCCTCCTTATGATTATCTAGAGCCACATAGACTATATTGGAATCAAATAAATCTGCCTTAATATCATTTATAAATGAGCGTTCAGGTAATCCTAAACTTGTCACTGGAATTTTCCTCCAACTATCACCTCCATTTTCAGTTACTTGAATAAATCCATCATCAGTCCCTGCGTATATTAAACCCTCTTGAACAGGAGATTCTGCAAGTGAAGTAATTGTGTTGTAATTCGACATAGCCCCTACATCCCAAGAATTATCCCAGCTCTGTTGGCGTCCCATGATAGGTAGGGTAATACGGTCTTCATTTCTAGTTAAATCACCAGAAATAACTTCCCAATCGTCGCCTCTGCTTTCTGATTTCCAAACTCGATAAGATGCAAAGTACAGTCGTGAAGGATCATGGGGACTTACTAAAATAGGAGCATCCTAATTAAATCTTTCGTGCGGCTCACCTTCTTTAGCTTTGGGTTGAATAGAAACTTGCTCGCCAGTAGTTAAATCAATTCGATATAAACCTCCCTGTTGAGTTTCAGCATAGATAATATCACTGTAGACAGGGTCTGTTGCAGACTGGTGACCATCAGCAAATAATGTTTTATACCAATGCTTATTTGCAATACCCTCTCGCTCATCTGTAGCTGAGGGGCCCCCTGCTGAACCATTATCTTGTGTTCCTCCAAAAATATGGTAAAATGGTTCTGCATTATTGACTGCTACTTTATAGAATTGAGTAAGTGGTAAATTCTTGATATATCTCCATGTTTCAGCTAAATCAAAACTTTCATAAATTCCAGCATCAGTTCCAATCATAATATAGTTTGGATCATCCTTTTTAAATACTATGGCATGATTGTCAGAGTGTTTGTTTTTTTCTTTTAGCTGAACAAAAGTTTTTCCCCCATCTTCAGATGTTAAAACTCGAACATTCATTAAATATAAACGATCAAATTTATGAGGGCTTGCATAAAGTTCTTGATAATAATGAGGGCCTGTTCCACCTGATACAGTATCTGACATTTTATCCCATGTTTCACCTCTATCTTCTGAACGATAGACCCCTCCTTTAGTACGATCTAATTCAATTGCTGCATATATTACATCAGGGTTCTGGGGAGAAATTGCAAGACCTATTTTTCCCATATTCGAAGAAGGTAAATCTTCTTCATCAATTATACCATCTCCATTTGAATCAGGATTATTAGGTAAACCATTTTTTAATATTTTCCAAGTATCACCGCCGTCGTCTGATCTATAAATGGCAGTACCTGGCCCACCACCCATAAGGGCTGCAACAGTTCGATGTCTATCCCAAGTTGCTGCATAAAGTATATTCGAATCTCTGGGGTCAATCATAATGTCAGTAACTCCCGTCCATTCATTGTTTCCTAGAACTCTGCTCCAAGAAATACCCCCATTAGTAGTCTTGTAAAGTCCTCTTTCTCCGCCTTTAGACCAAAGGGGACCCTGAGAAGCAACCCAAACTATATCAGAATTATGGGGATGTACAATAATTTCAGAAATATGTTCTGATTTTTTGAGACCCATATTTTTCCAATTTTTACCACCATCAAGACTTCTGTAAACACCATCTCCATATGCAACATGACGTCCACCAACATTTTCTCCACTACCGACCCAAACAATTTCTGGATTGGAGGGATCTAAAGTTATACATCCTGTGGTGTAGGTTGATTCATCATCAAATATAGGAGTCCAAGTGGTTCCAGCGTTTTGAGTTTTCCAAACACCTCCAGAACCTACTGCCACATACCAGATACTTTCATTTTTAGGATGAATAGCAATGTCTGCAATACGTCCAGATAAAAAAGCCGGTCCTACATTCCTGAAAGAAAAAGCGTCTAGAGATACTTCAGTAGGTTTTTGTTGAATTACTTTTCGTTTATTACGTTGTGCGTTTATTCCTTGAGGAAAACAAAATATAAAGACAATTAAAAATGAATAGACAGTGGATTTCATAAAATAATTTTTTTACAAAATACAAAATTATGACTAAGATCTTAATGAGAGTAGGGGTCTACTTTATAATTCCTAGAAAAAGTTTAATCAAATTAAAATACTTTCAACAGCCAAGAGGTAGGAGTCTAAACCAAAACCTATGATCAAGCCTTTTGCTACTGGAGTAATATATGAAGTATGCCTGAAATCCTCTCGGGCGAATGTATTAGAAATATGAATTTCAATAACAGGAGAATTAATTCCTTTAATTGCATCTCCAATGCCAACCGAGGTGTGAGTATAAGCTCCCGCATTGAGTAAAATTGCATCTGATGAAAAACCTACCTCGTGAAGCTGATTGATTAATTCTCCCTCAATATTAGACTGAAAATAATCAAAATCAACATCAGAATATTTTTGCTGAAGGGAAATAAAATAGTCTTCAAAAGTTTGACTTCCATAAATTGAAGGTTCTCTTTTACCCAATAGATTTAAATTTGGGCCATTAATGATACTAATCTTCATTTTTATTATTTTAGTAAAAGTATATAAATTCAATTGATTCCCCTAAAAGCTAAGTTGTGAATTGGGTACAAGCCGTCTCAGATTTTCAAATGTTTCTTCAAATAGAGCGTGGCTTATCAGAGAACTCTATTTCTAATTATAGTAATGACATAAAAACTTTTCAAGGATTCTTGGATAGTATAAATAACGATGAAGGTCCACTTAATTGTTCTAAAGAAACTATTCAAAAATTCATTTACGAAACAGCTAAAGTAATGAGTCCTCATACTCAGGCACGTAGAATTGCTGGATTAAGGAGTTTTTTTGATTATCTCATTTTTGAATCCTACAGAAAAACTAATCCTACCGATCTTATTGAAACTCCAAAACTCGGAAGAAAATTACCTGACGTATTAAGTCTTAAAGAAATTGATCTTTTAATGGATACTATTGATTTAGGGAATCCTCAAGGGCATCGTAACAGAGCTATCTTGGAAACACTTTATGGAAGCGGAATAAGAGTATCTGAATTAACTCAATTAAGTTTATCCAATCTATTTTTCAAAGAAGAAATGATTCGAGTAACAGGAAAGGGAAATAAGCAAAGGCTTGTGCCTATGGGAACACATTCTAAAAAGTATCTAAATATTTATATTAAACAGGTCAGAAATCATCAAAAAATTGACAAAAATTCACTGGATATAGTTTTTCTTAATCGAAATGGAAGAGCTTTGACACGACAAATGATATTTACTGTGATTAAACGCTTAGTTAATGAGACTGGAATTCAAAAACAAATTGGTCCTCATTCCTTTAGGCATTCTTTTGCCACTCACCTACTTGAAAATGGTGCTGACCTTAGAACAATCCAAGTTCTGATGGGTCATGAAAGTATAACCACAACAGAGGTTTACACACATTTAGATAGTACTCATTTAAAGAAAGTAATGGAATCATTTCACCCGAGGAATACTAAGTAATTACTAGTCGAAAACCTTCGCCGTGTATGTTTAAAATTTGAACTTTTTCGTCCACACTTAAGTACTTTCGTAGTTTTGCAATATATACATCCATACTCCGAGATGTGAAATAATTATCATCTCTCCATATCTTACTTAGGGCTATTTCTCGAGGAAGTAAATCATTAATGTAAATAACTAAGAGACGTAATAGTTGATTTTCTTTTGGGGACAATTTAATAGATTTTTGACTCTTAAAGGTTAGAAAACGAAGCTTTGAATTAAAATAAAAATCACTGAATGTGAATTCAAAGGTGTCATTAGACGGGATTACTGCGCTAGAACTTCTATTCAAAATTGCTTTGATTTTTGCAAGCAATACATCTGAATCAAAAGGTTTTGTAAGGTAGTCATCTGCACCTAATCTAAATCCTTTAAGCAAATCTTCTTTTAGGTGTTTTGCTGACAAAAAGAAGATAGGAACTAATTCATTAACTTCTCGAATCTCCTTTGCAAGTGTAAACCCATCTTTATAGGGCATCATTACATCTAAAATACAGAGATCAAATTCTTCTTTTTTGAATTTTTCAAATCCTTCGATTCCGTTTTTGGCTAGGATAATATTAAAATCATTGAGACTTAAATATTCTTTTAAAATATTCCCAAAATTAATATCATCTTCAACAATTAAAATTTTTTTATTATTTCTTTTCATAATTCTAGGTTTGAGGCATTTTAAATTTTTTGATCGATTGGGAGTGATATACTGAAAATCGTTCCCTCATCTTCTTTACTTATTAATTTGATTTCTCCTTTATGGAAATCAACTATTTTTTTCACATATGCCAAACCTAGACCATGTCCTTTAACATTGTGAATATTACCTGAAGTTTCTCTGTAAAACTTATCAAAAATCTTCTTCTGAGTCGAGGGATTCATCCCAATCCCATTATCCTTTATGGTTAAGATGAAGTAATTTTCGTCACTAGTGGTTTCCAAAATAATTTTTGGAGTATTTTCACAATACTTTAAAGCATTATCTAATAGGTTTACAATAACATTAACTAAATGACTTCTATTTCCATAAACATCTGTCTTGCTTGCATTATACTTCTTGGTGAGTGTTCCAAATTTATCTGCCAATATTAATTCAATATGTCCAACTGCTTCTTCAATAATTAAATGCAAATTAACTTTGGTTTTCTTCAAAGGATCGCTACTGCGTTCCAGTTGAGAAATCCTTAAGACATTTTCAACTTGTGTAAGCATTCGGTTATTTTCTTCACGAATCATAACTACATAACGTTCAATCTTTTCAGGAATCAATATAGACTTGGGGTTTGAAATTGCATCTAATGCTAAATTGATTGTAGCAATTGGTGTTTTGAATTCATGCGACATATTGTTGATAAAATCAGTTTTGATTTCTGATATCTTTTTCTGTTGAATGATTTGATAAAGAGCGCTGGCAGAAACAAAAGCTACAAAAATAGTTAAGAATAATGTCAAACCACCTAAACCAATAATTGAAGAAAACACATATTTATCTTTTTCCGGAAAGGAGACAACTAATTTATAACCTCTTACACCATCTTGATCTCCAAATATGGGAGTAGAATAACGATAACCTTGTTGCTCCTCTACATAATTATTTGATTTTATTTTAGTTGAAAGGCCCTCATCATAGATGCCGAACTCATAAGGAGTAATAATTTTTTTAGAATCAAAATGTCGCTTCAAAACAAAGTCAAGTTCCTGAGCATTAATTCGTTTGTGAATTGGTGTATTTGTTGTATAATCTTTGAATGTATTACGAATTCTTTGATTAGCAACATTCATTCGTTCGATAGTTTTTATTTTCTCTATGGATGCAACAATATTATTTTCTCTATCAAAAATATCGTTTTTATTAATTATGGTGGTATTTTTTACTTGCTTCACATCCATAACTTCTTCAATTGTATCACCGAGTTTAGGGTCTAAATATGGAGTGATTTTATAATCTTCTTCAAGAATACCATAAGCGTAATAAGATAAAAGATTATTTGGTTTATCTTCATCTAAAAAAAGAAATACATTAGCAAAGCTTGCATTATCTGGTGAATCTAAAGAATCAATTAAGTTTTCATAAGCCTGAATATAATCTGATAATTCACGTTCCTGAATTTCATCAGCAGCTAATTGAAGTGATTGTTGGACAGCCAATGAAAATTCCTCCTCTTTATCTTCCCATGCAGAGTAAATCCAATAACCTTGAAGTACAACTATACTAAGAATAGAGGCAATCATGAAAATGACTAGAGAAATAAATAAGTTTTTTTTCATTCAAATATTTAATTACAATTTAAGACTCCAAAAAAAAATTTTAATCTATTTTACAACAAATTTCATATTTTTTATCAATAAAAGGTATTTGTATCTTAATGATTTTAATGAATTAAAAGTTTTGTAAGGATTTTCTCGAGCTGATATTTAGCTATTTCAAGTTTATTATTTTCAATTATAAAATTAGCCAAAGGCCTTTTCTTAATATCATCCCATTGTTTTACAATTCTTTTGAGAACAGCTTCTCTATTTGAACCATCTCGATGTATAACTCTTAATATCCTATCTTCTAGGGGTGCACAAATCAAAATAACCAAATCACAATTTTTATAAATCCCCGTTTCAAATAAAATTGCTGATTCTTTTATTATTATTGGATTATCTCTTTTTTTTACTTTAAACTTTTCGAATACTCGACCAACCGCAGGATGCACAATATTATTTAATTTATTTAGAGCACCTGAATCATTGAAGACAAGCTCAGCAAGTTTATTCCTGTCTAATTTTCCCGTTTCATAAAGAAATGAGCCAAAACTGTTAATTACATCTTTTTTTAGTTGAGTATCTAATAATTCTTTTCCAACCTTATCTGACTCAAAACAAGGAATTCCATTTTGTTGAATAAATTTTAATAAGGTTGATTTTCCACTCCCAATACCACCAGTAAGTCCAATAATCTTCATCTTCTAATTAGATAATTTACTACTTCTGGTTGCAAGATGATTTTCTTGACTGAAGAGGGCTTTTCTAATAGCTCCAAATTAAGAACTGAAGGTTTGTCTTTCAAAATATCATTATAATCCACAGCAATAAAAAAATCAGATGCTTCTACCTCTTTAATAAATGAAAGTGGTAGTGTCGCACGAAGTGAGACATACTTAGGAAATAATTTAACTTTTACATCATTAGGAAGGTGAATTACTTCAATAGGAATTTTAAAATATTTCTCTGTATACTGTAAAACAGGCCAATATAAACGAGTTTGTTTTTTATTGTATTGAAGTCCAATCAAGGGTTTTAAACCAATATTTTGATCTATGGTTTGATGTATATCTGAGGCATTAAATTCGAGTGTCTGAATTTTTATAAGAGTATCCAATATGGTTTCAGATCCATAAACCAAAACACTATCAGGGATAGCCCTAATTTCCTCTTCACCTAAATAACCAGGTCTTAATTTGATTGTTGATTGAGGTTCAATATATACCCTTTTTGAGCTCATTTTACTGTATTGGAGAGAAAATACCGAAGGGCTAATTTGTATCAATTCACTCTCATTAAATAGCTGTTTTTGGATATTAAAAAATTGATCTTCAAAGTTTAAAAGTTTATTTGGAAAACTAAAATTAACTTCTTTTAAAGAGACTTCTAATTCACGTTTGAATAAACGATACCAAAGAATTTCAATTCCACTAGTATTAAGAGTTAAATTTATTTCAATGTGTTCATTATTTAAAACAACTCCTTTAGGAATATCAATCCAATTTACAAGAAAAGGCTGTACAAGTTGATATTTTTTTGATAGCTTTGTAGTTGTCCAAAAGCAAAAGGAAATCAAGATAAAAAAAAGGAAAAATCTAAAGCGGCTTTTTTTTGGAAGCCCTTTAATTACTTTTTTAACTCTCTTCTGTTCTATTGACATCTCAATACATCCTCTAAAATAAGTTAGGATTTTGAACTTATTGCGTCAATAACTTCCTGGCTAACTCCAACATTTGAAAACCCACCATCGTGAAATAGATTTTGAAGGGTAACCTTTCGAGTGTAATCAGAAAAAAGAGATACAGTGTAATCGGCGCATTCCTTTGCAGTCGCATTCCCTAATGGAGACATTTTATCAGCATAATTTAAAAATCCATCTAATCCTGCAACTCCTTTTCCAGCAGTTGTGAGCGTTGGAGACTGGGATATGGTATTAACTCGTACTTTTTTATCCTTACCAAAGAAGTATCCAAAGCTGCGTGCAATTGACTCTAAATAAGCTTTATTGTCAGCCATATCATTGTAGTTTGGGAAAGCTCGTTGAGCTGCAATATAGGTAAGTGCGACTATACTACCCCATTGATTCATTGCATCCAATTTAAAAAGAGATTGCATTAATTTATGAAAAGAAACAGCAGAAACATCCCAACCTTTAGTTAGCCAGTCGTAATTTAAGTCTGTATACTCCCTACCTTTTCTAACATTAACTGACATACCAATAGAATGAAGAATAAAATCAAGCTTACCAAATTTTTCTGTTGCTACATTAATCAAATTTTCAAGATCCTCAAGACTAGTTGCATCTGCTGGAACTACATCTGATTTTGTCTTTTCAGCCAATTCGTTAATTGATCCCATTCTAATAGAAACAGGAGCATTTGTTAAAACAAATTCACCTCCTTCATTGTATACACTTTCAGCTGTCTTCCAAGCAATAGAACTATTATCTAAAGCACCGAATATAATTCCCTTTTTACCTTTTAAAATATTATTTTCCATTGTATTGTAAATATAGTTTAATTCAATAATTCACTTGCAAGTTCATGAGCAGATTTATTTGATTTATCTCCTGACAACATTTCTGCTATCTCGTTAACTCTCTCTTTATCAGAAAGAA
>JAQWNN010000046.1 GCA_029268555.1 Flavobacteriaceae bacterium
TCATTGAATATAAGTTTTTTTGAAATTCGAAAATACCTTTTTGAAAAAGATTTACAACTTAAATTAAATAATTAATAGTTTTTATGGCTACATATTCAAACACTCAAACTTATTTTTATAAATCTACTCTTGGATGGTTAAAAAAGAGAGGGTTAAGAAAATAGGGCAATCCTTTCAAAAAATATTAGATTTGTCATATAACTTACCTTAAGATTAAAAATAAATTAATTGGCAATGAAAAAAATTCTACAGACCTTGAGTTTAGTTCTAATAGTATTATTTGGATTACTTTATATTTCTGATTACAACTATTTAGTTACCGCAGTATCCAATATTTATCTTAGGGGTCATACCACTGCCTTCTTGTCTGATTATAGTCATTTTGATAATCGAATATTACCCGCATCAATGAATCCTCAGCCTTGGCCTTTACATTCAAAATTCAATGAGGTAACTCTATCAAAAAAACAAGAAAAGATTCATTTTGAAAATGAAACCGTTGCTTTATTGATAATTAAAAACGATAGTATATATTTTGAAAAATATTATGATGGATATGGAACTGAATCTAAAAGTAATTCTTTTTCCATAGCTAAAAGTTATGTCGCAGCCCTTCTTGGTAAGGCAATTATGGATGGGTATATTGAAAGTTTAGATCAGCCAGTGATTGATTTTATTCCAGAGTTAATAGGGGAATTTGCCTCTATGTTAACTGTTGGAGATTTAGCAAGTATGGCTTCTGGTCAAAAGTGGGAGGAGGCATACTATTCACCATTTTCAGTCACAACAGCTGCCTATTTTGTAGAGGATTTAGGAAAGGTAATTTTAGAACAACCTATAAATGAGATTCCAGGTAAAAACTATGAGTACAAAAGTGGAACAACGCAATTATTGGGCATGGTAATTTTAAAAGCTACAGGGAAATCACTGACGGACTATCTTTATGATAGCTTTTGGAACCCCATGGGAGCCGAACACGAATCTTTTTGGCAGTTAGACAGTAATGAAAAAGGAATTGAAAAAGCTTACTGCTGTATAGCTTCAAACGCACGTGATTTTGCAAGGATGGCCAAATTGTATAAAAATTATGGAAAATGGAATGGGAAAGTATTACTAGATTCTATTTTTATTGCCAAATCATTAAAACCGCGCTTTGAAAAAAGTCCAGAGTATGGTTACAGTTGGTGGCTAAAAAATTACAAAGGAGAAGAGGTCTTTATGAATCGTGGACATCTTGGTCAGTATGTAATTACTTTTCCTAAAGAAAATTTAATCTTTGTTAGACTTGGACATAGCAAAGGCCCTAAGGAAAATACTAGAGATCCTTTTACGCCAGACATATACAGCTATATGGATCTTGCGTTAGAATTAAATTCTAACTTGCCCTAATCAAATAAAACTTTATATATCTCTCTAAAACATCCCTCTTTATGTGGATTTTAAAAGATTATATCTTGTTGATTGTAATCCTCATTAAAGGATGATTAAAAATAAGTTTTAGCAAGTAAAAATTGCTATATTTAAATCAAGAAATTTAAGTTTATGGACTACGATGCTATTGTTGTTGGAACTGGAATAAGCGGTGGATGGGCTGCAAAAGAACTCTGCGAAAGTGGATTAAAAACCTTAGTGCTTGAGAGAGGTAGAATGGTAAAACACCTAGAGGATTATCCTACCATGTATTCAGATCCGTGGGATATGAAAAACGGTGGAACAACCTCTCAAAAAGACTTAAAGAAATATAATAAGCAAAGAAGATGGGGAGTAAATGAAGGAAATCGTCATTTCTATAATAATGATTCAATCTATGATTATGACGAAGACAAAACTTTTGACTGGATACGTGGTACTCAAGTAGGAGGGCGCTCACTGATCTGGGGAAGACAAACTTACAGATGGAGCGATGACGATTTTAATGCAAATCTAAGAGATGGTATCGGTATTGATTGGCCAGTCCGTTACAAGGACATAGCACCTTGGTATTCTTATGTAGAAAAATTTATTGGAGTGAGTGGTGAGGCACTAAACCTTCCACAACTTCCTGATAGTGAGTTCTTACCTCCAATGGAATTAAATTGTGTAGAAAAAGAACTACAATCTTCTATTGCTAAAAACTATAGCGATCGAGTCATGACCGTTGGTCGAGTGGCTCATATTACTAGAGGAGTAAAATCTGATGGCCTAAGAACCCAATGTCAGTTTCGCAATCGTTGTGATCGTGGATGCCCTTTTGGCTCATACTTTAGTTCAAATTCATCTACCCTTCCAGCTGCAGAAAAAACAGGAAATATGACCCTACGTGCAGACTCAGTTGTTACTGAAGTGGTTTACGATGAAAAAACTCAAAAAGCAACTGGTGTTCGTGTTGTTGATGCAATCACAAAAGAAGTCCTAAAATTTAATTCTAAAGTTATTTTCATTTGTGCCTCTTCAATGGCCTCTACAGCCATTATGTTAAACTCTAAATCTAATCGTTTTCAAAATGGCTTAGGAAATGATTCTGGTGAGTTGGGACACAATATTATGGATCATCAACTTGGAAGTGGAGCCTCTGGTTCTTATGATGGACATGAAGATAAATATTACACAGGGAGACGCCCGAATGGTTTTTATATCCCACGATTTAGAAATGTTGGAGGGAAGTCAAAAGATGTTGATTTTTTGAGAGGTTACGGTTATCAAGGTGGTGCAGGAAGGGGAGATTGGTCAGATGCTATCGCAGAGTTCAGCTATGGTTCTGAATTTAAAAATGCCATGCTTAACCCTGGAAAATGGAATGTAGGTATGGGTGGCTTTGGTGAGGTATTACCTTATCATGAAAACCGAATGTATTTAAATTATGATAAAATTGATCAATGGGGGTTACCTAAGATTGTGTTTGATGCAGAATTCAAAGACAACGAAAAGAAGATGAAAGAAGACTGGAAAGTCCAAGCTGCTGAAATGTTGGAGAACGCTGGCTGTAAGGATGTTAATGTCTTTGACTCTAATGCACCCATTGGTAAGGGGATTCACGAAATGGGAACCGCCCGAATGGGACATGATCCAAAAACTTCTATATTGAACAAGTACAATCAAGTTCACAGTGTCCCCAATGTTTACATTACAGACGGTTCATTTATGGCTTCATCTGGAACTCAAAATCCTTCTTTAACATATATGGCATTTACAGCACGTGCAGTAAAGCATGCTGTGTCAGAGTTAAAGAAAATGAACCTTTAAAGTTGATCTCTATTTATGCTGGGTCGTCCATCAAAAAATAGTACTAAAACTTTACTATTAGAAATTGAAAATCTTTCTCTTAAGATAGAGGATAAAACACTGCTATCAGAAATTTCAATTCGCCTATCCCAGAATGAGATTATGGCTTTAGTTGGTGAATCTGGAAGCGGAAAGTCACTATTAGCTCTTTCCGTACTCGGACTTCAGCCCAAAAAAGGAAAGTTGATCGCTAATCGTCTTTTATTTAACAACGAATCTTTACTTTCCATTGACAAGAAGATTTGGCAAAAATTACGTGGCAATAAAATTGGAATGGTCTTTCAAGAGCCCCAATCTAGCTTGAATCCTTCAATGCAATGTGGGAAACAACTTTTAGAGGTTTTACAACAACACTCCAAACTATCTAAAATCAAACAAAAAGATAAAATTAAAGATGCATTACTTGAAGTTCAACTCAATGAACCAGAGCGAATTATTAATTCCTATCCACATCAGATTAGTGGAGGCCAAAAACAGAGGGTAATGATCGCGATGGCTTTGCTTTGCCATCCACAATTACTAATTGCAGATGAACCTACCACAGCACTTGATGTTACTGTTCAAAAAGAAATTATTGAACTATTAAAGGTGCTCCAAAAAAAAAGAAATATGAGTATCCTTTTTATTTCACATGATCTTGGATTGGTCAAAAAACTTGCAGATCGTGTTATGGTAATGTATAAAGGAAAAATAATTGAAGAAAATACTGCCACCAAATTATTTGATAAGCCTATAGCCCCCTATACAAAAGGTTTGCTTTTTGCACGCCCCTCTACCGAAAAAAGACTTTATCCCCTTCCTACACTAAAGGATTATCAAGATGGTGAATTCATAGCTAAACCTCAAGGTTCACAAAATAGAAGCAAACAACATAAAAAATTGTACGCTCAAAAACCTCTTTTAGAAGTTGAGAAAATTGAAAAAGTATTTCAAAGTCGATATAGTCTATTTCAAAAGTCAAGTTCTTTTCAAGCAGTTGCACCTTTGAGCTTTTCTCTTTACCCAAAGGAAACCTTAGGCTTGGTTGGAGAATCCGGTTGTGGTAAATCTACCCTAGCAAAGGCAATTATTTATCTTGACCCTCCCTCTGGTGGAAAAATTTATTTTAAGGGCAATGAAATTAACCCGAAGAATAAAAAAATGATGAGTGAAATAAGGAAAAAAATACAATTTGTATTTCAAGATCCTTACGCTTCACTTCATCCGCTTAAAACTATTGGAAATGCTATTCGAGAGGTTTTGGAGTACTATTCCGAAAATCCTAAGGATGATTTTAATACACTAACGAATAAGTTATTGGAGCAAGTGGGGTTGCCTTCAACTTTTTGCAGTCGTTATCCCCACGAGCTATCTGGAGGGCAACGACAACGAGTAGTAATCGCAAGAGCATTAGCCACTAGACCTGAATTGCTTATTTGTGATGAAAGTGTTGCTGCTCTTGATATTTCTGTTCAAGCACAGATATTGAATTTACTGAATGAACTTAAAGAAGTATTGGGTTTAAGCTATTTATTTATCTCACATGATTTAGCAGTAGTAAAGTATATGTCTGATCGTATAATGGTAATGCAAAAAGGGAGACTGGTTGAACTTCAAGAGGCTGATGCAATGTATAGCAGACCAAAAAATAAATACACTAAAAAGCTAATCTCAGCAATTCAAACTTAGTTAAAATAGTTTCTAATTTTAAGTTGAAGGACTGGGAATGGTTTCGTGAATTGAATTTATGGCTTCTAATACTTCATCATTTAATCGGATCCGAGCTGTACCAATATTCTCCTCAAGTTGTAAGAGGGTTGTAGCCCCAATGATATTACTCGTCACAAAAGGACGATCATTTACAAAAGCCAAAGAAAGTTGCGTAAGTGTTAGTCCATTTCTTTCCGCTAACCCATGATATAATTCAACTGCACTTCTGCAAGGATCTGAGCTATACCGGTCATAATGAGGAAAAAGAGTTAGCCTTGCCTGTTCTGGTTTTTGTCCACCTCTGTATTTCCCTGAAAGAACTCCAAAAGCAAGGGGTGAATAAGCCAAAAGACCGACGTTTTCCCGGTGACAAACTTCAGCATTACCAACCTCAAAGGTTCTATTTAGTAAAGAGTAAGGATTTTGAATTGTTCTTGCTCGAGGACGATTTGCATTTGAAGCTCTTAAAAAACCCATAGTTCCCCATGGGGTTTCGTTTGAAAGACCTACATAACGGATATTTCCTTTTTTTACATGTGAATTTAGTGCATCTAAGATCTCCTCAAAATTTTCTTTCCATAAATCTCCTCGTTTAAAATTATATCCTCTTTTTCCAAAATAATTTGTTGGACGTTCAGGCCAATGCAGTTGATATAAATCTATGTAATCGGTTTGCAGTCTTTTCAGATTTTTTTCGATAGCTATATCGATGGTTTGCTTGCTATAGCCTTTATCTGTTCGAATATGCTTCGTAAAAGCTGCTGGTCCAGCAATTTTTGAAGCCAAGACAATTTTATCTCTGAGTCCTGTTTTTTTAAACCAAGTGCCTATAAAACGTTCTGTATCTCCTTGTTCTTCTTGTCTAGGAGGAATGGGATACAACTCAGCTGTATCAAAAAAATTAATCCCTTGTTCGTAGGCATAATCCATTTGATCGTGTGCTTCTTGTTCCGTATTTTGTCTACCCCAGGTCATTGTTCCTAAACAAATTTTACTGACCTTAGTTTGTGTTCCTGGTAAAAAATTATATTCCATCAATTAGTTTCTAATAGTGATGTAATTTCGTCAAGTGATGGACTTAAAACCACCTCAATCCTACGATTTGCAGCTCTTCCACCTGCAGAACTATTTGGAGCTATTGGCATATACTCACTTCTTCCAGCAGCTGTAAGATTTTCTGGAAGTATTTGATTATTATTAAGAAGAATATTAACCACTGCTGTAGCTCTTTTTGTAGAAAGGTCCCAGTTGGATTCCAATTGTCCTTTAGGAAAAAAAGGTACATTGTCAGTATGTCCTTCAATTAAAATTGATATATCAGGGTTTTCTGCTAAAACAGATGCTAATTCATTTAAGGCTTGTTCCCCCTGAGGTTCAATGTCCCAACGTCCAGATTTAAATAAGAGTTTATTTTCCATAGAGACATATACTTTACCGCTTCTTTGCTCTACTGTGAGTCCCTTGTCTTCGAAATTTAATAAGGCATCTGAAAGTCGTTGCTTGAGTTCATCTAAAAATTGCTTTTGACTTTGAATGATTTCTTCCAGCTGATCTACGCGTTCAGATCTTGACTGAAGTTCAATTTTTCTAAGAGCTATTCTTTGAGTAACGTATTATTTTCTTCAATACTATTTTGAATTTTATCCTCGCTATTTTCTTTCAAAAGGATATACTTTTCTTCCCATTCTTTCAACTCATTCAAAGCATTTGCAATACTATCTCTAGAACGGCCATATGCGGAAGTAATTTCGCTTAAATCATTACTCAAAAAATCCCAAGATTGTTGAAGTGAGTCAAGTGAATTTTCAAATACATTGCGCTCAGATTTAACCAAAGAATACCTAGCTTCTAGATCATTAAAAACCTTAGTGGTGACACAGCTTGAAAAGCAAAAATTCAAGATGCAAAAAACAGCAAGTAATGAATATTTCATAGTTAGAGTTAGAGTTTGAGTTCTAGTCCGACAGGACAGTGATCAGAATGTTTGGCTTCGGGTAGAATGAATGAGCGTGCAATATTTTTCTCAAGATTTTTACTCACGAGAGCATAATCTATACGCCAGCCTTTATTATTATTTCTAGCATTTGCACGATAACTCCACCAAGAGTATTGATTTGGTTTTGGATTCAGGTGGCGAAATGAGTCTATAAAACCAGAATTTATAAAATTATCAAGCCATTCCCTCTCTTCTGGTAAAAATCCAGATACATTTTTATTTCGAATGGGATCATGAATATCAATAGCTTGATGACATATGTTATAGTCTCCACAAATAACGAGATTGGGATGCTCTTTTTTGAGACGGTTAATGTACTCCTGAAATTCATCCATGAATTGAAATTTGTAATCCAATCTTGCAGAATTTGTTCCAGAGGGCAAATACAAACTCATGATGGAAATTTCATCAAAGTCAACTCTGAGAATTCTACCTTCATAGTCCATATGATCTATCCCACTTCCATAAGTGACTTTTTTTGGTTTCTCTTTTGAAAAAACTGCAACTCCACTATAGCCTTTTTTTTGGGCAGAAAACCAAAAATGGTGATATCCAATTTCTTCTAAAATAGTTGTGTCTACTTGAGATTCCATAGCTTTAGTTTCTTGGATACAAATGATATCGGCTTGAGTAGCTTCTAACCAAGAGGCAAACCCTTTTTTCAGTGCCGCACGTATTCCGTTAACGTTATATGAAAGTAATTTCAAGATGCTTTTTTACGAAGATAAAAAATCCAAGTGGTTAGCAAAACTAATTCGCTATGCTAGACTTCTTTTCTAAAAAGAAAAAAATTAAAGTTTTTTCAGAATAGAAGAAACAGCTACTTGTTGCTGAATAATCGTTTTCAAATCAGCTATGGTGATTCGTTCTTGCTTCATTGTGTCTCGCTCTCTTAGGGTTACACTTTGGTCTTCCAGACTCTGATGGTCAACCGTAATACAGTAGGGTGTTCCCAAGGCATCTTGTCTTCGATAGCGTCTTCCCACAGCATCTTTTTCGTCGTAAATAGTTTGGAAATCCCATTTTAGATCTTCAACTATTCTTCTGGCAAGTTCAGGTAAGCCATCCTTTTTTACCAATGGTAAAACTGCTGCTTTATTAGGTGCTAGAGCGTAAGGAAATTTAAGCACTACTCGGGTTGCTCCTCCTTCTAATTTTTCCTCTGTCAGTGCATTCGAAAGAACAGCTAAAAACATTCGATCAAGTCCTATAGATGTTTCCACCACATAAGGAACATAGTTTTCATTAAGTTCAGGATCAAAATACCTTAACTTTTTACCTGTAAATTTTTCATGGCTTGAAAGATCAAAATCTGTTCTGGAATGAATACCTTCTAATTCTTTAAATCCAAATGGGAATTGAAATTCAATATCAGAGGCTGCATCAGCATAGTGGGCTAATTTTTCATGATCATGGAAACGATAGTTTTCTTTACCCATGCCCAAAGCCAAATGCCATTTCATCCGATTTTCTTTCCATTTCTTATACCACTCTTGTTGTGTTCCAGGTGGAATAAAGAATTGCATTTCCATCTGCTCAAATTCTCGCATTCTAAAGATGAATTGTCGAGCTACAATTTCGTTTCTAAAGGCTTTCCCAGTTTGTGCAATCCCAAAGGGTAACTTCATCCGACCGGTCTTTTGAACATTCAGAAAATTGACAAAAATACCTTGTGCAGTTTCGGGACGTAAATATAAATCCATGGCGCTATCAGCAGAGGCACCTAGTTTGGTGCCAAACATCAAATTAAATTGTTTGACATCAGTCCATTCTCTTGAACCTGACTCTGGGCATGAAATTTCTAATTCCTCTATCAAACTTTTGACATCAAATAAATCTTCTTTTTCAAGAGACCTACCCAAACGCTTTAATATGGCTTCTGCTTTTTCTTGATTAGAAATGACCCTAGAGTTGGTCATACGAAATTCTTTTTCATCAAATGCATCTCCAAAACGCTTGGCGGCTTTTTTGACTTCCTTTTCAATCTTCGCTTCGATCTTGGCTACATAGTCTTCAACTAAAATATCAGCACGATACCTTTTCTTTGATATTTTATTATCAATCAAAGGGTCGTTAAAAGCATCCACATGACCAGAAGCCTTCCAAGTGGTTGGGTGCATGAGAATCGCAGCATCAATCCCTACTATATTTTCGTTGAGTTGGACCATGGCTTTCCACCAATACTCTCGAATGTTATTTTTTAATGCTGTCCCATTTTGACCATAATCATATACGGCACTGAGTCCCTCATATATTTCACTTGAAGGGAAAACAAATCCATACTCTTTGGCATGGGAAATTACTTTCTTGAACTGATCTGTTTGATGTGTCATGCGGCAAAAATAATTCTTTTTGTTATTTTAAAAGACTATTGAACTTAATCAATGAAAAAAAAGGGTAAAGTTTTTCAAATCGTATTTTAATTTATGCCCCACTAGTATCATAATGATTCTGAAAATTCTATTAAATTTTAAGAAAAATTTTTGACCCCTAGCAGACAGAATTAGTATCATTAATATCTCCTGTAGGTTGTGAAAAGAATAATGCTTTATTTTGT
>JAQWNN010000047.1 GCA_029268555.1 Flavobacteriaceae bacterium
TTTTACTAACAGTTACGTTGTGACTCCGACTCAGAGTAGCGGAATAGGTACTTTATCCTTTGCTGCTATAAATCATTCGAAAGATGATGTAACTTTTTCTATAACAAATAAATCATCTAATTTTAGTGGAGGTACAGTTACCATAACCCACACTACAGAGGGAAGTTCAGGGCAAACTTCGTATACATTATTCTTGGATGGTACACAAATTGAGGTAGGTCATACTCCAGAGGCAACAGACAACACAAACATGGCCAGTGCTAGTGTAATACAAAAACTATTAAAAGCAATTTCCACTAATACTGAAATTAATCCTACCCTTTATTATAGTTCAATTTCAAAGGAGTCTTCTAAGAAATTGATTATTGAAAGAAGTGATTATAAGTCTTTTAATGTTAATGGTTCACCAAAAAATTCACTCACGTCCTCAAATACAATAGTTTTTACCAGAACCCAAACTCCAATAGAAGTTGATTGTAACGAAGATGAAAGATTCATAAATAATTTAGTTCAAATTTTTACCCCTTCAGAAATTCAAAAGTATGGTCAGTTTGACAAAATTAGTCTTGGTGATAAGCACGTTGTAGCATTAACAAAATCTGGAACAGTATTATCATGGGGAGCAAATGATCAGGGTCAGATGGGTATTGCGAAAAAATCATTCGAAGCAAAGGGTGAGCCAACAAGGGTTGACTTTAACATTGGAAACAAAAAGATAATTAAAGTAGACGCTTCTGCTAGTGTAAGTTTTGCAATAGACGAAGATTATAATATGTATGCTTGGGGAGACAACGATTTAGGAACATTAGGAGTTGGAAATAATACAGATCAAATTTCACCTACTAAAGTAAATAATACTACAACAAAATGGTTTACAAATGACAGTGGTATCAAACAAAGCACACCTCAAAGACAGTGGAGTGAAAATCTGGGAGGATACAGATTTCAAATAGCTCTCGATAATAAAGGAGATCTTTGGGGATGGGGATATCAAAAATTGGGTAACCTCGGAGCATTGGGTAGTGTAACAAGTGATGCTGTTGAATTAAAGTCAGAAATGGGTCAAGTAACAGGATTAGTATCAACAAGTTTAGATGGAGAGTTTATAGTAGCAAGTAAAACCTTAGTAAATTATTTAGATACAAAAGCCAACTTTGAATATGGTTGGGGTGGTAATTCCAATTCAATGATGAAAAGTTCTATTTCATCAAAAAATAGTTTCAAAGAAAATCAAAAACAATTAGGAGCAGGAACTGTTCAAAAAAGTTCACCATTTAACTCAAAAGGTTATAATGAAGGAAATACTAGAAAATATAATGTCGGTAAATGGAAAGTGAAAAAGACAAAATCAGTTTCTGGTGGTGATGTTCAAGCTTCTACTCAGATTAAACATTCTGGGGATGCTTCTTATGAATCAGGAGTCGGCCTTAGTTTTGATATTGTAGATGTTAATGAGCCACCTTCAGACATTCAACTTTTAGATATTGCTTCAAAATCTACAAGGAAAGGAGAACAAATGGTATCCAATATTACACTTGTCGACCCAGATTTTGATGATATTTTGTCAGTTATAATTTCTCCATCATCACCAAATTCAGACAAGTTTTCAGTTAAGAATCAAAAGTTATATTTTGATAGTAAAACAGCTAAGAATACACAACCATATACAGTTATTCTTCAAGCAAAAGACTGGGAGGAGCTATCATATGAAGAGCAATTCGAACTGGTAATTGATCAAGATGGTTCAATTTCAATTGAAGAAGTTGCTCCTGCAGGTGGAGGTGGTGCTAATTTTTATGAGGAGACAATTATAGATTCAGACGGGGATGGATTTACAGACTCTGAAGAGCTTATTATAGGGACTGATCCATTTGATTTTAGAGATTTCCCTATTGATTTTGATAAAGATGGAATCCTAGATTTTTATGATGGTGATATTGACAATGACGGTTATTTAAATGAGAACGATGCGTTCCCAGAAAATTATCTAGAATGGTTGGACTCAGATGGAGATGGATTAGGAAACAATTCAGATACTGACGATGATAATGACGGAATTAGTGATATTGATGTAAATTGGAGAGAAGGTTATATTGTTCAAGATTTATTCCCTGATGATCCAAATGAATCCTCAGATTTTGACAGAGACGGTATTGGCGACAATGCGGATCCCGATGACGATAATGATGGTTATAACGATGATATAGACGCGTTTCCTAATAATTATTCAGAATGGTTAGATAGTGATGGAGATGGAATAGGCGATAACTCAGATACTGATAATGATAATGATGGCTTTTCTGACTTTGATGAATCTTTTCTTGGAACAGATCCTTTTGACCCAAATAGCTTCCCTCCGGATCAAGACTCAGATTTAGTTCCAGATGCATTCGATACAGATATTGATGGAGATAATATCCCAAATGATTTTGACAATGCACCTCTTATGTATAATCCTGATCAAGAATATATAGATGGGGATAATAATTTTATTGAAATAGAAGTTCCTGACTTTTTCACTCCAAATGGAGATGGTGTAAATGACACATGGAATATTGAAGAAATTCAGAGATATCCAAATAATCAGGTATGGATTTATGACACTTCTGGGAATAATGTGTTCAATAAAATTAATTATGACAATACTTGGCAAGGCGATAATAACGGAGTAGAATTACCTTCTGGAAGCTATTTATATATGATAGATCTTGATGGAGATGGATCTATCGATTATGAAGGCTGGATGTTTTTAACTAGATAATTCATATTTAGTTTGCTTAAAAACATAATATATTTTTTATTTTTTCTATCACCTATTGTGCTGCTTTCTCAGCAGGATCCATTCTTAAGTTTTTACAAAAATCAAATGAGTATTATTAATCCTGCATTTGCAGGAATTGAATATGACTATTCATTAACTTTTAATTCTAGAAATCAGTGGGCGACTATTGAAAATTCTCCAAGCACACAATTTTTTTCTATTTCATCGAAAAGGGAAAAAAATGTTGGAATAGGGCTTTCATTTGTATCTAATAAAGCTTTTATTGAGTCTAGGACAATGACATATATTGATTTTTCTTATAAACTCCAAATATCTTCAGAAACCAACCTATTTCTTGGATTAAAACCAGGAGGGAGCTTTTTTGATATTAATTTTAATAATCTTAGTTTTAATACTGATCCTGCACTTACAAACTATTCCAAGTTTAATCCTAATCTTGGAATTGGTTTTCTTCTCCAATCAAATAAAGTATGGTTGTCCTTATCTACCCCTAGATTATTCAATTCCGAAGGAGACGGAATTATTAACTCATATGCAACTAATAGTAACATTTATACAGCGGTTGGTATTAATTTAAATTTAAAGGACAATATTGTTTTAAAGCCAAGTCTTCTAGCTCGGTTTACCGAAGGATATGAAAGTGTATTAGATTTATCAACTATGGTAAATGTAAATGATAGGTTTGAGTTTGGGGGCAACTACAGGACCAACAATTCTCTAAGTGGTTTGTTTTTAGTCAATATTAAAAATTTCAGGGTAGGTTACGCATATGAAACATCTACGAATAACGGAGGATACAACATAAATTTGAATACACACGAAATATTATTGACAATAAATGTAAACAAGGGAGGAGGAGGAGTATCAGAGGTTAAAGAAGAAACAGAATAAACTACTATTCTCTAGAACAACTACATTCCTCTTTACCTAGTGACTTAGCTCTTTCTAAAGTAACTTTCATCACTTTACCTTTATTTTGATTACAATCTCTAAAAAAATCAGAACAAGGAAATTTATAAAAACATTTTAAACTAGGATTACTGCAGGTATAAACGAAATTTTGAGTTTCATTTGAAGAATCCTTGATATCGAAAGACGTCAATAAAAAGACTACTAATAAGAGTGGAATAATATATTTCATAAAGTTCTTTTTATAAAAGTACAAAAATCTTAATGCAGTTATAAAATTACAAGAATTTTTTTGATATTATCTTCACTTAACTAGTTTTAGCTATGAATTTTCTTCTATTTAGTTGAATAGATTAATTCTTTTTAATGGTTTTTATACAAAGGCAATATTTAATTGGGGAATTAAATATTATTCGATTAACAAATGAGATCAAAAACAAAAGAATGTTGGTGTTTATTTATATTTTTGTTAACGATTAAAATAAATTTATATGGCTTTTGACATTGAAATGATCAAACAGGTATACAAACGCCTTCCAGAACTTGTAGATTTTGCTAGAAAGATAACTGGTAAGCCCCTTACAGCCACCGAAAAAATTTTGTATTCCCACTTATGGGAATCTGAGGTTAAAAAATCTTTTAATCGTGGCGCTGATTATGTAGATTTCGCTCCTGATCGAATTGCATGTCAAGACGCAACAGCCCAAATGGCTTTGTTGCAATTTATGCAGTCTGGAAAGTCTAAAGTTGCCGTTCCAACAACAGTCCACTGTGATCATTTAATTCAAGCAAAAGAGGGAGCTCATAAAGATTTAAAATCAGCAAATAGCACATCTGCCGAGGTATTTGATTTTTTAGAATCAGTTTCCAATAAATATGGAATTGGTTTTTGGAAGCCAGGTGCTGGAATCATTCACCAAGTAGTTCTTGAAAATTATGCTTTTCCTGGAGGTATGATGATTGGAACTGATTCGCATACTGTGAATGCTGGAGGACTCGGTATGGTGGCAATTGGAGTAGGGGGTGCAGATGCTGTAGATGTAATGGCAGATATGGCATGGGAACTTAAATTCCCAAAACTTATTGGAGTAAAACTTACAGGGAAATTAAACGGATGGACTGCCCCAAAAGATGTTATTTTGAAAGTGGCAGGAATCCTAACTGTAAAAGGAGGAACAGGAGCAATAATTGAATATTTTGGTGAGGGTGCAGAATCGATGTCTTGTACAGGAAAAGGAACTATTTGTAATATGGGTGCAGAAGTGGGCGCCACTACTTCTACTTTTGGATACGACGCATCAATGGAACGATACTTGAGAGCCACTGGAAGAGACGACGTTGCAGATGCAGCTAATGAGGTTAAAGAACATCTAACTGCAGATGACGAAGTCTACATAAACCCGAAAATTTACTTTGATGAAGTTATTGAAATCGATTTAGATACTTTGACTCCTCATGTAAATGGACCATTTACTCCCGACTTAGCGACTCCTGTTGCAGAAATGAAAGAAGTTGCAAAATCCAATGGGTGGCCTCTTCAAGTCGAATGGGGATTAATCGGATCATGTACAAATTCATCTTACGAAGACTTATCTCGAGCAGCATCTATAGCTAAGCAGGCTGTAGATAAAAAATTAAAAACTAAAGCTGAATTTGGAATTAATCCCGGTTCTGAACAGGTTCGCTATACCGCAGATAGAGACGGTTTACTTTCGATTTTTGAAGATTTAGATGCCAAAATTTTTACTAATGCTTGTGGGCCTTGTATAGGGCAATGGGCAAGAGAGGGCGCAGACAAGCAAAAGGCAAATTCAATCATTCATTCATTTAATAGAAACTTTTCTAAGAGAGCTGACGGAAACCCTAATACTCACGCCTTTGTAGCTTCACCTGAAATGGTAGCTGCGGTAGCAATTTCTGGAAGACTAGATTTTAATCCAATAACAGACAGTTTGATTAACGAGGCAGGAGAAGATGTAAGATTAGATCCTCCTCAAGGAATTGAACTTCCTCCTAAAGGATTTGATGTTGAAGATAACGGCTATCTTGCACCAATAGAAGATAGTTCTGGCGCAGAGGTTGTTGTAAAGTCAGATTCTGAGCGATTACAAATTTTATCACCTTTCAGCCCTTGGGATGGACAAAATCTAATGGGTTCAAAATTATTAATTAAAGCACATGGAAAATGTACAACTGATCACATCTCCATGGCTGGACCATGGTTACGGTACAGAGGGCATTTAGACAATATTTCTAACAATTGCTTGATTGGCGCTGTAAACGCTTTTAATCAAAAAACCAACTTCGTTAAGAATCAATTTACTGGAGACTATGGTGGTGTCCCTGATGTTCAAAGGGAATACAAAGCAGCGGGAATAGAAACTGTGGTTGTAGGAGATCATAATTATGGGGAAGGTTCTTCTAGAGAACACGCTGCTATGGAGCCTAGACATTTAGGTGTAAAAGTTGTACTTGTTAAGTCATTTGCTCGTATCCACGAGACTAACCTTAAAAAACAAGGCATGTTAGGGATTACTTTTCATAACGAGGATGATTACGATTTGATTAAAGAAGATGACACGTTTAACTTTATTGACCTAGCAGATTTTCAAAAGGGTAAAAAATTATCTATCGAGGTTGTTCACTCTGATGGTTCAACTGAAATAATTAAAGCAAATCACACTTATAATGAACAACAAATTGAGTGGTTTAGAGAAGGGTCTGCTTTAAATTTGATTAAAAAGCAAAACACTAACTAACTAATTACTGAAGATATTTTATATACTTAACCAGTAGGTCAATTTGAGATTAATTGATCGGAAGACAGGCCCAAAATCTTGAGTTACATAGTTATCATTATAAACTAAATATAGATCTGAAAGTGGCGCAAAACGCCATTGTATTCTCGAGTTTATTCCAAAACTATCTAATTGATTGCTGTACTGTATTAAAGTAGCCCAAAAAAGCTTTTTGCTTAAAGTAAGATCCAACTTTGGACGTACTAAAAATAGATTCGCAGTCGTATAAGGGTAAGGCAACTTGATTCTATTATAATCAAATTGTAAAGTTAAATTTGTGATAGGTTGAATCCTGTAGTTTAATCTTCCTCTGACAGAAAACTTTTGCCCATTGAAAAAATTACCGTAATTTATTTCAGAGTCAAAATTAAATTTCTTCCCATAATTTGAAAGATATGATAAATTCCAAGAGCCAAATTCATAACCTGTCTGCTCGGGTAAAGCAATTGAGTTTTCAAACCTTATTGGATCAAAAGGATTGCTCAAAAAAACGAACCTTCTCGAATACTCCATTTCAATTCGAGATTGATTTTTTAAACTTAAATCATAATTAATTTGAAAACTTTCATCAGTTTTTTTAAAATCTAAATTCTGTTGAAAACTATAAGAATTAAATAAGCCAATAGTATGTGAAGTTATTAATCCTGATTTTGGATAAAAGTTTCTTTCGGCATTGTATCCATTTCTAATTACTCCTGTTCTGGGGACAAATCCTAATTCAGATCGAAAATCTTCGTCAATGTATGTAAAGAATGAGAGGAGTTTCCAATTCCGAGTATTGTATGACATAAAAGTGTGTGAAGAAAAATTTCCTTTACTATCATCAGGTTGAAAAGACTTGTGTAAGTATGCTCTACCTCTCCATTTATTATTTAAAGAAGATAAATTGTAATCTGCACCTATCACTCTATTATATCGGTCTTGCTCTTGAAGAAAATCGTATTCCTTAATGGATTGTTTATTTATAATAAATGCCCCTACTCTAGATTGCCCAAAAACTTTTCTTTGAAGAGCAAGCATTGAATTATTATTAGAAGTAATTTGATTAGGGATATCTTCACTATTTTGAATATTAAGAAATCCAATTCTCCAGTTTTCATCTAATTTTCCGCTTAACCTTACCCCTCCAATAATATTGTTCTGAATTGTATTTCCCAGCGTATCTTTTGCAATCCCAATTCTTCTTGAAAAAAATGGTATAGCATTTATTGTATTTCCGAAACTCTGAAATAAATCACCATTATCAATAAAGAATTGTCTTTTTTCCGGAAGTGAAATTTCGAATCTAGTTAGATTTGTTATTAGATCATCTACTTCGATATTTGAAAAGTCAGGGTTTACAGTAATATCTAAATTTAAACCGGTTCCAATTGGAAGTTTAATATCTGTTCCAACTATGAAATCATTACTTTTATTTAGAGGATTAAAACCTTTAGCATTAAGAAAGTTCAAATAAGGGATGACATAGAGAGGATTTTTATCCTTTTTTAAGGGCTCTTCAAAAATTATTTCACCATAATAACCAATATTAATTGGGAATTGTCTTTGCAGAAGACGATTCCAGGCGCTGTTCTCGTTTGACTGTAAATCATATCTGTAGGATTGAAAGCCCCATTTCTTAATTCCTTCAGGATATTTTAAAGAACTAAATGGTATTGCCATTTCAATAACATAACGATCATCATAGCGCTTATGTTTAGCCTGCCATTTGATATCCCAATTCAAATTAAAACCACCTGGGCCTGTTCCTCTATCAGTAACCAATGCCTCTCTTTGAACACCATAAGCATTTACTCCAAATAAAAAGCCATTTTGCCCATCATTAAAAGTCTCAAAAATTATAGATATGTTATCATTATTTCTAGAGCTATAATCTCTTTTAAGTGAGTTTACCACAAAGTTTGGATTCTTACTATAAGCAGTACCACCTATAAATATATGTGTATCATTGTAGAGTAATTTTACTTCGGTTTTGTTGAATGATTTTATTGAATCAGTCGGGAAATATTGCCAAAAATTATCTGCAGAATTAGCCTTATCCCATACTTTTTCGTCAAGAACCCCATCCAAATTTATTTTTTCATTAATTTTTTTAACGACAACAGAACGTGTTTCAAATTTTTGACCATAAAGGTTTATGGAATTAAAAATGATCAAAACATTTACAAAAAAGAGATTCTTCAGAGAAAAACTAAATTTCATTTAATTTTATTTGTTTTTGAATCAATATACTATTGAATAAAATTACTTGGAGGATAAAACAACTACTATGCTGTCATTTTTTCTAGGGTGGTATCTCGAAAATTACGGTACTTAAAAACCCCTTCATTGATTAGTTCAGAAAGAGTTTTTCTCTCAGACTCTTTATACCAGTCAATTGACAAAGGATGAAAATTCATATCTATGTGTTTTTTACTCCAGATTAATAGCTCACATATCATTGGATAAAGATCAATACCAGAATCCTTTAAGTAGTATATTTTAACCTTTTTATTATTTGGATTGAGAATAAAACCTATCAAATTGTATTTTAATAACTTGTTCAAACGATTAGTAAGAATATTGGAGGCTATTCTTTCTGGAGAATTACGAAACTCAGAAAAAGTAGTTCGTTCTAAAAATAAATCCCGAATAACTATTAGAGACCAATGATCACCCACTATTTCAAGTGCAGTGCTTAAAGGACAATTAGATCTATTATTTTTAATATCTATCATTAGTAAAATTATTTAAAGAGCTTATTAAAATTAAATGTAAGTAACTTTAATGATATATTGGCTTTTTATTAAATTCACTTTTGATCTGTATCTTTAGGGGAATGATTTTATTACAATGCTTTAATAAGACTTTAGTTTACTACTAAATAATTGACTAGAAAATGACTTTTAAAAGATTCTAATATTATACTTTTGGACGAAATATAATTGGTCCTCAAATTTATTACAAAAAAATAAAAAAGGTTTTTGCTTAATCATTATTAAAGTGAAGAGATTTTTAATTTTATTGGTATTCTTTCCTCTTTTTGGACATGCCCAATATGGAAGCATAGAGCTTAGTACCGGTGGGTTTTCGTTTATCCCAGCATTCACAGATCCAAATCCTAATATTATAATAAATGCAGGTACTGGAAATAAGAAACTTATTTCTGCTTACATGATAGGAAATATTAGATTGAATACACTAAGATCTCGAAGCTTTTTTTTTGTGACGCAAATGAAATTACTTGATAAAAAAAGTAAAAAGTTAAAGGTTTCAGGCGGTATTGTTTTTCCAATAATTCAAATTGAGGATGATTATACTGTAAAGACATACTTTTCCCAAAGAATTGCCGCAAGTTATCCAATCACAAAAAAATTGATATTAAATACTACTTACATCCACGGTAAGGGAAGTAATAATGATATAGAGATTAATTTATTTAGTCTCTCAGGAATCTTTAAGCAAAATAAGTTTTCATTTATTACACAAATCTATTATTTAGATATTGATACTACTTTTGGAATTGCTGAAACCATTAATTATCAATTAAGTTCACGATTTGATTTAAGAGGTTTCGTAAATCAAACTTTATCACCCAACCAATTTATTTGGACACTAGGGCTTCGCTATAACTTATAAAACTCCTCTGTTTTCATTTATCAATAATAAAATGCCCTTCTAAGTAAGTACGAGCTTTTCCACCAATAAGAACTCGTTGCCCCATTTCCTTACAAATCAATTCTCCACCCCTTTTTGATAACTGTAATGCATTCATTTTTT
>JAQWNN010000048.1 GCA_029268555.1 Flavobacteriaceae bacterium
AAGGTCAATAAGTCTCTCAGCAAATATGGTTCCAAGAGTCTTTTCAAAAGGGATTTTTTCATAAGCACTCAATGTTGTGGCTCGAATTATTTCTCCCGATCGAGGAATTCCAAGATTTGTTATGTAGGCGATCAAAACCGCTAATACAGAATTAATAAATCGAGGTTTATATCCTAGAGGTGCAAGCAGAAACTTCCAACGATATGCTCTAGATAAATGGCTTAAGACACCAAATAAAATAGATAGCAAAACAAAGCGAAAATCCGCTTTTTTTATATTTTCAAAAATAATTTCACGTTCCTCGGTTGAGGTTTCAATATATGTTAAGTATATAAAAAAAAGACCTACACTTAAAGGAATAACAATTTGAAAAACTGATTTTAATTTTTTCAAAATTATTCTAGTAAATTATTTTTTCATTTGGAAAAAATAAAGTCGAATTATATGCTTTAGCAGCATTCATTTTCATTTGGCTATAACTGGTTATAATTATCATATCTCCCTTTTGACTTTAAGAGCTGCAGAGCCATATTTTCCCCTATTAAATATGTTCCCAGACGTTCATTATTGTTATTACTTACAATCTGATTCTTTTCTCCTACAACAAGATTAGCAGTATCAATAAGATGTTTATCAAGTGATATACTGCCAATGTAATGTAACTTAGAATTC
Organism: Flavobacteriaceae bacterium; assembly: GCA_029268555.1. Classification (GTDB taxonomy): domain Bacteria; phylum Bacteroidota; class Bacteroidia; order Flavobacteriales; family Flavobacteriaceae; genus MS024-2A. The sequence continues at coordinate 673 of JAQWNN010000048.1, forward strand.
GACACAGTAAACCTATAGATTTTTGACCTTAAGACTTCTATTAACATGGCGTAAAGGTATTACATTCTAACCAATTTGACATTGTCTATAAGTCTTGTTTTGCCAGCAAAAACAGCTATAAAAATTCGATAATTTTTTTTTGAATCCAGATAAGTAACTGGAATTAAATCACACGGATCGGCAATACAAAAATATTCTAACTTAAACCCCTCGTTGGCCTCAACTTTAGACTTAAAAAAAAGTTTCATTTTTTTTATACTCCAAACGGAAGCTTTAGTATTAATTAAATTGAATGTTTCGTAGATGATTGTTGCTGCTTCTCTTTGTTTATTAGACAATAAACTGTTTCTGGAGCTCAAAGCAAGACCATTATTACTTCTAATTAAAGGACAAGCTATTATCTCTATGCCAAGATTTAGTTTTTCACCTAATGACCTTATAATTTGCAACTGTTGAAAATCTTTTTCACCAAAATAGGCTTTATTAGGTTTAATTTTTTTAAAAAGAGCTTCAATTACTGTAGCAACTCCATCAAAATGCCCTGGTCTAACCTTTCCTTCCATGTGTTGAGAAAGACTTCCAAAATCATATTTTTTTCTCTGTATTCCTTTAGGGTAAATATCTTTATGATCAGGAATGTAAAGAATAAGATGTTTTTTAAATGGTCTTAGAATCTCAAAATCTTTTTCGATATTTTTAGGATATTTTTTTAAATCTAGAGGCCGATTAAATTGAGTTGGATTTACATATATGCTAATAACAACCTTGGTATTTTCCTTAATGGCTTTTTCAATTAAAGAAAGGTGACCTAAATGCAAGGCTCCCATGGTAGGAACTAAACCAAGTGATAAAAATGTTGAACTTAAATTTTTTTGCAGTTCTTCAGCTGAATGAAATATTAACATTTATTAAATGATTAACTCAGCTAAAGTAGGCAGTTTTTGATTATATGTGTATTAATTTTGTATTTTTGCAAAGCTTTCTCCACTGATAAAATTTTATGAAGAATAAAAGAGTTTTAGTAATTTCCTCCGAGGTGGTTCCATATCTTCCACAGACTGAACAAGCAGTAAATTCATTTCAAATTCCAAAAGCTATAAATGAAAACGGTGGGCAAACACGAATTTTTATGCCGCGCTATGGGCTGATAAATGAGAGAAGACATCAGCTCCATGAAGTTATTCGTCTTTCAGGGATGAATCTTGTTATAAATGACATGGATATGCCTTTGATTATAAAGGTAGCTTCAATTCCAAAGGAGAGGATGCAAGTGTACTTTATAGATAATGAAGAATACTTTAAAAGAAGAACCATCCTTCATGATGAAAAGGGAAATTGTCATAAAGACAATGATGAGCGAATGATCTTTTTTACAAAGGGAGTAGTTGAAACAGTCAAAAAACTTAATTGGGCACCTGACATCATCCATCTACATGGATGGTTTACAGCACTTTTTCCATTGTATTTAAAAACTTATTATGGGGATGAACAGTTATTTTCTGAAAGCAAAGTTATCTGTTCAATTTATAAGCCTGATTTTGAAGGAGTCTTGTCAAAAAACCTTCAAAAAAAAATAGCATTTGATAGAATTGATCCACAGCAATTAATAGATCTCCAAACTGCAAATTATGAAGCTCTAATTAAAATAGCAATTTCTTATTCGGATGGACTTATTATGTCCTCTGAAAACTTACCAGAAGCTATAGTGAACCAAATAAAACAAAGTAAAAAACCTCAACTTAATTATGTAGATTCAACAAACGAGGAAGTATTTATTGAATTTTACTCAAATTTTTTTTAATCACCTAAGTTTGTTATGCGTGTTTCATATAAACTTCTTGTAGGTCTCAGCTTTATAGGACTATGCTTTTCTTGCAACAAGGATTTTCATCCTGTTGGACAAGAACTATTTTTGGATCAAACACTCTCTACTTTCACTGAAAGTTATCCCGTATTTACTTTTCAAGAATCTATAGAAAGAGTTGAAACTAGAGTTCAAAATATGGTTCAATTAGGGAAAATTGAGCATCCTGTATTTGGAGTCTCTAAGGCTAGTATAGTAAGTCAGCTTTCAATTAGTAACAATCTATTTTTTGGAGATCTAAGACAAGACATAGAAGATATTGAAAACCCATCCTCTATTTCAATCATTCCTGAAAATGAAGAAGTGATTGCAGTGTATTTAGATCTTCCATTTTTCACAAACCAGAAAGATAAAGACAATGATGGAGTAATAGATTCTCTAGACGCCGATCCTGAAGATCCTGAAAGTAATTCTGATGGAGATGAATTAACAGACTTTATCGAAACGCAGGCGGGACTTAATCCCTTAAGCTCTGATAGTGATGGAGACGGTATTCTTGACCACAATGATACCGATAACGAATCATATGAATCTGAAAATAATGTTTATCAGATTGATTCAATATATGGGAATTCTAATGCGAGTTTTAACCTTAAGGTTTATGAATTGACCTACTACTTAAATAGTTTAGATCCAGCTAATAATTTCGAATCCAATCAAATGTATTATTCTGATGATGATTATCTTGAAAGAGGATTTTACGATGCAATTTTACATGACAACAGAATTAATTTAAACTTTGAAGAACTAAGGTTTAATTTTCAGCAAGACGATCCTGAGACAGAAGATATTGATGAAACTACCCGAGTGGAAACAAGATTAACTCCGAGAATCAGAGTCCCACTTGATATTTCTTTTTTTCAAGAACGGCTTCTAGATAAAGAAGGAGACCCTTCACTTGAAACCAATAAATCATTCCAAGAGGCAATGCGTGGAATTATTATTGAAACAGACAACTTTTCTGAAGACCTTTATATGTTGCTTAGTCTGGGTGATGCGTCTGTAAAAGTAGAGTACAAATATGATAAATATAATGCAAACGGAACCGCAGAAGATGAATCAGACGACTTCATTGAAAAAGTAAAAAAAGAATTTTCTATGAGTCTTTCAGGTATTCGAATCAATACTCTTAAAGACGAGACCTCAAGCCCTGAAATTGAAGGATTAGCAATCAGTTCAATGTCAAACTCTCCGTCTGAAAAATTATATATTAAAGGAGGGAAATATCATGGCAGAATTCGATTGTTTTCTAATGAAAATCAAGAGGAAGGATCTTTTTTAAGTGATTTGAGAAATCAAAATTGGCTTATTAATCAAGCAAAATTGATATTTTATGTAGATCCAGATAAAAGTTTGATTGATTCTAAACTTTTTGCCAGTCGTTTGTATTTATTTAGATACGACACAGGGGCACCATTGATGGATTACATTACTGACAATTCAGAAGTACCTAATTCAGTCAATGGGAATAAAATTTCTTTTGGAGGATTTCTAGAATACGATGATAATAATAGACCCTTCAAATACACATTTGATTTAACAAAACATATATCTGACATTATTAGGGATGATTCTTTAAATATTGATTTAGGACTAGTAGTAACATCTAATATTGATGATGATTCACTTTTAAGTGCATTTGCAAAACTATCAGAAAATTCAAGTTATAATTATCCAAGAGCTGCTACTTTAAATCCATTAGGAACTATACTCTTAGGCTCTAGCCCTGGTGAAAACTTCAGCGATAAAAAAGTACAATTAGAACTTACCTACTCTTCTTATTAAATCAAAGTCCAAATAAGGTGACCTATCCAAATCACTAAAAATCCAACACTCCCCTGAATAAATGTCCCAAGAGTATGCGTTTTATAAGCTGTTTTTACATCCATACTGCTCATTTGTGTAACAATCCAGAAATAGGAATCATTGGCATGTGATATCGTCATAGACCCCACACCCAAAGCCATTATTGTCCAAATTTTTCCCATTTCAGAATCAAGCCCTAAGAGGGGTAAAAGGGGAAAAATTAGAGAGGAAGTTGTGATAATAGCTACTGTTGATGATCCTTGAGCTGATTTTAGTAAAGCGGCTACAAGGAATGGAATTAGGATTCCTAGGTTTTCAATAGTTGTTATCGATTCTGCATAAGCTTTAAGTGGAATAGTTTGGATTATACCTCCTAAAGCTCCTCCCATACCAGTAATGACAAGAATAGGAGCCGCTTGTATTATCCCTTTTTTAATTGAATTATTTAAAAATAATTTTCTCTTTGAGGAAACAAGACCAAAGGAGAAAATCATTCCAATTCCAAGTGCCATAGTCGGCTTAGTAATAAAAAAAATGTATTCAAGTCCTTGAAATTCGGACATGAAAAATTTTAACATAGCACCTATACACATCAGTATTATTGGAATTAAAATTGGGAGTATTGCTTTTGTAAAAGAGGGAAGATTTTCTGTCTCTGAATGGTCTTCCAGTTTTTCCTTTTTCAATTCTAAATATTCATTTTTCTTTATCAAATAGTGTCCGTAGGCACCTCCCACAAGAATAAGAATAAAAGCAATAATTGCTCCTACAGCAATTAGTAGTAATAAATTTTCTAATTCCAAATTTGCAGCTGCAGCAAGAGGGCCAGGTGTAGGTGGCACTAAAACATGAGGAGCAAAAAGACCTGTAGATAATGCAACTGTTAATCCTACCAATGGTGTTTTCGTTTGTTGAGAAAGGGTTTTGTTCAAATGAGATAAGATTACAAAAGCCGCATCACAAAAGACTGGGATAGAAACTAAATAACCAATACTGCTAATAGCGTAAGGTAGTGGTAGGCGATTCATCTTTTTTAATATTCCTTTTGCGATGGAAAGGGTAGCTCCAGATTTTTCCATAGCAACGCCAATCACTGTTCCAAAAAGAATCAATAAACCGATTTTTTCTACTATGTCTCCAAAGCCATTTTGGATTAGTTTTAGAGATTCACTTGGAGGTAATCCCAAAAGTAAAGCTAGAAATAGCGTAGCTGAAAATAATACCAAAAATGGATGTAGTTTTGTAAGAGAAGTACCAATAACGATCCATGTAATAGTTAAAATTATACAGAATAATGAGAACATCATATTTTCTTTTTTATAAGACTTAGCTCCTTTATTATAGCTTGTTCTAAATTATTTTCAGCATTTTTCATTGCTTCATCAACTGAGCTTTCAGCAGGCGTACAATCTATAACTTTACAAAGATTAAAGCCTTCAATCTTTTTAATTTTTGCTCTACCTGCAAAAATAAGACAAGGAATTTCAGTTTTTTGAGAAAGAGTAGCCAATTTGATAGGCAATTTACCAAACAGACTTTGTTTATCAAAACTACCTTCACCAGTAAGAACTAAGTCCATTTTAGATATCTGTTCTTCAAGGCCAGTTAGTTTTGCTAAAAGTTCAAATCCGTTTTCTAAACGTGCATTTAAAAGGGCGTGTAAACCTGCACTAACACCTCCTGCAGCACCACCGCCCATAAATTTATTAATATTGACACCAAATTCTTTACTTATAACTTCGGCAAATTTTCTTCCGCCTCTTTCGAGCTGTTCTATGTCTTGAGCTGAGGCACCTTTTTGTTTTGCATAGGTGTGGGCTGTTCCATTTATTCCTAAAAGTGGGTTTTCAACATCACATGCAACAACCCAGTTACACTCAAGTGCCTTTGGGTTTATGTTGCTTAGATCAATCTTTTTTAAACGGTAAAGTTCGCCACCACCTTGAGGAAGTTCTTTGTTATTTTCATCTAGAAATCGCCCTCCCAAAGCTGATATAATTCCTGTACCTAAATCTTGAGTAGCACTTCCGCCTATTCCTAAATAAATATTTTTACACCCTAGGCTTAAAGCATGATTTATCATTTTTCCAGTTCCCCATGTAGATGTTTTTAAAGGCTGGAGTTCAGATTTTTTAAGTTTCGTAATTCCAGCAGTTTGCGAGAGCTCTATCCAAACACTATTTTTATTTTTAAACCTAAAATAAGATGCTTTTATAGGCCTCTGTAGCGCATCATAGCAAAAACATGCTTTAAGAGTTCCTTTTATATTAGACTTTAAAACATTTATTGCACCTTCACCACCATCTGAAAATGGCATTGACAAGCATTTGCTCTTTGGTAAAATTTTCTTAACAGCTCTTACCATGATATTCGCAACCTCAAAAGCATGCAAACTACCCTTAAAAGAATCGGGAATAACGAGTATTTCCATTTTGATATTTTCACCAATTTAATACATTGGAAAATAAAAAGGACTATTTTTTTGAAATCGATTCGATAACTTGAATAGCATGAACCCTTGAGTTTTCAATAAACCACTTATTGGTTTTGTATCCTCCACATACTACACCAGCTAAATAAACTCCTTTGATATTACTCTCCATATTTTTAGAGTTGTAAATAGGTGTTTTAAATTCATCTTGATGAAAGTCAACCCCGATATTTTCTAACATTTCAAAGTTAGGCTCATATCCTGTCATGGCTAGCACAAAATCATTTTTTATATGATGCTCACCATTTAAATCACTAAAACAAACTTCATTTGGAGTAATCAGTTCCATTTCAGCTTCAAAATAAGCTTTTATGCTTCCTTCTTTAATTCGGTTTAAAATATCGGGTTTTACCCAGTATTTTACATTCATACCGATTTCTTTTTCTCTGATTATCATGGTTACACTTTTAGCTTCTTTTCGATAAGTCTCAAGCGCAACATCTACCGCTGAATTAGCCGCACCTACGACAACCAAATCCATTCCAAAATATGGATGTGGTTCACTATAATAGTGTTTTACTTTAGGAAGATCTTCCCCAGGTATATCAAGAAAATAAGGACGATCGTAAAATCCTGTAGCAATAATTAAATTTGAAGCAGAATAGATTCCTTTTTGTGTACTTATTTTATAAAATTCATTTTGTTTATCAATATTATTAACCTCTTCGTATAAGTTGATATTTAATTTCCAATGGGAAGCAACTCTTCTGTAATACTCTAATGCTTCGGCACGTGTTGGTTTAGAATTATGAGAGATAAAAGGAATGCTCCCTATTTCTAATTTATCAGAAGTAGAGAAAAATGTCATATTCATGGGGTAATGGTATATGGAATTGACCAAAGTCCCTTTGTCAATAATAAGGTAATTCAACCCCTTTTTTTTAGCTTCAATCCCACAGGCAAGACCAATTGGCCCTGCGCCAATAATAATTACATCTAACATATTATAAAGATACAAATCTTGTATTTAAATCTATTAAAACTATCAATAAAAATATTTTAATAGTTAAAAACTATAATAATTTATTTAATCAATAATAATATTAAGAAAAATACACATATGATAAGTAAAATCTATTAATAATAAAACTATAATAACAAAATCCTTTGCCTAATAAATAGACTTGAGATAGATATTAGTAAATACCATGTCATAACTGGGTTTCCAAAGCTATATGCAATAATAAGCCCACTTAAAAACCACCAGAAAGGAAAGAAAAATATACCAAAAGCATACTTTATTGAACTTATAAACACAAGGTCATCAAACTTTGAAATAACCTTACGTGAAATCCAAAGTGGAATAATGTTAGGAATGCTTAAAAGAGTTGCAATTAATATCAAAGATTTATTCAGTTTTCTTCGGCTTGGGAGTTTTGTATAGTTCTGTTCCAGTTCTTTTTTTAATTTATTAAATGTTAGTTGGGTTGTTTGTCTATTGATTTTTTCTTTTTGTTTAGCATAGTGTTCCGAATCATCTGAAATCCATAGACAGTCTTTCATTCTTTGTTCAAGTAAATCTCTGATCTTATTTATATTTTCTGCTTCAGTTAATTTTGGGTCTAATGTATCATTTACACGAATTGGCTTACCAAAAACTAAATGTAATGTGCATCTAGGTTGCCGGTGATGCCCATAATTTATTCCCACTGGCATTAGGTATATTTTTTTATTAGGGAATTGTTTTTGAGCTTTATAAGTAAGGCGACTACTCCCTTTTGAAAGACGTTGTAGGAAATATTCATCATGATGACCCCCTTCAGAAAACATCAACATAAACTTTCCTTCACTTAATAATTTAAAGCATTTGGTAAAAATGAGATCATTTTTTTTGAGATTGCTGTATCCGTTTCTTATTCTGTATATGGGTAGCATTTGAGAGGCATCTAAAAACCATTGAAGTGGACCTCCGAAAACATCACTCCTGGTAAGTGAAGTAATTTTATATGGAGTCATGGAACCAATCAATAGTGGATCTAAAAAAGCACCTTGGTGATTGGGTGAGAATAAAATTCCTCCATCTTTTGGGATATTTTCATATCCTAAGACTTCTACTTCTCTAAAATAAATTTGATTATAATATCGAAGTAGGTATTTAAAAAAAAAGTAGAATATATTTTTCAATTTAAGACTCTTCGAATTCTAAAATACATGAACTTCAATAACTATCCTAATAAAAAAAAGAGCTTTAATTTAAATTACTTCAAAAAGTCCGGCTGCACCCATTACTCTCCTAAAACATATGGTTGAAACAATTACTGCATCTCTCGTATTCTTTTTAAACTAATCCCATTTAGATTTTGGTTTATCTTTAAAAGCTTTGAGATATTAAAATATCATAGCCAAGCGATTTAATTATCAGGCTCAAGGTTAGAAGAATTTAAAAAGATTAGCATTCCTTCATTAATTATTATTGGCATCAACGATCCATTCATAAATTATGAACATGCAAAAAAATATACTATATTGTTACGAAATTCGGAAAAATTATATGTGAGGGGTATGGGGCACGATCTGCCAAAAAGATATAATAAAATAATTATCACGAGCATTTTATCTCATATTTCTTCAGAATCTAACACAACTTAACAAATGAAAACAAAAAACTTAATTAAAACTGCATTATTTTATTGTATGCTTTTTGTAACCAATATTGTATTGGCACAATCAACAATTTCAGGGAAAATTACTGATGAAGATCAACTACCGCTCCCTGGTGCAAATATAATTATTGAAGGAACTAATGTTGGAGTATCTTCAGATTTTGAAGGAAACTTCACTCTAAATTCTAGTGTAGAATTGCCTTTTAAAATTATAATTTCTTCAGTAGGATTTGGTTCTCAGACTATCGAGGTAACCGAATCAGATCAAGAGATTAATATTTTACTTGAAGCTGGGCAAAATTTAGATGAAATTATTATATCTGCTTCTAGAAGACCAGAAAAAATTCAAGAAGCACCTTCTTCTGTCTCAGTGATTTCTTCAAGAGTGATTGAAAATTCTGCCAATGTTGTCGACCCAGTAAGAAATTTAGTAAATATTCCAGGTATTCAAATTCAACAGCACTCAGCTAATTCATTAAATATAGAGATGCGAGCTGGATCTGGAGTTTTTGGAACTTCAACATTTCCTATACTAGATTACAGATATTTAGTAACACCAGCCGCAGGCTCTTTTTTAGCTTATCAAACAGGCTTGTCTAACATCGATATTGAAAGAGTTGAAGTAGTTCGTGGAGCTGCTTCTGCACTTTATGGACCTGGAGTAACTTCAGGTGTTGTTCACTTTATAAGTAAAAGTCCAATTGATAGACCAGGAACAACTGTTGAAGTCTTTGGAGGTGGATTAAATACTTTTGGGACATCATTAAGACATGCATGGTCCAATGAAAACAAAACGTTTGGTTATAAAATAAATGCAAGATATACTTCAGGAGATGACTTTACTCTTGATCCAGTTGAAGATGCTGCACAGATTGCAGGATTAGCAACTTCTATTTTTAAACCCTCAATCACAGGAGGACAAGTTAACCAATCTGGACCTGGAACACTTTTGTTAGGCCCTAATGATTTAGACCCTGATGGAGATGGAAATCCACAAATTAGTGAATATGAAAATTACAATGCAAATTTGCATTTGGAATTTCGTCCAAGTGAACAAACTACAGCATTTTTAGCTGGAGGTTTTGCACACGGTGGAGGATTATTTTTTAACAATCTAGGTTCTGGCTATACTCAAGGAAATGATTATTGGGCTCAGGCAAGAATTCAATCAGGTGGGCTATTTGCACAAGTATACTATAACTACAATGATGGTGGGGATGACGAAAACCCGACTTTTGTTTATGGAACTGGTCTACAGCAAGTTGCAAAAAGATCTAATTTAGAAGCACAAATTCAATATAATTTTGATGCGCCCGGTTTTTTAAACTCTAATTATACAGTAGGTGCGGATTACAGAAACGTTGTTTCTGACTCTGAATATACTTTATATGGAAAGTTTGATGATGACGATCCTTATGGAATAACAGGGATTTACGCTCAGGGAACATCTGAATTAGGAAATAAATTAGACCTTACTTACGCCCTTAGATATGATAAATTTAATTTTCAAGATGTTGGTGGTGTAGCTCCAAGAGTAGCACTAGTATACAAAGCTTCTAAAAATCATACTTTTAGAGCGTCCTTTAACAGAGCTCTTTCAAGTGTAGCTGCAATCCAACAATATATCAATTTCCCACTTTTAAATGTGGGACCGGGAGTAAGCGTTTGGCTATCAGGACAAAACCAAGCTCAATCTGTTAGTGCGAGTGATCCTATTGATACTATTTTCGGTGTACCACTTCCTCAAAATACACCTGGATTACCACTTGCTATACCCTACGGTGCTGTTAGAGACCTATCTCTTGCTGGACTAACCGCTGCCTTTCAAACAAACCCAGCTTTAGCACCAGTAGCTGGATTTAAACCGATTTTAGATAATTTCTTTGCTACTTATGCTGGACCAGCAGGAACTACAGGAGGTCTATTTGGATATAATCTTCTTTCTGCACTTGGCAGTGGGCCACTTACCCCTTTTGATATTAGTACTTCAGGTTCAGGAACATCTAAATTACAGACATTAGATCAACTTGAATTTGGCTATACGGGTGTAATAAATAAAAGACTTAAACTTAGCGTAGATTTTTACACATATGCTAATACTGGATTTACAAATTACACGGACGTCGGTCCTTCTTATGCGACAGTTGGGGCAAATGTTCCTGATGATTTAGCCGCAGCAGTGGCTGCAGATGTTGCATCTGATCCGACAGTTATAGCAAGTGTTACTGCGGGAGTAACTGCTGGAGTTCAAGCAGGCGTTGAAGCACAATATGCTGCTTTAGGTTTACCTGCAACTGGTCTTGATGCTGCTACTGCTAATGCACTTGGCCTTCCAGCTGCCGTTCCCTCAATTGCTGCTGCAACAGCAGCGACAGCTGCTCCACTAATAGCTCAATCCATTGGTGGTCTTGCTGCAGCTGCAGCAGGTGCTTTTCAAGCAGGTGGAATAGGGTTCAATCAAGCTGCTGGCGCTGGTCCTACGGGAGATTTTAGTTTTATAGGAGCTGTAGAATCTTCAACAGCTCCATCTGGAGATGGTTATGTACATCCAGCATGGGGTTACAGAAATTACGGGGACGCTACTCGAAGCCATTGGGGATCAGATATTTCACTTCAATACTTTGCTACTGATAAATTTTCGTTATATGCTAATACATCATGGTTGAGTCAAAATGAATGGGAAGTTGGAGATGACGATCTGCCATTCACCTCTAGTTTAAATGCTCCGAAATTTAAGTATAGAATGGGATTGAATTATGCAGCTGGTGTTCAAGGGCTTAGATACAGTTTAGCATTTCAGCATGATGATGAATTCAATTCAGACATGGCACTTTACGCTGGAACTGTTCAAGAAAAGAATTTAGTAGATATGAATATTGGGTATGTACTAAAATCAGGTCTTCAACTTGATATATCTGGAACAAATGTTTTTGATCAAAAGTATAGAGCTTTTCCAGGGATGCCCATAATTGGTAGACGTATAATTGCAAAAGCAACATATAACTTTTAATTAAAATCACAATTAATTTAAGGGCTCTATTTATTTAAATAAAGCCCTTTTTTTATTTAAAAAATGAAAAAGAAATTACTTTTATAACTCGGCTTCCAAGGGAATTGCTAAAGCAATTTCAAAATTAATTGCTAATTCTGGCAACAAAGTTTATTTGACCAATCTGGTTGGGATCATCAAGGAATAAATCTGATTAACTTTTAAAATATAAATTAAACAAATAATGAAAAAATTAGATGGACAAATTGTAATTATAACTGGTGGTGCTCGTGGAATTGGAGAAGGGATTTGTAAAATATTTTGCAACGAGGGTGCAACAGTTGCTCTTTGGGACATTCTCGAGGATGGAAAAAAAACAGCTAATGATATTAAAGCAGATGGAGGAAGGATATTTTTTCAAAAGGTTGATGTTACTAGTCAAGAATCTGTCGATAATGCCGTAGTTAATATCATAAAAAATCATAGAAAGATAGACGTTCTAATAAATAACGCGGGAATAATTAGGGATCGTTCTTTTTTAAAAATGACCCGTGAGGAATGGGATATGGTGCATTCGGTTAATGTAGATTCTCTTTTTGTAACTTCAAAGGCAGTTCTACCTCATATGAAGGCAGCTAATTACGGGCGAATTATTTCAGCATCTTCGATTAATGCCTTTCAGGGTGCGTTTGGTCAAACTAATTATTCGGCAAGTAAAGCAGCGATTATCGGCTTTACACATTCATTATGTAGAGAAGTTGGTAAATACAACATAACAGTTAATGCTATTGCTCCTGGCTTTATAAAGTCTGAAATGACAGATTCTATGCCAGAGGAAATTATTAAAGCTGGAATTGCTCAAATTCCAGTTGGAAGAATTGGAACACCAGAAGATATGGGTCATGCATACTTATTTCTTGCTTCAAAAGAAGCGGGATTTGTAAGTGGACATACTTTAC
>JAQWNN010000049.1 GCA_029268555.1 Flavobacteriaceae bacterium
CCCATGCGTGTGCGCTACCAGGCTGCGCCACATCCCGAATAATTATTTAATTTTCAAAAGTCTAGTTATTGGTATCTTAATTCTTCCATCTTCAAGATCCAATCGATTCACTATGGGTGATCATTAAAGAACCAATAAATTTTGTCGGGGTGGCAGGATTCGAACCTGCGACCTCCTGCTCCCAAAGCAGGCGCGATGACCGGGCTACGCTACACCCCGAAAAGTGTGCGCAAATATAGCATTAAATAAAGTTAATGCAAATACTAAATCTGCTTTCTTCAGACTTTATTATTTTTTTCCTGAATTCCATTTTTTAACTTTTCCCCAACATAATTTAAAATAAAATCTTGTTAAATTGAAGATGTAAATCTTTAAAATATATGTCTCGAGACTTAAATTACTCTAAAGCCATACTTAATAAAGTTAGTTTTGATCCAAGGTTATTTGAAAAAGAATTTAAAAAAGCTTATAATTTTCTCAACCCTCAGGATAAATTAGAATTAGAGATGTGGGTCAGAGATTTCATTGAAAATAAAAAAGTACTCCGCTCCTTATTTATTTCTAATTCAGGAGTTTTTACTTTGGGGTAATTACTTTAATATTTTCAAATTTTATTGCACCCCTTAATACACTTTCAATAGTTTCAGATAGGGCTTCAATAATAGGAATTTTTAGCAGGTTCTTACTGTAAAGTATACTTATTTCCCTCGCGGGCTCAGGACTTTTAAAATACTTTAAATTTTCTTTATTATTTTCGATTAGTCCTCTGGTTTGAAGATAAGGAAGTAGAGTCATTCCCATTCCCTCATTAGCTAAATGAATTAGAGTTTCAAAACTACCACTTTTCAAATCAAAAGATTTTGATTTTTGAGATGTATTACAAAGTTTAAGAACATGTTCTCTGAAACAATGACCATCTTCAAGAACTAATACATCTATGTTTTCAAGATCTTCTACATCAATTTTTTCTTCAAATGAAAGGGGATGTGGTTTTGGTATATAACCAACAAAGGGTTCGTAGTATAGAGGTTTTTCAATAAGAAGAGAATTGTTCAGAGGAGTGGCAGCAATACCTGCATCCAACTTACCTAAAGAAAGCTCTTCAATTATTGATGCGGTATTGAGCTCTTCAATTTTTAAATTTACTTTTGAATATTTTTTTATGAAACTATTTAAAAAAAGGGGCAATAATGTTGGCATAACAGTAGGAATGATTCCAAGCCTAAAATCACCCTCAATAATCCCTTTTTCAGTTGCCACAACATCACTCATTCGTTTTGCCTCCTCAAGGATGACTTTAGCTTGTAAAATTATTTTCTCCCCAACAGCAGTTAAAGTTATTGGCTTAGACTTTCTATTAAAAAGTTTAATATCTAGTTCTTCCTCTAATTTCTGCACTTGCATACTTAATGTCGGCTGCGTAACAAAGCACCTTTCCGCAGCAAGAGTAAAATTACCTTCTTCTGCAACTGCTAGGGTATATTTTAACTGAGTAAGTGTCATAAACTATTGTTTATGTAAATTTAATAAGAAAAAATTATAACAAATTTAATTGTTAGGTTAACTTTAATATTATTTATAAATAAATATGATTGAAAGAATTTTTTATTCTATAATCGATACTTCAATATGAATATTAGTTAATGGAGCTTCTCTACCATCAATTTTTTGTTGATTAATCCTATCGACAACCTCCATTCCTTTGATTACTCTTCCAAAAGCAGTATAACCACCGTCTAGGTGATAAGCGCCTGGGGCTTGTTGTACAATGAAAAACTCATAAGGAGAAGCTAGTTTATGTGGATTTTCAATTTCACTACTTGGCATCGAAATTACTCCCCTGTGATGTTTGTATCCTTTTCTAGTATCTGGTGGTAGAAGGTATTTTCCTATTTTTCGTCTTTTTTCTGCAGTCTCTTTTCTATCTGAATTTCCCCCTTGGATAACAAAACCAGGAACTACCCTATGAAATGTACTTCCATTGAAATACTTTTTTTTAGTTAAAAATATAAAATTTGCCCTGTGATAGGGTGTATTTTTATACAACTGAATATCAATATCTCCGAATCGAGTTGATATACGAACTTTATCTTCTAAATTTTCTTTTTGATAATTAAAAAAGAAAGGGATAGCATTCTTATCATTTAATAAAAGTATTTTCTCATCTTTTTCCTTTAAAACTTTAAAATTAATTAATGAATCTTTTTTTGTCTCATTTGATTCTGTTTTATTAATAATTGCTTTTTTTGAATTTTTTTTATCTGTTTTACTACAATGATTAAAAAGAACCAACACAGCTAAGGAGAGAATGATTAATTTAGTTTTTAACATGAACTACAAAAAATTTTCGGATTGTATCTCAAATGTAAAAGATTTCAATCTAACTAGAAAGTCTATATATAGTCATTTGGCAAATAAGCAACGAAAAAAACACCTTAATAAAGATCCAGCTTCTTATGTTTATGCAAAAAAGGCAGGAGTAATGCTTTTTTGTTATCCTAAAAATAATAAGATGCATCTTTCTTTGATAAAACGACCTGAGTATAATGGAGTTCATTCTGGACAAATTAGCCTACCTGGAGGGAAAAAGGAAAAAGAGGACCTTTCAATTTGGAATACTGCTTTAAGGGAATGTAATGAGGAATTAGGTATTTCTTTGACTAAAAAAAAACCTTTGATCTCACTTACGCCAACTTACGTCCCCCCAAGTAATTTTTTGGTAAGCCCATTTGTGGTAGCAGAAAAATATTACCCTAATTTCAATCCCAATAAACGTGAGGTTGCAATTCATATTGAGCTACCCCTAGATGAGTTAATACAATTTAAAATTAAAGAGCATGTCTTAAAAGGAGTTTCTAGTCAAAATAAAACAGTTCCTTGCTTTATTTTTGAGAATCATGTTATATGGGGTGCTACTGCTATGATATTGTTTGAATTTAAAGTTTTATTAGAAAGTCGATTTTAGAATAAAGGTTATATTTGGCATTAAACATCGAATTACTTTATGTTTAAAAAGAATCCATTTGGACATTACTTGATTCTAAAAAAATGGTTGATTCGCTATTTAGGATTTATGACGCATAGAAGATATCGAGGGTTCAATCAATTACATATTGAGGGGTCAGAAATTATCAATAATTTACCTAATAACAATGTACTTTTTATCTCAAATCATCAAACTTATTTTGCTGATGTAGTCGCCATGTTTCACGTTTTTAATGCCAGTTTAAGTGGTAGAATTGATAGTATAAAAAATATTGGGTACATATGGAATCCAAAACTGAATATGTATTATGTAGCTGCAAAAGAAACCATGAAGTCTGGTTTGCTCCCCCGAATTATGGCATATGCTGGCTCGGTTTCAATTGAGAGAACTTGGAGAGAAAACGGTCAATCGATTAAAAGGCAGGTAAAAATGAGTGATATAAGCAATATTGGAATCGCCTTGAATGATGGTTGGTTAATTACTTTTCCGCAGGGTACAACCAAACCATTTAAGCCAGTTCGTAAGGGAACAGTTCACATAATAAAAAAATACAAACCTATCGTTATTCCAATAGTTATTGATGGTTTTCGTCGTTCTTTTGATAAAAAAGGTTTAATGATAAAAAAGAAAGGAATACTCCAATCAATGATAATTAAGGAACCCTTGAAAATAGATTTTGAAAAAGACAGTGTAGATAATATTCTTGAGCAAATACAATATTCAATAGAGCAGCATCCTTCAAATCTTAAAGTAATTCCAGAGGAAGAAATCCAAGCACAAGAAAAATTAAATAAACTTAGGAAATGGGAAGCTTAATTTACGTTTGGTTTAATAATTTTCTTCTTAATTTTGATTATTAAATATTTTATTGCTATAAATTTTAAATCATGAAAAAACTTTCAATTCTTTTATTTATCATAATAACAACTATATCATGTAGTGAATCATCTCAAATAACAATTACGAAATTAGAGGGTTCTCCTAAATATGAAAACTCCAAACTTAAATTGAACGAATTAACTTTTAATGGAAAGCATAATTTTTCATTTGGAGTTGATGATTATCAAATGGGAGAACAAACATTAAAGGACTTTAAATTTAAACTTGCTAATTCGGAGAAAGGTCAACACATCCATTTTATAATAAATAATGCACCTTATTCCGCTCATTATGCAGAAGATTTTAGTAAAAAATTAGAAGAAGGTAACAATGTAATATTGGCTTTTTTATCAAGATCTTATCATGAATCTGTAAAGAATCCAAATGCATATTATTTTTCTCAAATTGGAGATGGGAAAAAAATTAATTTGGATAAGGAATTTCTTTTTTATAGCAGACCAAAAGGGATTTATAAAGGGATTGATACAGAAAAACTACTTTTAGATTTTTATTTAATTAATACAGATATTTCGCCTGATGGGAATAAAGTTAAGGCAACAATTCAAAATTCAGAATTCATCATAGATAAATGGGCTCCATATTATATAGAGGGCCTACCAAAGGGTGAAATATCAATAAAGTTAGAGTTAATAAATTCCGAAGGAGTTCTAATTGATTCCCCATTCAATCCATCATATAGGACAGTAACTCTCGAATAATTATTGTAATATTTTACTTTATTAAAAATCCTCGTATTAAAACACCTAAGAAAATTTCAAATTTTAGTAACTCTAAATGAAGATTTTTTATTTATTGATTTTGTTATTATTGAATATTTCATGTTCAATAAAATATCAAACTTCAGAATTTAAGTTGTCAGAGAGTCCGGAGTCACCAAATTATTCAGATAGACGGAGTTGGGCAGTACTCCCTGATCAGTGGAACCCTTACCTTGAAGAAGTAGTAGGAAAAGCTAAACTAAAGGATTCAGATGTTTTTTATATTTATCCAACCTTATTTTTAGACAAAAAAGATTCTAAATGGAATGCAGATATATATAAGTCATCTATACGGGATGATGTTTTAAAAAAAGCAGTTGCCTATCAAGCTTCAGCATGGGTTGAAGCAGGAAATCTTTATGTCCCTTTTTACAGACAAGCTCATTACCGTATTTTTGTAAACCCTTATTCAGAACATGGTCAAGAAGCTGGAATGCTTGCTTACAATGATGTAAGAAGAGCTTTTGAGTACTATTTAAAGTATTATAATCAAGGAAAACCTATTGTTATTGCTGCACATAGCCAGGGTTCATTGCATGCAAAAAAAATAATCCAAGAGTTTTTTGATGGTAAGCCACTTCAAAAAAAACTTATCGCAGCTTATTTGATAGGTGTAAAAATTGAAAAATCAATGTTTAAAGAAATTGAGCCACTTCAATTACCTGAGGCAACTGGTGGTTTTGTCACTTGGAATACGTACAAGAAAAATAAATTACCAAAACGATATCAAGAATGGTATAAAGGTGGTGTAGTCACAAATCCAATCAGTTGGAATTCAGAAAGAACAACTCATAAATCGCAGCATTTAGGATTATTGTATTCAGATAAGAAAATTTATCCCCAAAGTCTATCTGTAGAGCTAATTGATGGTATGGTTTGGTCAACTATTCCAAAGGTTCCCAAAAGATTTTTGTTATCATTTGTAAAAAACTATCACTTTGCAGATATCAATCTATTTTGGGCTGATATCCAAAAAAATGCTCTTATTAGGGCTGAAGCTTGGTTTCAAAAAAATACTCAATGATGTTAGATACACTTTTGAAAGATGCTAAAAAACAACTTGTCAGTGCTTTAATACACAAAAAGCATTCTTTTCGATACTTCACACTTACAACCTTATCATTAGAAGGTAGCCCTCACTCAAGAACGGTTGTACTTAGGGGATTTGATCCTGAAAAATTTACTTTTTCAATTTATACAGACTCTCGATCAGATAAAGTTAAAGAACTTAATAAAGATGATAGAGCAGAATTTCTTTTTTATGACAATAACCAACTTTTACAATTACTAGTCAGAGTGAATTTAATTGGAAGTATATCCTCTGAAGAAAAATTTAATAGTTTATCAGACTCTTATAAAAAAGACTATTGTGCTACTCAACAACCTGGAAATCCTATTAAAGGTCCTGAAGATATAGAGTATGATTTTGATAAAGGATATTTTATTGAGTTAAATTTTAAAGCTGTTCAAATAGAATATCTAAAATTAAAGCGACCTAATCATCTGCGTGCTAAATTCCACATTAATCAAAATTGGAAAGGTTGTTTTATAACTCCTTAGGTTTATTATTTTTAGGGTTATTATATTTTATTAGAAGTATGAAAAGTTTAAAGAGAGAAGAATAAATATTTTAAAGTTTTTTGTACATTTCAGCAAACGAATCTTATAATTTATGTCACCCAAAAAAACAAATTTTAATAGAATTAAACGAAGAGATTTTGTAAAAAAATCAATTGCAGCTTCCAGTATTTTTATTGTTCCTCGTCATGTTTTGGGAGGACAAGGTTATACCGCACCGAGTGATCAGCTAGTTCTAGCATCTATTGGTACTGGTGGTAAAGGCTCGAGTGATATTATAAATGCTTCAGTTAATGGTAGAGAACGGATCATCTCACTTTGTGACGTTGATTCTTCAGGATCAAATAAAATATCTAGAGTAACAAAAAAATTTCCAAATGCTATTTTTTACGATAACTTTAAAAAGATGTTGGATAAAGAAAAGGATATTGACGCTGTTACAATATCATCTCCTGATCATACTCACGCTTCAGCAGCAGTTTATGCTATGGATCGAGGTATTCATGTATATGTTCAAAAGCCACTTACTCATAACATTTATGAGGCAAGATTATTAACTGAAATGGCTCGAGACAAAAAAATTGTAAGTCAAATGGGTAACCAAGGAGCTTCTAATCCAGATCAGTTACAAATTCAAAAATGGATAAATGACTCAAGTATAGGAGCAATTTCTAAAGTTCAAGTTTGGAGCAATCGTCCAGTATGGCCCCAAGGAGGTAAGATGCCTGAACCGAATCCATCAGCAAAACCTGGAACATTAAATTGGGATCAATGGCTAGGACCATGTAAACAAACTCCTTTTATTCCAGAAATGCATCCTTTTAACTGGAGGGGTTGGTGGAATTTTGGAACTGGAGCACTAGGCGATATGGGATGTCACCTAATTGATATACCATTTAAAGCTTTAGGTCTTAAATATCCAACGGATGTTGAATGCAGCGTTGGGTCTGTTTACGAAGAGATGTGGACTGCGAATTATTTCCCTGAAGGTTGTCCTCCTTCATCATCAGTTTCTTTAAATTTTGAAGCGACTGAAAAAAATAATCTCCCACTTCAAATGACATGGTCAGATGGAGGCATTAAGCCTTTCCATCCAGATTTAATACCAGCTGATGTTCCGATTGAACCAAACGGTGTAATTATGATTGGTGAAAAAGGAGTAATTACCTGTGATTCGTATGGCAGTGATCCAAAAATGTACATTAAAGGTCA
Source organism: Flavobacteriaceae bacterium (assembly GCA_029268555.1). Lineage (GTDB taxonomy): Bacteria > Bacteroidota > Bacteroidia > Flavobacteriales > Flavobacteriaceae > MS024-2A. The sequence continues at coordinate 7,435 of JAQWNN010000049.1, forward strand.
AAATGTGATAGTAGGAGAAAAAGTAAAAAATAATGAGCCAGAGTGGGGACATCAAAGAAAATGGGTTGATGCCTGTAAAGCTGGTTTTAATAGTAGTGAACATTTATCATTAACATCTTCTTTCAATTACTCAGGACCATTAACAGAAACAGTTTTGATGGGAAATATTGCTATAAGAAGTTATATGTTAAGAGAAAAGGGGTTAAATGGAAAATCACAATTTATTGGGAGAAAAAAATTAGAATGGGATGGCAATGCTATGAAGATTAAAAATTTAGACGCTTCTAATCAATTTGTTGGAAGAGATTATAGAAAGGGTTGGGAACTAACTTAAAATTATAATTAATTGAAAATACTGATCACCGGAGGATTAGGTTATATTGGTTCACATGTAGCGACAGTTTTGATTCAAAACGATATAGATACTGTTTTAATTGATACTCTTGAAAATTCACGTATCCAAGTTTTGGAGGGTATAGAATCTATTACTGGAAAGGCTCCAGTATTTAGAAAAATAGATGTAGGTGAAGAAATAGAAATGAACCAGTTATTTGAAGAATTTCCAGATATCGGGGGAGTAATTCATTTTGCAGCATATAAATCAGTTGGTGAAAGTGTTTCACAACCACTTCGTTATTACAATAATAATTTAGGGAGTTTACAACAACTTTTAAAATATTTAATTCCTAATTCAATTCCACTAATTTTTAGTTCTTCTTGTACTGTATACGGTCAATCTGAAACTCTTCCTATTCGAGAAGATGAACAATTAAAATCAGCTACTTCACCTTATGGTAATACTAAAAAAATTGGAGAACAAATCATTTTAGATTGTTGTAAAGCAAATCCTAATTTCAATGCAATTTTATTACGGTATTTCAATCCTATCGGAGCTCACTCTTCGGCAAAAATTGGCGAGTATCCAAATGGAGTTCCACAGAATTTAGTTCCTTTTTTAACTCAAACAGTAAAAGGATTGAGGCCAATTCTTAAAGTATTTGGATATTCTTATGATACTCCTGATGGAACCTGTATTAGAGATTATATTCATGTTATGGATTTAGCTCAAGCACATGTAGAAAGTTTAGATTATTTATTAAACAATAAAAACCAAGAAACATGTGAGGTTTATAATGTTGGCACAGGAAAAGGGGTAAGTGTACTGGAATTAATTAAATCATTTGAAAGTGCAACAGGAAAAAAAGTACCTTTTGAAATATCTGATCCACGTCCAGGTGATACTATTGTTGCTTATGCTGATCCTTCCAAAATTAAATTAAATATTGGATGGATGGCAAATTATAGTCTGGAAGAAGCACTTTTAAGTGCATGGAAATGGGAAGAAAAAATAAATCAGTGAATAGATTAAATTTATTTAAATTGTAATTAATAATTTCTTGAAATGAAATCAAATATAAACAGAAGAAAAGCAATAAAAACGATGGCTTTAGGATCCAGTGCACTAGCAATTCCAAAGATAGATTTAACAAATGATTCTGATCTATCAGAACCCTTAAAAGGTAATATTAATCATTCAGTATGCCAATGGTGTTTTAGTAATATTCCTTTGGAAAATTTAGCTAAAGAGGTAAAAAAATTAGGACTTATAGGAATTGACTTGATAGGTGAAGAGGGATGGTCTACTTTAAAGAAATACGGACTTACTTCTACTATGTGTTATGGAGATTTAAAGGGAAAATCTACCAGAGATTTAACTAAGGGCTGGTGTGATACTAAATATCACGAAGAATTAATAAAGCATTATAAGCGATTCATACCCATGGTAGCTGAAGCTGGATGGACAAATCTTATTTGTTTTAGCGGAAATAGTAGAGGAATTAACAATCAAATAGGATTACAAAACTGTGTCAATGGCCTTAGTCAAATTATTCCATTAGCAGAAAAATATGGTGTTATTTTGAATATGGAACTTTTGAATTCTAAAGTTGATCATGATGATTATATGTGTGATAATTCAGAATGGGGTGTTACTCTTTGTAAAGCACTAGGTTCTAATAACTTTAAATTATTATATGATATATATCACATGCAAATTATGGAAGGTGATGTGATTAGAACGATTCAGGAAAATAAAGAGTTTTATGGTCATTTTCATACCGCTGGTGTACCCGGAAGGAATGAAATTGATGAATCTCAAGAATTATTTTATCCTGCTATAATGGAGGCTATTGTAGCATCAGGATATAACGGCTATGTTGCTCAAGAATTTATACCTCGTGATAGAACAGAAGAGGGTTTAAAATCATTGGCAGATGCAATTCGTCGCTGTGATGTTTAATATTTTGCAGATTTACCTTTAGAGGAAGTAGTTTCTATAAAGCTCCTAATATCTTCGTTAGCATTTATTAAATCTTCATTTCTTAAGTACATCATATGACCACTTCTGTAGCCTTTGAAGTAGAATCGACTTTTCATTTTACCGCTAGGATCAACTTGCCACATCGTGTACTTCGCGTTGAAATAGGTTGTTGCACCATCATAATAACCTGATTGGAAAAGGACCTTCAGATAAGGGTTTTCTGCCATTGCTCGCCTCAAATCTTCTCTTGTATTGTCGTTATCATTATTCCATGGCCTTACATCACCAAACATGTTATATTTGATATCGGTCTTAAATTTCAATTCATTTTGAATATAATGGTTTACTGCTGGAGTAAATGAATGTAACCAAGAAGTTAATTCCGCGCTGTAGTCAGGTCCAACCCCTGCATCTTTTCTATCAATACCTAGATAACGTGAGTCTAATCTTCCAATTGTTTTGCCCTTGTCACGAAGTAAATCTTTCCAGAAAAAACGCGTTGGAATATCTAGATTATTTTGAATTATAGATTCTAGAGATAGACCTGAGTATTGACTCATTTTTTTTGCAACTTCCATTTTTTCTCGTTCAGATATAAATCCACCTTTGGCAATTGCAGGTATTAATTTATTTATGGTGTATTCTTCTACTTCAGGGAGAATTTCAGTTAAATCTTTTTGTTGTAAATCACTATGTAATTTTTTATGAAACCATGCTGCAGCTGTAAAATAAGGTAGATTTAGTGCAGCAGAAACAGGTCCTGCTTCACGATATACCTTATAATCTGCAGGTGAAACCATTATAACTCCATTAAGGTACATCCATTGTGTTTCTTGAAGTGCGGCAGAAAGACCCATTACTCTTGTCCCTCCATAACTTTCTCCAATAAGATATTTTGGAGATTCCCAACGCTGTTTTCTACTTACAAAGGTGTTAAGCCATTCAGATAGGTAGGCTATATCTTCATTGATTCCAAAAAATTGTTTTCTGTCCGGCATTTTACCATCCACCTCAATCATTCTTGAATATCCAGTATTCACAGGATTGATAAAAACAATATCAGCAACATCCAAAATAGAATTAGGATTACTTTTATATCCATAAGGTTGAATAGGATAACCTTCATTATCTATTTTTAGAATTTTAGGGCCAGTATAAGCTAAATGCATCCAGACGGATGCAGATCCAGGGCCACCATTAAATGAAAAAATTAGAGGTCTATGGCTAGCATTTTTGACATCTGTTCTTCTATAGTAAGTGTAAAACAAAGTGGCTATCGGCTTTCCATCTTCATTCCATACTGGTTGAGTGCCAGTTTCTGCAAGATAGTCTACTGTTTCGCCCTTAATTTTTGTTGTATAATTTGTAATTACTATAGTATCTGCAGCTATTTTTCTGTCTTGAGAATTTAGATTAAATGCCAAAAAAATTAATATGATTGAATTTATTTTTTTCATTTTATTATTTTGAAATAAAACTAAGAGTAAAAAAACCTCCTTTAGATTGGAGGTTATTTTTAAGACAATATATAGACTAATTTATTTTAAGCTGGGCACTTCGGTTGATTTCAGCTCTACGATTTTGTTTTCTTCCTTTGGCAGTTTTATTATCTTCAATAGGTTTCGATTCACCATAACCTATCGTTTCAATCCTGCTTGATTCAACACCCAAAGAAACTAAATGTGCTTTGAGGGCATCTGCTCTTTGTTCAGAAAGCTTTTGATTGTATGCTGTGCTTCCGTCACTCGAGGCATGTCCTTCAACTATAATAGTTACAATAGGATATTGAACGAGAAGTTCTTTAAGAGCATTTAAAGTTTCGTGATCTTTTTTACTAATCTTAGTGCTACTAGCAGAAAATAAGAAACGATTTTGATCACTGTTAATGAAAGTGATAAGATCTTTTGGTTGATCAGGGCAACCTTTGTTAGCAGCAGTACCTTCTTCATCAGGACATTGGTCATCTTTGTCAGGAACACCATCTCCATCACGATCTGCCCAAGGACAACCTTCGTTTTCTGGATCACCAGCAGTTTCTGGACAACGGTCTACGTTATCTGCAATACCATCACCATCACTATCGGGACAGCCATTCATAGCTGCAATTCCTGCTTTATTGGGACATGCATCGTCTACATCTGCAATTCCATCACCATCAGCATCTGGACAACCTTCAAGTGATTCTAGTCCTGCTTCTTCAGGGCATTTATCTTTATTGTCCGGAATTCCATCACCATCAGTATCTGGACATCCATCAAATTCTTTTAAACCTGGCACATCTGGGCATGTATCTTTTTGATCTGGCACACCATCTTTGTCAGCATCTCCAGCGCCAAAATTATAGCTTAAACCTATAATATGTTGTAGGTGGCTGTACGTATCTTCTTCACTAACACCCCTATAAGAAGTACTTACATTTATAGCAAAATTATCATCCAAATAAAAATTTACACCAATACCACCAGAAATAGTTCTTCCTGATTCGGTGGATGGAAAAAAACCATCATTATCTTCAGAATCAGAATATTTACTCATTCCGTAACCTGCAAAAATGTATGGAAGAATATTACCTTCCGAAAAATTATATTTAATAATTCCATCAAGAGAATTATATTTTAGATCTACTCCATTCTCTTCTGCGTTTCCAATAACATATTGGGTTCCAACAGAAAAGCCAGAACCTAAATAACGTGACAAACTCAAAGCAGGGGCTCCAAATTTAACGCTAGAATCAACGTTTTCATCTTGAAGACTTATTAAATCAGTTCCTACTGCAATCGCCCAAGGGTTTTGACTTGTTTGTGCGAATGAAAATAAACTAAAAAACACAAAGGTGGTGGTGACGAGAAAAGATTTGATAAAATTCATTAGTCCTGTATTTATACAAATATATCATAAATTTGTTTCAAAATTTAAATTTAAGGTTAAAAATTAGCAAGTTATATTTACTTATTCTAAACGTTAATTTAGATATACTTGGATGCCTAAAAGGCAGCCTTTTATATGATCAATTCTTACTTAATATATTTGGTTATAAACAAAATTATATCTTGATTATAAATATTTCGACACTTAAAACTAACTTTACTATATTGTGAGTTAAAGAAATTAACATTCTAACTAAAACATGAAAAAAAGAGATTTTATTAAGACCTCTGTAACCCTAGCCGGTTCAGCTCTTCTACCTTCATCAATTTTTGCAATACCAAAAGGAGTAAAACGTCTTCGAACTGCCCATATTGGAGTTGGAGGGATGGGAGCAGCAGATCTCGATTCTATTGCTTCTCATAATGCAGTAGATGTAGTTGCTCTTTGCGACGTAGATCAAAATAATTTAAATGCAGCACATAAATTATATCCAAGTGCAAAAACCTTTATTGATTATAGAAATTTACTTAATAAAATGAAGTATGAAATTGATGCTGTAATCGTGTCTACACCTGACCATTCTCATGCTCCTGCTTCCTTAATGGCAATGGAATTAGACAAACCTGTTTACTGCCAAAAGCCTTTAACTCATTATGTTTCTGAAGCTAGAGCAATGCGTAAACTTGCTGAGAAAAAGAATTTGATTACTCAAATGGGAATTCAAGTACACTCATTCTATGACTACAAATTAGCAACTTTATTGATTCAATCTGGAATTATTGGGAAAGTCAAAAAAGTTCATGCTTGGTCACCTAAAAACTGGGGATATGATGGACCAATTCCAAAAGGTGTAGATTCTGTACCCCAAGAATTGGATTGGAATTTGTGGTTAGGAACCTCACTGGAACGGCCTTTTAAAGAAAAAGTTTACCATCCATTTAATTGGCGAAAATTGGTAGACTACGGGTGTGGCACTCTTGGTGATATGGGTGTTCATATTTTTGATACCCCTTACAATGCCCTAGCGCTTGATGTTCCCAAAACAATTATAAATAAATGTAGAAAACCAAATGGGTTTGGTTATCCAGAACACAATAAGGTTACATATACTTTTCCTGGAACAAAATATACATCTGAAACCCTTACTTGGATATGGTCAGATGGTCCTGGAGTTCCATCAAGTAGCAAAGATTTAAAGCTTCCAAATAATGATAAACTTCCTCTTCAAGGCGCTATGTTTATTGGTGAAAAAGGGCGTCTTTTATTACCACATTTTATGGAGCTTCCAAAACATATTATTGATGGTAAATATCAGGATATAGACGTGACTAAATATGATCCAAATGGTTTATTAGGAAACACAAAAAATGATTACGAAAGAGACGCACCAAAACACTATCACCAGTTTGTGGATGCTTGTTTAGGAAATAGTGAAGTTTCTGCACCTTTTTCATATTCAGCAAGACTTACAGAAACTATTTTATTGGGTGTAATTGCAGGAAGATTTCCAAATAAAACGCTTCATTGGGATAGTGAGAAGGCAGTTTTCAAAGAAGCAGAAGCTAATAAATTTTTAAGTGGCGAATATCGGAAATTTTAAAACTATTATTAAGCATTTTTATGAATAGAAGAAATACAATTAAGAATATTGGATTATTAACAGGAGGAATTTATCTTTTGCCATACTCTTGCCAGAGTAGCTCCGAAATTGTATATTCAAATTTTCCAGAAATAAAAACAAGTGAACAAGCATTTGTTGGACAAATTTGCAATATTATTTTAGCTGAGGATTCTATAAATTTTCCAACCCCTGAAAAGCGTGATCAATTTGTTTTAACAATGATAAATGACTGTGGGTCTTCAAAAGAAATAAGTGTCCTTAAAGAAGGGATAAAATATTTTAAAACAAATATATCATCAGATCATAAAATTAATTTTCATGACCTCATAGATGAGGAAAAGAATGTATTTGTTGAAACCCAATTTAGATCTAAAACAGTATTATCTGAGTTTTTAAATTTATTAAAAAAGTATTGTGTACTCCACTTTGAAACCTCAGAAAACTACCTCATACAATACCTCAATTTTGAATTTATGCCAGGTAGATATTTAGGACGTGTAGCTGTTTAATCAAATTTTAAAAATTTTATGAAATCAAATACCTTTGATACTATTATTATAGGAGCCGGTATGTCCGGTGGATGGGCTGCTAAGGAGTTCACGGAGAAGGGATTTAAAACACTTCTTCTTGAGCGAGGACCCAATGTAGAACATATTAATGATTATCCAACCACAAACACGCAACCTTGGGAATTTAAACACCGAGGAAGACTGACCTCAAAGGAAATTGAAGATAATCCAATAGTTAGTAGTTGTTATGCTTTTAGAGAGGATGCAAAACACTTTTTTGTGAAAGATAAGGAACATCCTTACGGGCAAGTAAAACCCTTCGATTGGATAAGGGGTTATCAGGTAGGAGGGAAGTCAATCATGTGGGCTCGCCAAGTTCAACGTTGGAGCACTTTTGATTTTGAAGGACCTTTAAGGGATGGCTATGCTGTCGATTGGCCTATTCGTTATAGAGACCTAGAAGAATGGTATACCTATGTCGAACGTTTTGTTGGGGTGAGTGGAAATAAAGATGGTTTAGATACCCTACCGGATGGTGCTTTTTTAAAGCCTTGGGAGTCCAATGTTGTAGAAGATTATTTTTCTGATCAAGTAAAAAGACATTATACTGATCGACATGTAATTTATGGTAGATGTGCTCACTTAACAGAAAGCAAACAAATTTTCGTCCAACAAGGACGAGGCTTGTGTATGAGTAGAAAAATTTGTCAAAGAGGCTGTCCTCTTGGGGGCTATTTTAATGTTAATTCAACTCTGATTCCCTGGGCTTTAAAAACTGGAAATCTAACATTAAAACCTAATTCTGTTGTTCATTCAGTTATCTATGATGAAGCTAAGCAAAAAGCAGTAGGAGTTAGGGTAATCGATTCAGAAACTAAGGTTTCACAGGATTATTTTGCAAAGGTTATTTTTGTAACAGCATCTACGCTCAATACTAATTTAATTTTATTAAATTCTACATCAAATCGTTTTCCAAATGGATTGGGTAATGACAATGGTCTGTTAGGAAAGTATATTGCATTCCACAATTATAGAGGAACAATCAATGCAGAATATGATGGATTTCAAGAATTCACAACCGAGGGAGGCAAACCAACTTCACATTATATTCCCCGTTTTAGAAATGTTTATAAACAAGAAACAGATTTTTTAAGAGGATACGCTGCAGGTTTTGGTGCAAGACCAATGAGAGAGACCAATCGTAATGGATTTGGTGATAAACTAAAATCCAATTTATTAGAAACCAAAGAAAATGGAATGTGGAGTATAAATGCTCATATGATGGGAGAAACTATTCCAAAAGAAACCAACCAGGTCAGTATAGACAAAGAAAAAAAAGATTCATGGGGAATACCTCAAATAAATATAGATGTGGATTATGATGCGAATGATGAAAAAATGATTAATGATTTTTTTGAGCAATTCACCGAAATGTTTACTAAAGCAGGTTTTAAAAACATTAAGATAAATGACAATCACAGACGCCCTGGTAATGACATTCATGAAATGGGTGGAGTTAGAATGGGGAAAGATCCCAAGACATCACTTTTGAATAAATGGAATCAACTTCATCAATGTAAAAATGTTTTCGTTTCCGATGGTGCTTGTATGACTTCAACATCAACTCAAAATCCATCTTTAACTTTTATGGCCATTTCTGCAAGAGCAGCAAATTATGCTATTAATGAAATAAAAAAAGGAAATCTATAAACTAATGCTGGTTATAATTTAAAAAAAGTGGGTAGATAAATAAAAAGAACTCTTTTGACACAACTTTGGCACATATTCATCTGCCCACCGATTAATGAAAATTACTTAAATATAAAATAAATACTTGATAATCAATCTATATACAATTAATTTTTTATTAAATAAAGTGTCGTTTTTAAAAGTATAGTTCTAGGTTTTATTTTTCATAATCATAGTATTCTTTGTTATCAAGTATAATAAAATACTACTTTTTATTATACTTTTTAAATAAATAAACAAATACTGGTGGTATAAAAACAATGAATATTATTCCAAAATAGACATATAGGAAGTATCCTAATGAAATTGAAAAAATTAATGCGATTAAGATGTTATTTTTCATAAAGACTAAATTAATAATTAACCAAGAAAAATAGGTAACCAGAAAAAGACGGCTTAATTTTATTATATTTAAGACACTATAAACCAATACTATGAAAAGAATAATATTTTCATTTCTGCTTATTCCATTAGTATCATATGGACAGACAGAAAATAAAGTTAAATCACCAAAAGCGAATCTGACTTCTAAAAAAACTGAATTAGCTGAAAAGAAAAAAAAAGCTAGGCATCGTAGAACTATAAATTACAATGCTGTAAACTTATGGGATGCTATAAGACCTGTTATAGGTTCTAATGTTTTTTTAAGGGATGGAAAAGCATTGATAAATACAGGAGCCTTTTTTTCGACTGGGAGCAACTATATTATTTGGGTTGTTAATGGGGTTATTCTTGGCGAATATATTCCAAACAATATAAATATTAATGAGATAGATAAAGTAAAACTCTTAAGATCACCAATGGAAACGGAAAGATATGGTTTTAGAGGTTCAGCTGGTGTCATTGAAATTGAATTAAAATAAATAAAGAACTAATGGTATTAGCACCAAAAAGAATTGCTTTTGAATGAGAATTTAAACATCCTCTTGTTAAATTAAATACTACAAAATATTTGCCAAGACCAAAACATCTCTACCACTTAAAATTTAAGGAGTAATTTAAATAAAGTACACGTTTTTATTTCTTAAAATATTTCCTAATTATGAGGATAGCACCAATTATAGTAAAGACTGCACCTGTTGGATATCCATCAAATCTATAACCATTCTTAACAAAGTGATAGCCAACAAGGATTAATCCTATTGCTAAAGTTAATGCACCTTCATTGTTTTTAATAAATTCTTTCATAACGCTAAAATATATAATCAATGGCTAGAATAGCAGTAGTAGCAAACAAAATAAAATTAGGGGATGGGATTTGATATATAATCTATTCTTTCTAAATTAGAAGTATTATTAACCATAAATCAAAAATTTTCATTTTATGAATGATCAAATTGGTCTAAAAAAAGGATTTGAGGAGCGATTAGACATCGTAGCAAAAAATATAATAAATAACGAAAAGTGTTCTATTCCAGGATTTGTAGTCTTGGCTAAGCGAGGAAAACATACCTATCACAAAGCTTTCGGTTTTTCTGATAAGGAG
>JAQWNN010000050.1 GCA_029268555.1 Flavobacteriaceae bacterium
ATTAAAGGAATTTCCATATTTATTTATTTTAAAAATTAAACATTCTATTTATTAATGATCATGTTCTTCTGATGCAAAACCAAAATATAAAGCTGATAAAACAGTAAAAATATATGCCTGTAGTAGAGCAACTAATATTTCAATAATTGATATTGAAAACGCTAATATAAATGAAAGTGTTGATCCAATCCAATTTTTAAAAATAAACATCAATGCGATTAAACTCATTAATACAATATGACCAGCAGATATGTTTGCGTACAGACGAATCATCAAAGAAAAAGGTTTAATAAAAACACCCAATAACTCTATTGGGGCTAACACAATTTTCATTGGCCATGGGACGCCAGGCATCCAAAAAATATGTTTCCAATAATCTCTTTTTCCTGTTATATTGGTAATGATAAAAGTCAATAATGCCAATGAGAAAGTTATGGCTATATTTCCCGTTACATTTATTCCAAATGGCATTAGACCTAAAAGATTTAAAAACCAAATGAAAAAGAATATAGTTAATAAGTAACTCATATATTTTTTATAATGTCTGTGGCCAATATTAGGAATTGCTATTTCATCCCTTACATACAAAATAATTGGTTCAAAAAAGCGGCCCATACCAACAGCAATTAAGTCGTTTTTTCTGTAAGATTTTGCAAGGCTATTAAAAATAAAGAACATAATTAGGCATGTAATAAGAATACTTACAACGCCTTTAGTTAATGAAAAGTCAATAGGATGAATATTTGTTGGGTGATCGTACTCATCTAAATATATATCCCCATTAGAATTAGTTTTATAAATTTTATCATGATATAATTTATAATAATCCCCATCTATGTTAGCTACTCCGTCTCCATGTTTAAGTTTTGATGAAGAAAAGGCTTTTAAACCATTGTCCCAGAGTAAAACTGGAAGTGGGATTCCAACATAGACATGCTCATGATCCTCATTGGTAAAAGAAAAAAAATTGAAATCATGGGAATCTTTAAGGTGATGATTAATATAATCCTTGATTTCATTTTTAAGTGATTCTTTGTTTTTTGAATCATCTGTATTCATTTTATCTGCCGAATGAACAATTCTTGGTACAAAAAATAATGAAAAAAACAAAAAAATTTTAGCTATCAGCTTGAAAGACATAGAGCTAATTTTGTGATATATTTTAGCGCTGTAAAAGTAATACTTCTGCGTAAATAAAGAAACAATTAATTGTTTTTTTCTTTTTTATTTAAGTGGTTTTCCTTTTCAATCTTATATAAATTAATATTTTAATATTTCTTTTTTAAAGCTACTTGTTATTTTTAGCTAAAAGGCTAATTTCAAATATAAGACCCAAAGTGTAAGGAATAAAAAAAATGAAAAATTCCTGACGATTCAATTCACCATCCAAATTAAATTTGGGATAGAAAAAAGTTATATATACAACAAATTTTATGGCTATTGTAAGAAAATAAATAACTACCAAATTATCCGTTTTTTTACCCATCCCCCTTTTCAATAATAAAAGTGAAGCTATAGCCATGAAGCTATTAATGCTATAACTCTTGATTAAAAAAAACTTTGCCCCCGGATTGAATTTAAGGTGTAATGCCAATCCTATGCTCATTATTGCAAAAAATAGACTAAAAAAAATAAAGAATTTCTTCATTCTTTATCCCAAAATTTCTTGCTCTGTTTGTATACAAGCCATATTATAACAAGTACTCCAAACCCTGAAAGGAATAATGAAGAATATTTGTTTGATAAATTATATTTCGTATCCAGATAGTTGCCAAGTTTTATCGCAACAAACATTGTAATAGCAATCTGGAAAGCTAAGCCTGAAAAGATGAGCCATTTATTAGGCTGTTTTTTCTTGCGAATCTTTTTCATGCAAATCACTTAACTTCTTTACTCCTTCTTCAATAGAATGCATTTTACATTGGGCGTTAAATATTGCTCCAGACTCGACAAGAAGCTTTTGGGTTCTTACTTCTCCTTCAATATTTGATTTTGATTTTAAACTAAGAATCCCTGAAACAAATAACTTACCTTTAAAAAAACCCTCAATTTCTGCATTAGTACATGCAATTTCTCCAACTACTTTAGCGTGTATCCCTAAAATTACTTTCCCAGAGGTTTCTACTTTTCCTTCTACTTTTCCATCAATTCGAATGTCTGTTTTCGCATTTAAACTCCCCTTTAGAGAGGTGTTTTGATCGATTTTACTGTATTGCCCATTTGTGTCAATTGCTTTCATCTCGAAGTGTTTTCCAATTTTTGTTTTTTATTATAGCTCGATATTGGGATGCCAAAGCTACAAAATTCTCTCCATTTTGTTGAACCAAATCAGATATCCCATTATCCCTTTCAATACTTTTTGTCTCTTTTAAATCCCTAATTCCATGGACTACAACAAATGTATATTCTTCATTAAAGGGATCTAAGCTAACTGTCCAAGAGTTTTTATTAATGGTTAAAGCTGTCTTTAGCTTTTCAAAAAATTGTTGTGACAGTTTTGATTCAGTAGACAAAAATGGAAAAATCCACTTATAATTTTTATAAACAACCCCACTTTCCTTTAGATTCTTATTTTTCTCTATTTTTTCAATAAGTATATTAGCATTTTTCGCTTCCTCAGTTGCACTATAATTAGACAATACTTGAGCTAAAGCTTTTTTCCATTCATCAACTCCTTTCATCCTTCCAATAATGTGTGCTTTCAAAAGAGCTGTTTTGGGCTCTAAAAAGCTCCCACTTGACAAAACCATTAAGGGCTCAATTTCATTCAAAGCTTCAGAAAAGAGTTGCTTTTTATAAAGCTTGAGAACATTTTTATAAAGCAGCTCTGGTGTGTTCAATTTAAAATCATCAAAATTTTCTTGGTCTGAAATCAACTGAGCAAACGGTGTGTTAGGATAGCTCTCCAACAAGTTTTTTTTATGTTGTTTTGCTTTTGGGGAGTTTGTTTCAGATTCCATTCTGAAAAGATGATAAAGTGCTTGAACTTTGATTTCATCAGCTGTTTTTAGATTTAATAAGTGATATAAACGGTCTTTGGCTAAAGAGAAGTTTTTAAATTTTTCTTTATAAATCATTCCTAGCTGAAGATATGCCTTATGATTTGTAATTTTAATACTATCGTGTTCTGCTTTCGTTTGAGGTAGGGATCCAACAAAGCTTTCAGGGGTCTCTTGAAGGATTTTATTTGATCCTTTAGAATCAGAGAGTTTATTTTTATTCTCCTGCCTGATATTTTCAATCGCCATAGCACTTCGCCAATTATCAACATTTGGTCGGTCACCCCACACAGCCAAATAATTTTGTTTTCCTTGTATGATTAAATTTGGATTATAAAAATAGAATGAGGCTTCGGTACGACCCAAGATTTGGAATCTCTTTTTATCACTAGCCACTTTAAGTTCTTCCTTAGTTGATAATTGTTTTTCCTCAATGTAATTGTTGAAATATTTAAGCTGTTCGTCTTCTGACATAGAAAGAATTTCCAATATACTATCTGTTTCTTTGACGCTTTGCTCATATAAAATTATGTCAGAAAGGTTATCCAGCTGACGTTTGATTTGGTTATATCGGAATGATGAATCTTCAAATAATGGAAGTAATCTTTCAAGATATTCCCCCGTTTTTAAATAAGAACCTTTCTCAAAGTAATATGCTGCTAAGTCCTGATAATTTTGAATCTCTGTGAAGGAGTCTATTGAGGGGGCTTGAAGTGATTTTTCAAAATATACAACGGCTAAGCTGTCTTGACCTTGTCCTAGATGTAGCTTAGCAATTGCACTTTGAATCCTGTGTTGAAAAGGTTCATTTTCGAAGTTTTTGAGCAACTTTTCTATCTGGTCCAGCTTTTCATCTGTCTCAAGTGAAGATGCAAGTAACATTTCCTTTATTTTAGCTTGAATCAAGATAGTTCTTGGTGCTTTGCGATTTAATTGGCCTATACTTTTGAATTGCAAGCGAGCACTGTCTCTTAACTGCAACGTTTCCAATAATTGTCCCGAAATAAATAAATAGCGTGCTTTATTTTTTCTTTTTGGCTCTTGAATAGCAGCTCTATGTATATATAAAGAAGCTGAGTCTAGTTGTTTTAATTGAATATATGCGTCTGCTAATGTTGCATTCACAAGGGGGTAAAACTTGTTTTTTTTCGATAGTGATTGGGCTAGGACACTTAAGTTTTCAATGGCCAGCTCTGTATTCTTTAAGCGAATATTTGTTTTTTCCCTCCATATTTTCCCTTCTAAATATATACTTGGGTTAGCTCCACTTTCTAAAAGAAAATTAAAGGCCTCTAGGGCTGGGAAAAACCGACGGTCAAAATACCGTGCTTTTCCCAAAAGCATGTAAGCCTCATCGATTTGGCTATTGTATTGAGTTTCGTCAATTTTAATGGAATGTTTTTGAATTGCTTTTACTGCTTTTTCCTCTGCTCTATCAAACCCCGGTATAATTGTTGTTTCATCAAAATTTTCCCCCCTCAAATTGATAGGTTCTACAGGTAAAAGCTCATAAAAATTTTCTTCAAAAGCTTGAAATAAGATCGTCTTACCAATTGAATATGCCTCTTTTCCGTTAAATAGTACGTTATATCTAGTTGTTAGGGCATGATATTCCTTATTTAAAAGTCCCTTTTTACTTGTGCTGCATGAGAACGATATCCCCATTAAGAGCAAAAGAATTGAAAAATGAGAGTTTTTTATTTTTAGCATCCTAAATCACTGTAGATTAATAACTAAAAAACAACTCATTTAGTATTTGGTCAGCTTGTCAAATTTTATGGCCAGGTTCCTATTTCATTTTAAGGTAGTCAATAATTGAAAAGGTATTCATTGGATTTATTGAACTAAAGGCTTCTTTTGTTTTAGGCATATTTTTTACATTTGCAAAAAAAGCTATGCCAACTTTTCATCCCCTAAAAGTCTCAAGAATTGAACGAACTACATCTGAAGCTGTGATAATCTCTTTTGAGGTTTCTGATCAGCTTAAATTAAAATACTCATTTTCTTCAGGTCAGTACATTTCTCTTGAGGCAGAAATTAATGGTTCTCTTTTAAGACGCTCTTATTCTTTGTGTTCAACTCCCCAACAAAATATTTTAAGTATCGGTGTCAAAGAAGTCCCGAATGGTGTTTTTTCTTCCTATATAAATCAATCATTAAGAGTGGGTGACATTCTAAACGTAAGTACACCTGATGGTCGTTTTGTATATGATCTGGAAAACGAAAATAGTTCAATTCTTGCGATAGCTGCAGGAAGTGGTATCACTCCTATATTTTCCATTTTAAATTCGTTTTTAATACAAAAAAAAGCTTCAAAATTTACCCTGATTTACGGAAATAAAACTCCTAAACAAAGCATGTTTTACAAGGAGCTAAAAATATTAGAAGAAAAACATGCCGAGCGATTAAAAATACATTGGATTTTTAGTCAATCTAACGAAGAAGGGGAGCTTTTTGGAAGAATTGATGCATCTGTCATCAATTTAGTTCTCAACCAAAAGCAATCATTACCTGATCAGTCCTTTCTTTGTGGTCCTGAACCAATGATTTTAAGTAATATAGAGGATCTAAAAAATAAGGGTGTTTCAAAACAAACTATTCATTTTGAGTTATTTACAGCAAGCACAGAAGAAAAAGAAATTGAGAATAAAGTAGATAAAGGACGTTTTAATCTAACCTGTGACGATGTCACTTACCATTTAGAATTAATCCCGGATAAGACCTTATTGGATATTGCTTTAAGTTCAAAGTTAGAGGTGCCTTATTCTTGCCAAGGAGGTGTTTGCAGCAGCTGTATCGCTAGGGTAAAAGAAGGAAAAGCAAGCATGTTAACCAATCAAATTCTTACGGATTCAGAGATTGAAGAAGGGTTAGTGTTAAGTTGTCAAGCTGTTGCTCAATCTAACTTTATTTCTTTGGATTATGATGACGTCTAACTAAAATATATTTTTGAAGTAATCGCAATAAAAATTAGTGAAAAAACTAAAATATCCCTTTGAGAATCTTTTTTAACCCGCTTGATCCATATGCCAATAAAATAGGCTGCAGGGATTAAACTCATTGACCATTTCCCTTCGCCAGAGTAGAGATCAAAATATCTAAAAAGAACGGTAATAATTAACCAAGAAATCATAAATATATTTAACATTTTGTTTTGAGAGCTGAATTTAAGATCACTCTTTTTGTTATAAAAGAATGAAATTAAAAATGCTATTACAATCAAAGTAATCCAAATAAACTCATTTTCAGTAAAATTATTGGCTGGCGAAATGTTTTCTGACATGAATTCTGGCTTATGATAAAAAAATTCCCCTGTTAATAAATACGTAATCAAAAATAGAAGTTGTAGTGTTACTAAAATGCTTAGAGCTAGTGTAATAATAGCTTTTTTTATATCAGGTATATACCTTAAGAGAAATATAATTAAAAAGAAAAAAAGTGACAGATTTATATTGACAAAACTCATTATAGTATAAGTAATTCCCAAACTAAAAATCGATTTCAATATTGATGAATTATTGAAGTCTCTAGAAAATATATTTAAAGAAAGAAGTATAAGTATTCCAATCAAAATTTTTTGAAAATCTACTCCCCCATCAAGGTACAAGAAAAAAATACAAATTGGGAGTGAAATCAAATATTGAGAGCCAAACCTTATGTTAAGTTTTCTGTATTCATTATAGGCAATAATTAAATTGAAGATCATCATAGCAGTTGTTAGAAATAATGATCTTACTAACAAAAATTTGAAACTCAATTGAGGATTGGAAATATTTAAATTAAAAAAAAAGGCCAAATACACCAAAAAAAATGATGCTACAATGGATTCAATAGAAACCCTTTTAAATATATTTGTAATCATAATTTAAATTATTTCAAATATAATATTAATTGTATGAAAGCTTTTTTTGAAGGTATTGCCTGGTTATTCGAAGAAATTTTATTTATTCCTTACTCAATTCTACGTGAATTAGATCAAACTAGTTGGACTCTATCAAATAGCGTTAACTGGATCTTTCTTATTGTTGGATTTTCAGCAATGATTTATTGGATTCTTCAGCTGAATCTATTTGATAAAAATGGTGAAGAAGATAAAGATCCTTCTGCACATTCTTTTTTATAAGTCGAATCCAATGTCTTTTCTATAATACATTCCTTCAAAATGAATTTTTTCTAGGGTTTTAAATGACTTTTCGACTGCTTCGTTAAAATTTTTCCCAAAAGATGATGCGGCTAAAACACGGCCTCCATTTGTCAGTATATTATCTCCTTCTGCAATAGTTCCTGCGTGAAACACCATCTCTGTATTTTCTAGACCAATAATTTGCTTACCTTTTTCATAAGATTCTGGATACCCTTCAGATACAGCCATAACTGTTGCAGCTACATTAGGGTCAATTTCGAGCTTGACCTCTGCTAGGCGTCCTTGTTGGACCGCTATTAAAAGAGACAATAAATCTGTTTTTAATCTTGGGAGAACGACTTCTGTTTCAGGATCACCTAATCTTACATTGTATTCAATTACCTTGGGTTCATCCCCAACTTTAATTAGACCTATGAAAACAAATCCTTTATAAGGCATCCCATCCTTCTTTAATCCCATTATTGTAGGCTGAATAATTTTTTTTTCAATTTCTTTCCTAAAAGACTCTGTAACAAAAGGAACAGGTGAAATTGCTCCCATTCCGCCAGTATTTAGGCCAGTATCGCCTTCTCCAACTCTTTTATAATCTTTTGCCATGGGAAGGGTAATATAACTTTCACCATCAGTCAATACAAAACAGGAAAGTTCAATCCCAGATAAAAATTCTTCAATCACTACTTTACTTGATGCCGATCCAAACTTTTCCCCCAAAAGCATTCTTCGTAATTCCTTTTTTGCTTCCTCCAAATCCTCTAAAATTACGACTCCTTTGCCTGCTGCAAGACCATCAGCCTTTAATACATATGGAGGATTAGTCTTTTCTAAATAAGCTTCTCCTTCCGAAATACTTGCTGCTGTAAATTCAGCATAGAAGGCCGTGGGAATTTGGTGTCGGAACATAAATTCTTTTGCAAAAGCTTTACTTCCTTCAAGGGTCGCGGCTGCTTTTTGTGGACCAATAACTCCCACGTGGGAAAGGTCTTTATCGCTTAAAAAATAATCGTGAATACCCATGACTAGTGGTTCTTCTGGACCAACTATTACAAGATCAACTTTATGTTGAATAGTTGCTTCTTTTATTCCTTCAAAATCAGTTATCGATAAAGGCAAGTTTGTCGCACATTTTGCTGTACCGGCATTCCCTGGAGCTGCAAATAGATTATGGCATTCTTCACTTTGGTTGAGTTTCCAGCAAAGAGTATGCTCTCTGCCTCCTCCTCCTATAACAAGTACGTTCATTTGAAATTATTTTTTATAAAGATAACCACTAATCTAGGTTCTTTCTTAGGCTTTTTTTATTCTTTTAAAAATGATTTAAGCTCTTTTTCAAAACGATTAAGAATAACTTTCGATATTATTTTTGGCTCAGGAATTTGACTCCCTTGGTATTTTAATTTATCGGTATTCATAATTGTAAAAAAAGACTCCATTCCTTGCAATCTGCTTTTTTGATTTGGATGCTCCAGTCCATCTGATAAAAAAAGTACTGGGGTGCCAAATGCTGCAGCAGGTAGAGCTGTATGAATTCTTGATGTAATGACCAATTTTGCATTAGCAATAGCTTCAAGCTGGTCTTCTGCAGCTTTTATTCGTTCTAGCTCGCTATCTGTTTCAGGGGACATCAATTGTGTCCTAAATTGGATTTCTTGATCAAACTGACTCAAGTATGCGTCTAGTCTCTTCATCGCCTTTTTATGTTTTTTAATTTTTAAAGGCTGTTTAATCTTTTGAACTCCTTTAAATAGGATACTTTTTAGTCCTCGTATTATTTTTTTTTCTCTTTGAGGTAATAGACGCTCCAATGGACTAATAACTAAAATACCCTCTCGATTTCCATTCCCTTTTGTAAAGCTCGATCTTTTTAGGCTAAGTGTAAGGCAAGCTGAGAAATAAGCTTCTATTCCATATTTTTCTAAAGTTTTTTGAGTATAATAATCACGGCAGCCTATGGGCTGGTGTTTTTTAAAATAATTAATCCCTGCTGAAGTAAGCATTGCTTTTTCTGCTGTAGGATTAAGATGAAACGATATAAATAAAGGGGTTATATTTACTGAAGGAGGCCAGTTTTCTGGCTGTTCCATAAACCATCCATTCATTACTAACTTGACCTGAGGCCCACGATAATTATTTAACTGATCTCTGTTTAGAGCTATTGGTTTATCTGGGAGTATCCATCGCGATGTGGCTATACTTTGGATAAAATCTCCTAAATTATTGGATTTTGGATACCCTAAAACTGCTGGTTTATTTTTCATGAGCGTTAGTGCTTAGAACTTCCTTGAACGCCATTTCGCGCTTTGAAATTGAGTAGTGTTTTGCAATTCTCTGTCGAGCTTTCTCTCCAAGTTTCTGTGGATTTCCCAATGATCGGATAAATGAAATAACTGTTTTTAAGGAATCTGAAGCATTAAATATGTGTCCTGTATCTCCAATAACGTCTGGTATTCCAAAAACATTAGTCCCCAAAGGAATACACTCACATAACATTGCCTCACAAAGCACATTGGGCAGTCCTTCAATATGAGAGGCTTGGAAATAAAATTGATGATAACCATATTGTATTTTTAAAGCATCTCTATTCAACTTTCCATAAAGTGTTATGTTTTTTGGAAGTATTTGTTTATTACTGATTGGATTTTGAATTCCGCAAATGGTAAACTGATAATCCGGCAGTTCTT
Organism: Flavobacteriaceae bacterium; assembly: GCA_029268555.1. Lineage (GTDB taxonomy): Bacteria > Bacteroidota > Bacteroidia > Flavobacteriales > Flavobacteriaceae > MS024-2A. The sequence continues at coordinate 9,822 of JAQWNN010000050.1, forward strand.
CAGCTAGTTTTAAAAAAAGTGGGATTCCTTTTCTCCGAAAGGTCCGCTGGTCAGAAATATTGGCTACTGTGATGATACCTTTTTTGTTCCTATCACCATTCTTTTTCCAAAATCTATCGTCATATGCAGTTGGAACTTCCCGAATTAAGGGTTTTAGGCATTGAATAAAGTTTTGGATGCCTGAAAGGGTCCCATCCTGTTGCTTCGCGTTGGGGCAACCTTGCGCCAGGCTTTTATGAACGACCCAAATCTCATTTGCATTTGCATAATTCCATCTCGCTAAAAATTGTCTAAAATTGTTTTTGAGGAAAATTCCATAATCAAGTTTTGGACTTGAAATAGCATCATAGCCTCCTACAATCAAAATTCTTTTTTTATTGAAGCACTTTGCCAAAAAAAAGGGCACTACTGAATGATAGTCGTTAAACCAACTAAATACTACTTCAGATTTTGCTACCAAAAAAAACCCTTGAATAAATTCTTTTATTCTGTTCCAAGTAAATCGAAATAGATCTCTGTTAGGAGCAGACTGGATTGTAACTACATTATAACCCATTTGATCCAAAAGTGCAATATCCTTTAAAACAAAAGTGTTTTTTAAACTGTAGACAAGCATAACTTTTTTTTGACTCATTTGGTTTTACTTAAAGAATATAAAAAAGGAGTTAAGGCAGTTGCAATTTTTCGATTGTCAGAGACTCTAGGAATTTTATTTTGACCCCCTAATTTCCCAATACTTTTCATGTAGTTTTGAAATCCATCTCGCATTACTTTTCTAATCAATAATGGGCGAAGTATATTACCTCTTACCAAGTCGTCGTAATAAATATTTTTTTCTTTCATGGCTTTGTCAATCCGCAATGCAAATACCTCTAAATTTGGAGGGGCTTTAACAAACTCTATAAACCATTCGTGGTAGGGAAGTCCTGATTTTGGTTTTACTTGTGGAGCTACTGTGAACTCTCGAATTAAAACTTCTTTTTCTTCTGCTTCAATGGCCTGATTTATAGATTTTTCTACCTCACTTACAATTACATGTTCTCCAAAAGCTGATATGAACTGCTTGATTCTTCCACTTACGATTATTTTAAAGGGGTTTAAGCTAGTGAATTGAACTGTATCTCCAATATTGTATCGCCACAAGCCTGCTGTAGTTGAAATAATCATTACGTAATTAATGCCAATATGAACTTCTTCAAGTGAGAGGACTGTTTGAACTTTATCAAAGAAGGTCTTGGCTTCTATAAATCCATAAAAAATGCCATGATTTAAAAGCAACAAAAGGCCCTTATCTTTTTGGCTGTCTTGAAACGCAAAAAAACCTTCAGATGCAGGGTAGAACTCTATGCTATCGGGAGTCCGACCAATCAATTTTTTAAAGACCCCTCTGTAGGGTTCAAAATTAACTCCTCCGTAAACAAAAAGAGAAAAGTTTGGGAAAAGCTGACCTACAGTTTTTCCAGATTTTTTTGATAATCGTTCAAAGTACATCTGAACCCAAGATGGAATTCCTCCAATAATTGTCATGTTTTGATGATGTGTTTCTTCTACAACTGCATCCACTTTCTTTTCCCAGTCTTCAATACAATTTGTTTTCCAGCTAGGCATTCTATTTTTTTGAAGGTAAGCCGGTACATAATGGGCAACGATTCCTGAGAGTCGGCCTAAGGCAACTCCCTTTTTGTCTTTAAGTACTGGGCTGCCTTGTAAAAAAATATGTTTACCATTTATTATTTTAGAGCTTCCTGTTTCATAAATATAATTAAGTAATGCTTCTCTTGCTGCTCTTATATGCTGAGGCATAGAATCAGTCGTTAAAGGAATATATTTTGCGCCAGAAGTTGTTCCGCTCGACTTTGCATAATAAAGTGGTCTACCGGGCCATAAAATGTCTGATCCGCCCTCTAAGACTTCATTTAAATATGGTCGAAGGTCTTCGTAATCTCGAACGGGCACCTTTTCTCTATATTCATCGACACACGATATTATTTCAAAATCGTGGTCGATTCCAAATTTAGTTTTCAATCCTTTATGAATCAATTGTTTAAATACTTGTTGTTGTGCTAGTAAGGGATTGCGAATCCACCTTTGATTTTTTCTATGAACCAAGGCCGCGAAGACTTTAGCTAATATTTTTTTAATCATTCTTTTGAAAAATTAAAAAAATTCTGTGTATTCATGGGATATCCTTCTATCCAAAGTTCAAAATGTAAATGGAATCCTGTTGAAAACTCTCCTGTATTACCTGCCAAAGCAATCATTTCTCCTGCTTGAACAACATCACCTTGCTTTTTGCTTAAAGAAGAATTGTGCTTGTAGACAGATAAAATCCCTTTAATATGTTCTATTATAATTACATAGCCAGTTTGAGCTGTCCATTCAGCAAAAACAACTCTGCCATCTGAAATTGCCTTGATAGGAGTATTCTTTTCAAGAACAATGTCTATAGCGTAGTGTTCCTCTTCAGGATTAAATTTCTGAGAAATGGCCCCCAAGGCCGGAGGTAAAAGGAGTGTTTCTAATGTAACATTAGAGCCTCTGAGGTCTGGGTTATATTTATCTTGCCCTGAAACGAAAGCTCTAAGAATTGAATCTTCTGGAACAGATGAAACAAATGAAGGGGGATCTTGGTTTTGTCCCTGCAAATTTTGTTCTGATAGGTCTGGGTTTTCAAAGAAGACTTCTTCATTAAGAACTCCTTTGATTGCTTCTAAATACTGAAGGTTTTGATTATAAAGAGTAATTAATGAATCTGTTATAAATAAGTTTTGAACTGCTTTTTTTCTGAGTTCAGAAGAATCATAACCAGGAATATACTCTTTTAAAGGAGTGTAGGCTATTGATAGGTAAAAAAAGGCTGCTATTGATAACGATGCGAAAATAGATCCTAATATAATTGATAATTTTGTTATTCTATATTGAATCCGTTCTTCAAAAGTTTCCTCGTTGATAATAACCATACGATATGGGGTTACCAACTTTTTAAAAAAGTCCTGTTTTTTTCGTTCGTTTTTGACCATGTTGATAGCAAAGATAGGGAATACTCTGTCCGAGTAATATTCCTCTTTCTTTTTTCATGCATACTAAACTAAATATTTCTGTACATTTGTTTAAAATAACAATTCAATGATGTTGGCTATAACATTTTTAGGTATGATCGGCGGTCCACAAATTATATTAATTATCGCAGTAGTACTCCTACTTTTTGGAGGGCGTAAAATTCCTGAGCTAATGAAAGGTTTGGGTAGTGGTATAAAAGAATTTAAAAAAGCCACCAAAGAGGAGGACGAAAAGCCTAAAGTAGGAGAGGAGAAAAAGGGTTAATCACTTTAATTTTTTAAAGGAGGTTAGTATAGTATTTAGTTCAAACATATACTCCCTTTTGTTGGCTGAAGGTGCAAAAGTAAAACCTTCTATTACAATCCATCTTTTGGCAGTTTTATCCAGTATTGCGTAATTTACAAATGGCCCTGCCATGAAGTCATTTGCAACCTCCCAAGTTCCTTTTGTTAAATATGTAAATTTTCCATCTAGCTCTGTTTTATAGAAATATGGGCTAAATGCTCTTTCAGTTATAAAGTAGCTTCCTTTTAGCCTTCCTGGAACATGAACTTTTCCTATTGAATCGCGTATATTTAAAATTTGTTTGCTGAAATTGTTCCCTAATGCCTCAACTTTGAGGGTATATACTATAAGATTTAAATGGCCTTTTCGAATAGGCTTTTGAATCCAAACAAAATTCGTTGTGTCTTTTACAGTTTCATAAGCAGATGGATAATCCAGATTTATTCCGAATCTGTTAAAAAGTGTTTTTTCAACAGTTGGCGATTTGCTGATTCTTCGGATTTTTTCTTTTCGCTCATTTTCAGCAATGGTTTGCCTCAACAATTTAACGTTTTCTTCAAAATAAAATTGCCGAGTAGCAGCGTCTTCTCCTGTAATATTAGCTATTATTTGTGGTTTAGCAAACTGATTTTGGGCTAACTGAAACCTTGCAATAGAATCTTTTTGAAACCAAACAACATTTCGCCCTTGTCTGGCAAAGCCGGTAAACGTTTGTGGATTTAAATAATTTAAGCTAAACATAGGTTCGTCAACTGGAAGTCCCTCATATATTTGTTGTAGCTCTTTTCTTACAATTTCTCCCAAATTATCGTTCCATTCTTTCTCTGGCATGACAACTGTAATGTGATTTAAATTTCCACTAGACTCTGGCACATATGCATCTTTATTATCAATTTTACTTTGACAAGAAATACAAAATATCAATATTAAAATGTGCAAAAGATTTTTCACAAAGGAGTAAATTAGATTTGTTGGGGAGTCATAATTTAATTAGTTAAGGCTGATATTCCAGGAAGTTTTTTCCCCTCTAGACTTTCTAGCATTGCACCCCCTCCTGTACTAATGTAGCTCATTTTTGGAGCTATTCCTAATTGCTTTACTGCTGCTACAGAATCACCTCCACCGACAAGGGAGTAGGCTCCCGATTTAGTAGCTTCTCCAATAGATTCCCCAATAGAAATTGTTCCCTTTGCGAAATTTGAAAATTCGAAAACACCAAGAGGCCCATTCCAAAGGATTGTCTTACAATTAATAATAAGCTTGTGGAACTTTTCACAGCTTTGGGGTCCTGCATCCATGCCTTCCCATCCGTCAGGAATGTTGTTAGCTTCAAATACTTTTTGATTAGAATCGTTACTAAAGTCATCTCCCGCGATCACATCAAAAGGCAAGTGAATCTCTACTCCTATTGCTTTTGCTTTTGCTAAAAGGTTTAAAGCGATTTCGCAAAGGTCTGGTTCACAAATTGAGTTTCCTACAGAACCGCCAAGTGCTTTGGTAAATGTATATACCATTCCGCCTCCAATAATTAAATGATCTACCTTTTCCAATAAAGATTCTATGATAGTTATTTTAGAAGAAACTTTTGCCCCTCCTAGGATTGCAACAATTGGAGATTCGCCGTCTTTCATTACTTTGTTAATAGCATTAACCTCTTTGGCTAGGAGTAACCCAAAACATTTTTTTTTAGGAAAAAATTTGGCGATGATTGTTGTTGAAGAATGTGCTCTGTGTGCAGTTCCAAATGCGTCGTTAACGTAGACTGTTCCAAGACGTGCTAATTGTTCTGCAAAAGCCTCATCCCCATAAGTCTCTTCTTTAGCATATCTTAAATTTTCCATCAGCAGAACATGCCCCGCTTCAAGTGCTAATGCTCTTGATTCTGCTTCTGGACCCACTGTTTGATCACAAAATTGAACAGGAGCTTCAAGTGCCCTTGATACCTCATTAACAATGTGCTTTAATGAAAGTTTGGGGTCCCTCCCTTCTGGACGTCCCAAATGAGAAAGGAGTACGCAGCTCCCTCCTTGAGATAATATGTATTCAATTGTTGGTTTTGCTGCAATAATGCGGGTAATATCTGTAACTTGAAATTCTTTGTTTAATGGAACATTAAAGTCTACACGGACTATTGCTCGTTCATTTTCAAATTTCTGATCTTCTAAAAGGCGCATTCGAAAAATTTTGATAAAAATACAATAACCATTAGCCTTCTTGAAAAAAAATTTGAAATAACTTAAAAATTCGCTTTAATAATATTAAAGAGGAATATTATATTTACTAATGGTTTGGAAGCACACTATTGGTCAAAAAAAAACAAAAAGATATTTGACATATTTGTTAGATTCTTTTCAAGTTCCTCATGCTCAGATATTTAAGTCTGATTCAGGTTATGGAAACTTGGCTATAGGTATTGAATTTGCTTTAAATCTTTTGAACGTAAAAGGGCCTATAGAAGACAGAAAAACATTAGGCGAAAGGTGTCAACAACCTAATCTACATTTTATTTACCCTGTTGTAAAAAGAGGATCAGAAAAAACAGTATTTTCAATAGATTATATTAAAGATTGGTATGAATTCCTAAATATTTCTCCTTATAGAAGCTATATAGATTGGTTTGATCATATTAATGTGGGTAATAAACAAGGCTCTATTTCGGTATCAGAGATAACAAAATTACACCATAGTTTATCCCTTAAAGGTTTTGGTGGAGGTAACAAAGTTTGTTTATTATGGGGCTTAGAAAAAATGAATGCTCCAGCTGCCAATGCGTTTCTAAAGCTGCTTGAAGAGCCCCCTAAAAAAACCTATTTTATTCTTTTATGTGAAAGTACAGAGAACGTTCTTCTAACTGTTCTTTCGCGTTGCCAAGAGCTCTCGATAGGTCCTATAGAAGAATATGCTTTATTAGAACACATTCCTAAATCACATCCCAATAAAACAAAAATACTCAAGCAAGCTCAAGGAAACTTTATTACCCTTAAGAACCTTCTTTCTGATGGACAGGATGAACAGTTTGAAGCTCTTCTGGTGAAAGGTCTACGTTTTGCATTTAAGGCAAAAACAAATAAGGTTGTTATTATGGATTTAATGAACTGGTCTAATGAGCTAGCCTTATTGGGAAGGGAGAGTCAGAAGGCTTTTTTGCGCTTTGGGGTCCAATTTTTTAGGGATGCTTTCTTAAGGAACTACGACCTTTCTGAGCTTGTTCATTTTACTTCTGAAACTGGTTTTGATATAGATAAACTAGCTCCTTTTATACATCAATCAAACATTCAAAAACTAATTGACCTTTTTGAAAACCACCATTATTATGTTCAAAGGAATGCAAATTCTAAAATGATGTTTGCTGAAATAGCACTTCAGCTTACTACTTTAATAAACACTCCAAAAGACTAACTTTTTTTATAAACAAATATTTTAGATGAATATTCTCCGTTTAAAAAAGCCCTAAAATTGGAATAGAGTCCAAGAAATAAACCTTTAAAGAAAGCAAATCTATTTCCTGAGTAACGCTCAGAAATTAAGGAAATATAAATTGCATCAAACCATAATGGGTATGTTTTCAATAAGGAAAATCCATTTCTGTCTAGAAGTTGATTCAGTCCCTTGGGAGTGAAATGCCAGAGATGCCTTGGTACGTCAAGTGCTGCCCAAAAAACGCCATAATGACGCGAGTCAAAGCTATTTAGATTTGGTACAGCTATAATTATTATGCCATTATTTTTAAGTCTTTTATAAGAGTTTTGTAAGGTCTCAATTATATTGTCTACATGCTCAAGTGTATGCCAAAATGAAATGATGTCATATTTTTTAGCATTTGGCAAATCGTCAAATGAATAGTATGACTCAATCCTTTTTTCTACTGCAATCTTTCTTGCTTTTGTGTTTGGTTCAATCAAAGTTGTAACATACCCCATTTTACTCATATAATTTGCAAAAACGCCTATTCCTCCTCCAAAATCCAATAAATTAATTCCTGACAAGTGCTGCTTAATTATCGAGTGTTTGTAACGTAACATAAATTGCTGAACCATAACATAGGCCTTGCCTTTAAGTCCTTTTGGTTTTTCCTTATGAGATGCATAATCCGTTTTAGGGTAGTAAGTAGAAAGGTCTGTTTGATTTTGTATTTGAGTAGAAGCATAACCTAAAGACTCATAATAAGCCACTTTAAAGTTTTCCCCCGAAACCAGATGATCTTTTACTTGAATTGTGTTATTTTTTAATTTCATAGATGTTTCACGTGAAACGCTTTTTACTAACGACCCATGCTAACGAGAAGGACACTTATGTCGCTTGGATTTATTCCGCTTATCCTAGAGGCCTGTGCTAAAGTTGTTGGTTGAATTTTAGTAAGCTTTTCTTTAGCTTCATGAGATAGAGAGGCTAATCTCTCATAATCAAATTCAGGCGGAATTTTGATGTTTTCTAACCGCTTTAGTTTGTCTGCTGTTCTTTTTTCTTTATCAATATATCCTGCATATTTAATTTCGATCTCGGCTTGCTCGAAAATTTCATCATCCATTGCATTCTCGTCAAGAAAAGATATAATGCTTTTAAATTTTAATAAATCGTTTCTTTTAATATTTGGTCTAGAAAGTAGTTTTGAAAACTTATCTTTTTGTCTCACTTCACCGTCGTTGTTGTTTCGAAGAATCTTATTAGCCTGAGCGAGACTATAGCTAGATTTCTCTAAATACAATACTAAGTCTTTGCCTTTTTTTTGTTTCCGTTCAACAGATCGCATCCTTTCATCTGAAGCTAGGCCTAGTTCATATGATTTTGCTGTGAGCCTCTGGTCTGCATTATCTTGACGCAAAAGTGTTCGATATTCAGCTCTTGAGGTAAACATTCTATATGGTTCATCTGTACCCTTCAAAATTAGATCATCTATTAGGACTCCAATATAAGCTTCTTCTCGGCCAAGAATAAAGGGTGTTTTGTTTTTGCTTTTTAAATGAGCATTTATTCCTGCCATGATTCCTTGAGCACCTGCCTCTTCGTATCCAGTAGTTCCATTAATTTGGCCTGCAAAAAATAAATTTTGGATCCTCTTCGTTTCTAAACTGTGATATAATTGTGTTGGGGGAAAGTAATCGTATTCTATAGCGTAGCCGGGCCTGAAGAACTTAACGTTTTCAAACCCTTTGACCTGCTTAAGCGCTTTATATTGTATGTCATCAGGGAGGGAGGTAGAGAAACCATTAACATAGACTTCAACGGTATTCCAGCCTTCGGGCTCAACAAATACTTGATGCTGAGATTTCTCACTAAATCGATTAATTTTATCCTCTATAGAAGGGCAATATCTAGGCCCTGAGCTTTGAATAGAACCATTAAACATAGGAGAACGATCAAAACCTGTTCTCAGGACCTCATGAACATTATTATTTGTATGCGTAATATGGCAACTAATTTGTTTGGTCAATGGTTGTGTCAAATTAGTGAATGAAAATTTCAATGGCTTAGAGTCTCCTGGTTGTTCTTCCATTTTGGAATAATCCAAAGATCGTCCGTCTACACGCGGGGGTGTTCCAGTTTTCATTCGCCCAGAAGAAAATCCTAGTTTCTCTATTGCAGCAGTAAGGCCGGTGGACGGTTTTTCTCCAGCGCGTCCGCCGCCGAAGTTTTTTTCACCTATATGAATTAACCCGTTTAAGAATGTGCCGTTTGTAAGGATAACTGTTTTACTGTATATTTTTAATCCAAGAGAGGTTTTTACCCCAAGGATTTGATCTTTATCTATAATTAAGTCAACAACCGTGTCTTGATAAAAGTCTAACTTTTTTGTTTTTTCAAGTAATGATCTCCATTCCAATGTGAAGAGACTTCGGTCTGATTGAACTCTAGGACTCCACATAGCAGGACCTTTTGATTTATTAAGCATTTTATACTGGATTGCGCTTCTATCTGATACAATTCCTGAATATCCTCCCAAAGCATCTATCTCCCTTACAATCTGTCCTTTAGCAATACCGCCCATAGCAGGATTACACGACATTTGAGCAACATTCTGAAGATTCATTGTGACTAAAAGCGTTTTAGATCCCAAATTTGCTGCACTTGCGGCGGCCTCACAACCTGCATGCCCAGCGCCAACGACAACCACGTCATAAGAAGATTCAAACATGATTTTGTCGTTTCACGTGGAACATATTTAAAAATTGGTCTTCAAGGCGTCTCATTTGTTTTTTATCTGAATCAGATGCGTCTGTATAGCCTAAGCAATGTAAAACTCCGTGCACCATAACTCTAATTGTCTCATTTTCAATACTTTGAGAAAATTCTTCCGCTGACAGCGCTATGGCCCATAAGGAAATAAAGAATTCTGCTCTTAGCGTTTTATTTTTTGAATAATTAAAGCTTATTATATCTGTATTTGTATCGTGTTCTAAAAATTCTTTGTTAAGCTCAAGCATTTTTTCTTTAGAAACAAAATTGTAGATGAGTTTGTCAATGCAATAATCATGTGAATCTACATAAGATTCAAGTAATATATTAAACTCCTCTTGAGAAATAAAATCTGGTATGTTGTTATGCGTTATGATTGTAAATTTTTGTACAAATATAACGGATTTGTACAGCTCTGAATAGATAAGTGGGAAGAAGCTACTATCTTTGCTAAAAAAATGAAAACACGTGTACGTTTTGCACCAAGTCCTACAGGGGCTTTACATATAGGAGGTGTCCGAACAGCTTTGTTTAGTTACCTGTACGCAAAGAAAAACAATGGGGTTTTTATATTAAGAATTGAGGACACAGATCAGAGCCGATATGTTAAAGGAAGCGAGGAATATATACATCAAGCGCTTGATTGGTCAGGTTTGACTCCCGACGAAGGGCCTTCTGTAGGGGGTGATTTTGGTCCTTATAGACAAAGTGAGCGAAAAGAAATTTATAAACAACATATAGATCTTTTAATTAAAAAAGGCAAGGCCTACTATGCTTTTGACAAGGCTGAAAGACTGATCGAGGCAAGAAAAATTGAAGAAGACAATGGAAAAACATTTAGATATGGAGCTGAAAATAGAATGTCCTTTGAAAACAGCTTAACTTTATCTGATGATGTTGTCAAGGAAAAGCTTCAGGGTGATTACGTTGTTCGTCTAAAGATTGATTCTGGAAATGAAATATCTGTTTTTGACGAGATAAGAGGAAATATTTTGCTAGACAGCTCCCTTCTTGATGATAAAATTTTAATTAAAGGTGATGGCATGCCAACCTATCACTTTGCGAGTGTTGTTGATGATAAACTAATGGAAATAAGTTGTGTAATAAGAGGTGAGGAGTGGCTTCCGTCTTTGCCAATACACAAGCTCATATATGATGCTTTTGAGTGGGATACGCCAAAGTTCATGCATTTGCCTTTAATTTTAAAGCCCTCTGGTAAAGGAAAATTGTCTAAAAGGGATGGTGATAAAGATGGCTTCCCTGTGTTTCCTATTTCATGGGGAAAGTCATCTGTAGGCTTTAGAGAGAGTGGGTTTTTGACTGAAGGGTTTATAAATTATTTAGCTCTTTTGGGGTGGAATAGTGGAACAGAGCAAGAAGTTTTTTCTTTTGAAGAGCTTAAACAAAATTTTAGTGTTGAAGGAGTTCAAAAAGGGGGTGCGCGATTTGATTTTGAAAAAGCTAAGTGGATAAATCACAAGCACATTGACCGCCTTAGTCCTGAAGAGCTGATTAGTTTGCCTTTGGTAAAGGATAAGCTAAAACGGGTAGATTCTTCAAAGCATCTCGCATTGATCCAGTTGCTAAAAGAGCGTCTGTTCACAATAAATGATCTTCAGGCTGAAATCAGTTGGGTAAGTGAAAGACATCCTTATGATGAAAAAGTTATGCGAAAGCTTAAATCAAAGAGTCCCGATATTATACTTGAGGGGGTTTCAAAAATTTTGAATGAGTGTAATGAGTTGAAAAAGTTAAAAGATTTATTAATGCCTTGGGCTAAAGAAAATGAGATAAATATTGGCTTGATGATGCAGTGTTTTCGTTTTGCATTAGTCGGCAAATTAACTGGTCCTGACTTATTCGGGGTTTGTAATATCTTGGGTAAAAACGTATCTTTAGATCGTATTATGCATGCAATCTCCTATTTTAAACAAAAAAATTAAATCCTATGGTGCCATTTATTCTTTTAGGTGTTTTAGCTCTCTTTTTTCTAACAGGAATTTTTGTGGTAAAACAACAAACGGCAGCAATTATCGAGCGTTTTGGGAAGTTTTTAGCAATTCGGCAGTCTGGGCTTCATTTCAAAATTCCTTTAATTGATAAAATAACTGGCCGTATAAGCCTTCGTATTTTACAACTAGATGTTATAGTTGAAACTAAGACGAAAGATGATGTGTTTGTAAAGCTAAAAGTATCAGTGCAATATAAAGTTGTAAGAGAAAATGTTTATGACGCGTACTATAAACTTGACTATCCTCAGGACCAAATAACGTCATATGTATTTGATGTTGTTAGAGCGGTTGTACCAAAGATGAAATTAGATGATGTTTTTGAAAAGAAAAATGAAATAGCGAATGCGGTAAAAGGGGAGCTGAATGACGCAATGATCAATTACGGTTATGATATTATTAAAGCCTTGGTTACCGATATTGACCCTGACAGTGAAGTAAAAGCTGCTATGAATAAAATTAATGCTGCTGAAAGGAAAAAAGTTGCTGCGCAGTATGAAGGAGATGCAGAACGAATTTTAATTGTTGAAAAGGCAAAAGCAGAAGCAGAAAGCAAGAGGCTTCAAGGCCAAGGAATTGCAGATCAAAGGAGAGAGATTGCTCGAGGTTTGGAGGAGTCTGTTGATGTGCTTAATGGTGTTGGTATTAATTCTCAGGAGGCATCGGCTCTAATTGTGGTTACTCAACACTATGACACACTTCAATCTATAGGGGGTGAAACAAATAGTAACTTAATATTATTGCCAAATTCTCCGCAGGCAGGAAGCGAAATGCTTAATAATATGGTTGCTTCCTTTACTGCAAGTAATCAAATAGGGGAGGCGATGAAAGCTCAAAACATGAAAGACAAAAATGAGCTCGACAATGAGGCCTAGTCTTTTTTGGACCAGTTGTCTCGAAGCCCAACCGTTTTATTAAAGATTAACTTCTTTGATGTGCTGTCAGGATCAACTATAAAATATCCTAATCTTTGAAATTGAAAGAGGTCTCCGGGCTCTACATTTAAAAGGCTTGGTTCTGAAAAACCATTCAATGTAGATAGTGAGTTTGGATTTAAATGTGTTTTAAAGTCAACTGACTTGTCTTGATCGGGTGATTCCTCTTTAAATAATCGGTCATAGAGTCGAACATTAACAGGTAGAGCTTCTTTCGTACTAACCCAGTGAAGTGTTCCTTTTACTTTTCGTTGACTTTCCTCAGTCCCACTGCCACTTTTGCTTTTTGGATCGTAAGTACAAAAGATTTCTGTAATGTTGCCCGATTCATCTTTTACTAACGACTCCCCTTTAATTATGTATGCATTTTTTAAACGAACCTCTTTTCCTAGGGTCAATCTAAAGAACTTTCGATTCGCCTCCTCTTTAAAATCTTCTCTTTCTATGTAAAGATATTTAGAAAAAGGCATCTTTCTAGTTCCCAACTCGGGCTGTTCAGGATTAATCTCTCCTTCTAATGTTTCAGATGTTTCGTCCGGATAGTTTAAAATAGTAAGCTTTACAGGGTTTAATACAGCCATTACCCTTGGTGCTGATATATTTAAATCTTCACGAACTGCATGTTCTAGTAAAGACATGTCAATCACATTTTCTCTTTTTGCAACGCCCACAGCATTGACAAAGTTTCGTAAAGACCTTGGAGTATATCCCCTTCTTCTTAAGCCAGCAATTGTAGGCATTCTTGGATCGTCCCATCCAGAGACATGACCCTCCTCAATTAATTCCGCAAGTTTTCGCTTACTTGTAACTGTATAAGAAAGGTTCATTCTAGCAAACTCATGCTGTCTAGGCCTTAAGTTATCTAAAGGTGAGAGTGAGTCTAAAAACCAGTCATATAAATCTCGATGAGGTTTAAATTCAAGCGAACAAAGAGAATGTGATATATGCTCTATATAATCAGATTGACCATGGGTCCAATCATACATCGGATATATACACCAACGATCTCCGGTTCTGTGGTGTGTTTTAAAAAGAATACGATACATAACGGGGTCTCTCATTAGCATATTTGATGAGGCCATGTCAATTTTTGCACGAAGTACGTGAGATCCTTCTTTGTGCTTCCCCTCCTTCATTTCTTTGAACAGTAATTTGTTTTCCTGAACTGAACGTTCTCGAAAAGGACTTTCTTTTCCTGCTCTAGTGGGTGTGCCTTTTTGATGAGCAATATCTTCGGAGGTTTGAGAGTCTACATAGGCAAGATTTTTGTTTATTAATTCTATAGCCCACGCATACAATTGATCAAAATAATCTGAAGCATAGCATTCTGTTTTCCAACGAAAGCCAAGCCATTGGATATTTTCTTTGATTGCATCAACGAATTGTTTTTCTTCTTTTGTTGGATTGGTGTCGTCAAAGCGGAGATTAACAGGTGCTTTATAGCGTTCTCCAAGATTAAAATTCAAGCAAATTGCCTTTACGTGGCCAATATGAAGATATCCGTTGGGTTCCGGAGGAAAACGAAAGCACAGATCTGATACAGAACGGTTGTTTTGTAAATCTTTCTCAATCAGGTTCTCTATAAAATGAAGGGGTCTCTCCATGATTTATGTTTGATGTAAAGATAATGAATGAAATCATGGATTGAAAAGAAGTAAACAGTCTTTATCTTTGTAATCTAAATGGGAAAAATTTATTTAAAAAACATTCGTTTATATGCATTTCACGGGTGTATGGATGAGGAAGAAAAAATTGGAAGTGATTACGTTGTAAATGTAATTGTTGATTCTGACTTAAATCAGTCTTCTATTTCAGATGATTTAAAAGAAACTGTAGACTATGTGTCTCTTCATGCAATAGTTAAGGAAGAGATGTTTACTAGGTCAATGCTTCTAGAGAATGTTGCAAACCGTATCTTAAAAAAAATTTTTTTGAAACACAAAAGTGTATCTCATGTAAAGGTAAACGTGGCGAAAATAAACCCTCCGATCAGTGGTAATGTAGAAGAGGTTGCTGTAGAAATAGAGCTCAATCGCTCTAGTTTAGGTTTTGATTAATAATTAGTATTTTTGTAATCATGGCATCGTGGCCGAGTGGCTAGGCAGAGCTCTGCAAAAGCTTCTACAGCGGTTCGAATCCGCTCGATGCCTCATTTTATTCTCCGAAAAAAATTTTTCCGCTTAGTTTTCTCTCGTACACTACTTTCTCGGGTTTGCCAAAAACTCTCAAAACGCTTCCTCCGACAACTTTTGCTTCTAAAAGTTTGGTTGCCAATAAATAAGCATACCCACCACCAAGTAATTTTACTTGGGCTTGGGTCGTTTCAAGCTGTTCTGCCTCGCAGCTTCCGCCGATATTAACTTTGAGGTTCAGATTAGACACAACACCTTTCAACGCTAGTCGTCCTCCTGTATTTGCAACAGCATCGAGTCTATCGGCATAAACTTCAAAATCGATTTCCCCTCCAGTTTTTGATTCAAGGTTAAGACTTGTTTGACGTATAGGTTCTCTGGATATAACTTGAGCGCCTTGTAAAGCAGAAATCTTATTTAATGATCTACTGTGATAAAGATCAATCTTGGTAGGTATGCTATCTGGTAAGCTTCCTAGTGCAATTTTGATTTGAAGTATTCCGTTTCGCATTGAAAGGGTTACATCATCTGACTGTGGTCCAGAAACTACGGCTTTATTAACATCTGAATGAATAAGCGTCAATTTAATATCCGAAAAAACTTTTATTCCATTAAAGGGTGAGGTTGTAAGAGTTTTTATTTCCTTGTCTTGTGCCATAGAAATAAAAAAAAGACATGAGCAAGAAAAAAATAATTTGATTTTTGAGTTCATGTGTTGAAAATTAATAGACTGGAACAAAGTCCAAAAAACGTTTAATTAAATCAACTTTTTTAACTCTTATTCTTAATGGGTCCCCTAATTGAAAAACCCTTTTTGTGCGATGTCCTATTAAGGCATGTCTCTCAACATCAAAATAAAAATAATCTCCATTTATATCTATCACTCTTATCATACCCTCACACTTGTTTTCTATTAGTTCGATATAAAGACCTCTTTCGGTAACTCCAGAGATTACCCCTTCAAACTCCTTCCCTATTTTATCTTCCATGAAAACCATTTGCATGTATTTAATAGAATCACGCTCAGCTTTTGTTGCGAGCTGTTCTCGCTGAGAACTATGTTCACAAGCTTCCTCAATTAAATTTCCTGATTCTGATTCGCCACCATTTAAATAGGTTTGAAGAAGACGATGGACCAAAATATCAGGATAGCGACGAATTGGTGAGGTAAAATGAGTATAATAAGAAAAGGCTAAACCGTAATGACCTATATTTCGTGTGGTATAGACTGCCTTTGACATACACCTAAGCGTTAAGGTATCTATTAAATTTTGCTCTCTCTTCCCTTGGCAAGCATTTAATAGACTATTAATTTCTTTACTAATTTTCTTTTCAGAAGGGTTGAACGAATATCCGAAAGAGCTTACTGTTTGCTTTAAGTTGGCTAGTTTTTGTTCGTCGGGGACGTCATGTATTCTGTAAACAAAAGGCCTTTTTTTCTTTTTATTACCAATGAACTCTGCCACTTTACGATTGGCGAGCAACATAAACTCCTCAATTAGCTTATGTGCATCTTTTGATGTTTTAAAAAAAACTGATTCCGGTTTGTTTTCCTCGTCAAGACTGAAACTAACTTCGACACGATCGAAACTGATGGCTCCTGATTTCATTCTTTTTTTTCTTAAAAGTTTCGCTTGATTGTCAAGTGTTTTGATTGCATTAAGAACATTTTTAGGGACACTATAACTTTTTTTGCTTAAAGATGCGCTTGCGCTAATTACAGGCAGATTAGTTTCTAACATAGATTGTACTTCTTCGTAAGCAAATCTATAGTCTGAAAAAATAACTGTTCGTCCGTACCACTCTTCGATTACTTTTCCTGTGTTGTCTAAAGTGAAAACAGCAGAAAAAGTAAGCTTTTCTTCTTGAGGTTTTAGTGAGCACAATCCATTTGAAAGAACCTCTGGAAGCATGGGAACAACACGGTCTACAAGATATACAGATGTTGCTCGATCATACGCTTCTGTGTCCAATTCTGTTTTTGGTTTGACATAATGAGACACGTCTGCAATATGAATTCCTACCTCTATCCTTCCTTCACCTAAGTCTTTAAAAGAAAGAGCGTCATCAAAATCTTTTGCTGTTTTTGGATCTATTGTAAATGTTAGTGTTTCCCTGAAATCTTTTCTTTTTTCTATTTCTTCTTTTTCAATCTCAACAGAAGATCGTGACGCCTCATTAATTACTGATGTTGGAAATTCATAGGGCAGTCCATAATCGTGAAGAATAGCATGAATTTCTGTTTCACTTTCACCTGCTTTTCCAAGAGATTTTATTATTTTTCCATGTGGTGCATCTTTTTTCTCTGCCCATGATTTAAAAACTACTACAACCTTTTCGCCGTCTCTATAATCATTTATATCTTCTCTTTCTATAAAGAAATCTGTGTAAATACTTTTATTTCTAATATTTACAAAAGCATAGTCATTCTTTTTTTCTAATACTCCAACGTACTCTTTTTTTGCTCTTCTAATTATAACCTCTACATGGGCCTCGAATTTATTTTTTTTTCTATGAACACTTAGTTCAACAAGATCGCCGTCAAGAGCTTTATTCAAATGTTTTTTAGGTACCACTAGCTCTTCATCAAAAGAATCTAATGAAACAACTCCTTTTCCTGATGGAATAATTCGTAACTCTGCTTCTTCTGTTTTAACTCTCGTTTTATTTAATAAGTATTTCCCTCTCTGTTGGGAAATAAGGATCTCTTTTTTTTTTAAATGTGATAGTAACCGGATTATATTATTTCTCCCTTTAGTATCACGAACGTCAAGTTTTGCGGCAATTTGTTTATAATTTAAAATAGTATGAGAAGTGTTTTTAAAAACCGAAAGTATTTTAGCTTCTAATTTTTTTAATTCTTTTTGTTTTTTTGGCATCTAATTTATAGCTTGAATCAAAGGTACAACAATCATATTCTTTAGGTTATTAACACTATTAACATATTATAATATGTTTTATTTATTTATTTGTAAAATATGATGGTATATATAGTTTGTTAATAGTGCTTAAATATTTTTATCCTTTTCTTTTGAGACTTCAATTTAAAAAAAAAACAAACATTTTTTTAATTACAATTCACAATTCAACATATTCATAATCAACACATTACTTAACCTATATATACTATGTTCATATGTCTTTTTGTTAATAAAAAATTCACCTATAAGTCTTAAATGTTTTTAATAACGGGTGTTTTATCTGTAATCTTCTTTAGTATAATAAAGAACAAAAAAGTTGCTAATAGTTAATATTTTTTCGTAGCATATAATGTTTTAAATGAGCAAGAATTTTATTTATAGTTTGTAAACAACTATTTAATAAAGTAATTCACAGTTAATAAACAGGAGAGAAAGGTTTATTATTTTTACTTAAAAACAAGAAAAGATGAGAGTAAGTATAGGTAATGATCACGCTGGGCCTCCGTATAAAGAAGAGATCGTAAGCTTTCTTGAATCAAAAGGACATGTAGTATATAATCATGGTACGAACACTCAAACCAGCGTTGATTATCCAGATTTCATTCACCCAGTAGCAGAAGACGTATCTTCACAAAAAGCTGACATGGGAATAATTATTTGTGGGAGTGGTAATGGTGCAGCGATGACAGCAAATAAACACAAGAAAATAAGAGCGGCTTTATGTTGGACAGATGAAATTGTTAGTCTTGCAAGACAACACAATAACGCCAACATTTTAAGCTTACCGGCAAGGTTTGTTTCACTTAATCAAGCAATTAAAATGGTAGACACCTTTATTTCTACAAATTTTGAAGGCGGCCGACACCAAAAAAGAATAGAAAAAATTCCATGTAAATAAGATGCTCAAATTCTTCTGTAAATCTTTTGGCCAACTTTCGCTTAAAGAAGCGCACGATTTATTCGAATTGCGCTCTGAAGTTTTTGTTCTAGAGCAAAAATGTGTGTATCAAGATATTGACGGTGAAGACCCTAACGCACATCATATATTAGGAAAAGACAGCTCAAATAAGATTGTTGCGTATGCTCGTATCTTACCTAAAGGGAAGCCATATGCATCTTTTGTTGCGATAGGAAGATTAGTTGTTTCACAAAAGATTAGAGGAAATAAGCACGGCCACAACTTAGTAAAAAAAAGCATAGAGGAGGCCTTTAAATTAGACAATAGGACACCAATCAAAATTTCTGCTCAAGCCCATTTAACTTCCTTTTATAATAAACATGGATTTATCCTAGATGGAAAAGAATACATAGAAGACGGAATATCTCATATTGCCATGATTTTGAAATCTTAATCTTTTTTTAATGAAACAAACATGGTATCAATCTCCTCTTTTAAAACTTTAACGGACGGCTTCTCATTGCTTCTATAAGTTAACATTCCATATCCCTCAAAAAGCCTACTTTCATCTAACTTAGCTATAGCAACTCTCATTTGTCTTTTAATGCGGTTTCTATCAACCGCTTTTTTAAATAACTTTTTTGGGACAGAAACACCAGAATGATAAATGCTTTTGTTTGGTTTCTTAATTGACAAGAGAAGTAATCTTTTGGACCTTATAACCTTACCTTTCTCGAAAAGTAAATCAATAGTCGATTTGCCTTTTAGCTTTTTAATTTGAACCCTCTTTCGAACTGACATAAAAATTATCATTTTTATCAATATCGGCCATCAACCCACTGGGGTCAAGAATAATTGTTTCTATAGCCTCTTTTGAGCGATCCAGAATCAGATCATATTTAGGGTTGGCCCAAGCCCAATCCTTATGAGTCTTCCATTCAATCGAATATGTATTTTCTTTTTCTCCACGCATTAAGGATATCGGTATGTAATGAAGCTCAGTATCTCCATTTTTGTAGACAACCAAAATTTCTTGTGGCATAGGCATTAATTCTTTGCGTTTTAATAAAACAACGCAGCCTTTTTCCTTATTTTCAACACCAGTTATGGCGTAGTCTATTTTATTTGTCGTTTGCGTCCAATCCGTTAGATACCACTGTAATTGAAGCCCAGAAACCCGTTCAGCAATTCTTCTTAAATCATTGGGCTGAGGGTGTTTGAATTGCCATTCTTTATAGTAGGTTTGCAAAGTTTCAAACAACTTTTCCTTTCCCATTATATATCCTAATTGCCCCAAAAAAACAGCTCCCTTACTGTACGCAGTACTTTCATAAGCGTAGTTGTGTTCATATCTGTTTGCATTAGTGCTTTGTGGCATTTCGACACCAGAAGCCGCCAGGTTAAAATAACCACGATAAGATCCTTCTAAAGGAAACTCCCGATTTTCCTTCAAAATTTCATTTTCTGCTAGTGTAGAGATAAATGAGGTAAATCCTTCATCCATCCACTCATGTTTTGTTTCATTTGTGGCCAAAACGTGTTGAAACCAAGAGTGCGCAAGCTCGTGAGCAGTAACACCAAACAAAGAGCCATACTTTCTGCCTCCGGTTATTAATGTTAACATTGCGTATTCCATTCCACCATCACCCCCCTGAACAACACTATATTGTTTATATGGGTAAGGACCAATCTTAGAATTAAAATATGCCATCAATTTGGCAGTATCGGGCTGAAGCTTCCTCCAGTTTTCAATAATTTCCGGATCGTTTTTATAGAAAAAGTGAAGTGTGACATCGTTTGGTCCCGGGAAAGTATCGTGGATATAATCAACATCTGCAGCCCAAGTAAAGTCGTGTACCTGGGGAGCAATAAAATGCCATGTGACTTTCCCCCTTTTTGACTTAGGCCTCTTTACATCAGCATAACCTTTTCCAATATCTTCGGCATTCTGAAGGTAGCCGCTTGCAGCAACAGTAAATTCTTTGTCCAGAATAATTTTAACATCAAAATCCCCCCAAACACCGTGGAATTCTCTACCCGTATATGGGTCAGAATTCCAACCATCAATGTCGTATTCTGCAATTTTTGGATACCATTGGGCCATAGAAAAAGCAACCCCCTCAGAGGAATTTTTGCCCGCTCTCCTAACAACATCTGGAACCTGCCCTTGGAAATTAAGCTCAAGGGTTGTGCTTTGTCCTGGTCCAAGTGGAGTATTTAAAGTAACTTCCAATATGGTTTCAGAATCTTCAGTTGATACATAATGCCCGTCTTGGGTTACATTGGAGACCCTTAAGAAGCCCTGCTCTTCAACACTGAGCGAATCAACAGATACTTTGAAGCGACCATTTTTATCTGCGCTATTTTTTAGACGAACAGCCATTTCACTCCCAGGTTGAAACGCATTAAAATACAAATGGTAAAATACTTTATGTAGAGTTTCAGGAGAATTATTCGTATAAATCAGTTTTTGCGAACCTTTATATCGAGCCGTCTCTGCATCCAAAGACACACTCATTTTATAATCAACAGCTTGTTGCCAGTACTGGCCATTTGTAAAGTTAAAGGAGTAAAATAAAAAAACAGCAAGGATAAATGTTTTCACGGTCATGATTTTCTATGAATTATAAACCACCAAAGTAAGATTTAAATTTAAAATGATTTTCCATTCGTATTCCCTTTTCAGTCTCTCGAAGAGATATTATCTCATGATGCGGATCGTGTTGTAAAAAGAGCAATGTATCTTGTTCAAACGCCTTTTTTAAAAGGAACTCTTTTTCTTGAAGCGACAATAGCGGACGTGTATCATAACCCATAATATAAGGCACGGGGATATGACCTACTGTTGGGACTAAGTCAGCTGCATATAGTATTTTTCGATTTTTATAATCAAAAACAGGTAGCATCTGTTTCTCTGTATGTCCATTAATAAGCTGAATGGAAAAAGGGAAGGGTGTGTCCGATATAAAGGGGCCGTTGTCTTCAATGAATCGAAGCCGACCACTTTGTTCCAGAGGGAGTAAATTTTCCGGCAAAAAAGACGCCTTTTCTCGTATATTGGGAATAGTTGCCCATTCCCATTGTGATTTATGAACCCAAAAATGAGCATTTTTAAAAGCAGGAACCAAAGCACCTGAAGCCTTTCTATTTACAGCTCCACCACAATGATCGAAATGCAAATGAGTAAAAAAAACATCTGTTATATCATCAGGATGAAAACCGGCTTTTGTAAGAGAACTCTTCAAAGAATAATTCCCCCAAAGGCCATAGTGTCGAAAAAAAGAATCATCTTGTTTGTTTCCCATACCGGTATCAACAAGCACAAGTTGATCACCATCCTCAACAAGAAGACAACGGGAAGCCATTTCAATTCTATTTTTCAAATCAGAAGGATTAGTTCGCTCCCATAGTTCTTTAGGAACCACACCGAACATAGCACCACCGTCTAGTTTAAAATTTCCAGCCTCTATAGGATATAGCTTCATTGTTTTTTAAGTTTAATTCTTGCTAGAACATCTGTGGAAGTCAGGTAAAGGTATTCTTCATTTGAATCAAATCCACAATTTGCAGTACTTTTTCCTGGCATTATTGTTCCTAAGTGGTTCCCCTCTTCGTCAATTAATAAAACTCCACCAGGACCTGTTGCAAAAACAACCCCAGAAGAATGAACCTTAAGCCCGTCAAACAGACCATTAAGAGTTTCCCCCAAATTATTCCCATCAAAAAATATTCGTTTGTTAATTAACTTACCATTTTTAAGGTCAAAAGCAACGATAACACTATTCTTAGCGTCTGAATTACCTACGTAGACAACTTTTTCATCTTTTGAAAGTGAAATTCCATTTGGACGACGAAGAGACTTGTCCAGCAGCTCTATCCCTTCAGAAGAAGACCATTTATAGATTCCATTAAAACCAAGTTCTTTAATAGCATCTCTGTCCTGATTTTTTAAACCATAAGGCGGATCAGTGAAGAAAAGCTCCCCTACACTATTAAATACAAGATCATTTGGACTGTTAAGCCACTTCCCTTTGTAATGATCAACCAAAATTTCATATTCTGGAGTTTCAAACGACCAATTTTTTAATCTTGCAATGGCGCGATTACCGTGTTGACATAGAATCAATTTATCATTATAATCAAGAGTTAAGCCGTTAGCCCCGTCATTACTACTATGAGGCGCGTGATTTGTCATACCACTTGGATCTAGAAAAATTCGAAGCCCTCCTATTTCTGTCCATAGGTAGACTTTATTGTTAGGGACATCTGTGAATAGCAACCCATTTAACCCGGGAACCCAAACCGGCCCTTCAGCCCACTGAAAACCTTTGGCTAAAACCTCAATTTTAGCTTGAGGGTCAACCAAAAGGTTCATTTTTGGGCTTAAGAACTCAACA
Source organism: Flavobacteriaceae bacterium (assembly GCA_029268555.1). Taxonomy (GTDB): domain Bacteria; phylum Bacteroidota; class Bacteroidia; order Flavobacteriales; family Flavobacteriaceae; genus MS024-2A. The sequence continues at coordinate 32,633 of JAQWNN010000050.1, forward strand.
GATCCAATTGTTAGTTGGCCCAAAAGGCCAATTGAATAAAAAAGTAAAATAACAGAAAAAAAACGATTCATATGTATTGAAATTTACTCTTAAAATACAAAATAAGCGTATTTTGTATTATTCAGCGACATGAGGACCCAATAATGCCGAAAGATCTTGTGCAAAAGTAACCATCATTTTAATTTCTTGAAGACTTGATAATCGATCTTTTCCTTTGATTAAGATGTCGCTTCCATTTGATTCCAAATGGAAGAAGGGATGACTTTCAAAAAAGTAAATAATTTTTGCAGTGAAAAGTTTTCTAATTGCTTTAGTATTACTTCCACTTAGATGAAAAATCTTTGAAAAATCTGGGTGTTTTTTAAAATTAATATCATCAAATCCCGCCCAACCGTAAAGAGTCGTCTTTAAATCTTCTTTGTCAAGAACAAACACAGGCAATCTAACAGGCGATTGAAACATTAGAAAAGTTGCTTTTAAGTCCTCTTTTGTGATGAATGCGCCCTCAGAAAAAGAAAGATCAAAAACTTCAAACGAACCATCTGCCTTTTGTAGTGAGTTTATTTTATAATTGATTATTTTGGATTCAAAAAACAAAAAGGAATCAAGCCCCTTCGGATCATTGTCTAGTTTAGAATTGTATTTCCATTTATGTTGATCTGAAAACTCACTTAGGTCTTTTTGGCGATTTGAAAGAGTATTTTCAAGACCAAGCAACGCGTTTATGGGAAGTGATTTTCTAACCGCAAACGGGTGTTGAGTTTCAGCTACGTGGATATCAAGCCCTATAGTTTCAAAATGACCTCCTTTTCGAGAAAATGATCGCTGGTAATCATTGATACCTTCCATTACTGTGTGATCTACAAAATCACAAAGCGAAAAGTCCACGATCGCATGTTCGGTTTCTGGAATTTGATCAAGCTTTGCTTTTAATCTAAAAAAGTTTAAAAAACTACAGAAGTTTTTTACACTAACATAATAGTTCCCGCTTTGGTCCTCTAGGTACATTAGTACGTTTGGCTTGAAGATATTGCGTGAGAACAAAAAGAAACTTTTACTGAGAAAAAGATGAACCAGAAAGGTAAAAATAATCCCCACAAATATTCCGAGAATCAAGCTTGTATATAAGGTTGTCCCAAGAGTGACAACAAAAATTAAAGCTTGTTCAGGGCCAATTTTATATACACGCAGCAAGTTTTCTGGAGCGGCTAGACGATACCCTGTATAAACTAAAATTGCAGCGAGAGTAGTAAGCGGAATACGTTGAATTTGGTCCCCCAAAAAAACGACAAAAAGAACTAAAAAAACAGCATGAAAAAAGTTTGCCGAACGATTTGATCCCCCATTATTAACATTTACAGAGCTACGCGCAATAACTGTTACAACGTTTAACCCACCTAAAAACCCACTTACTATACTAGCTAACCCCAATGCACGAAGATCTTTATTTACACTAGAACGTCTTTTTTTTGGGTCAAGCTTATCCACAGCTTTAATACTTAATAAAGATTCAATATTTGCAACTAGGGTTATGGAAATTACAACTCCAAGAAAATCTAAATCATACCATTTGCTAAAGTTAGGATGGGGTAAACTTGTAAAAAGCTGCTCGGGAATTTTAATTAACAGATCAGGATTAACAGGAGTTGGTTGGCCAAGAACCAAGTTATAATAGTATCCAATGGCAATCGAGGCAACAACAACCCACATTGGAGCAGGAATTAGATGAAAGTAAGGATTTCGAATTCTACTATATAGAAAGAGAAAAACCAGACTTAAAAAACCAAGAACTCCAGAAAAGGGATATAACTCTAGAAAATTATGGATAGAATTAGGAAAAGCCATTAGCTGATCTATGGTTGAACCACTAACGTTTCTTTTACCCAGCATTATGTGAAACTGTTTAGCTAAAATACCAATTCCTATTGCAGCAAGCATTCCCTGTAAAGCAGTTGCTGGAAAAAACTCACTCATAGCACCTAGCCTTAGTAGACCGAAAAGAAAAAGTAAAACACCAGATAAAATGATTGCAGCTAAAGTATATAAATAACCCTCAAAAAGATTTCCCTCACCAAGGGTAGTTATGGATGCCAATAATACAATAACCAAACCATTACCAGGCCCAGCAATGGTAACATATGAACCACCAAAAACAGAAACTACAATACCACCAGCCACAGCCGAAATAATACCCGCTAATGGCGGCGCTTCTGAAGCAATAGCGAGACCTAAACCCAAGGGCAACGCTATTAAAGAAACAACAAAACCAGAAAATACATTTTGTGGAAGCGTTTTCAAAGAGTCTGAAAAAGATGCTCTTCTACTCATCTTTATGGGATTGAATGATAAGAACATCGGTAGGCAACTCTGCTAAAATGTGCTCTAAGTCCCTTGGAAAAAATCGGCTTAAAAAGGAACCTTTTTCTTGTGAATTCATTACTAAGAGGTCTGCACGGGCTAAGCGCGCATAGTGTCCTATCGAGTATCCTCTTTTACCAAAAACACTCTGTGTAATCCAATTCAACCCTTCTAGTTTTTGGGCAGGGATTTTCTTAACAATATCAACGACACGCATTTTCTCTTCTCGATTAATTTTTTCTTTTCTTAAGGTCGCTTTTCTCAAACTTCTATCGTCATCTACAGACACTGCCACTCTAGACTCGCTAACCTCTTCTACTAAGGTAATTTTTTTGGATTGAAGAGCTTGACCCATTTCAAAGGCCGCTTCAATTGTGTCTTTGGTTTGGGGACTATCAAAACCATTAACTACAATATGCTTACAAGGAATTCTCTCTATGGAAGGGTTAATCATTAGCAATACAGAACAAGAGGCTTTTCGAGTAAGCCCACGAGCAATTGATCCTAGGTAAAATTTCAGCATTTTTTCACGTTTCAAAGCGCCTAGCAAAAGAAGATCGATATTCATTTTTACACAAACTGAAATCAGGGTATTTATAGGACGACCCTCTCTCCATAAAAGCTTAATATCAGTTGGAACAATTGAGCACTCTTTTAAGACTGAATTAAATTCCTCCTCTTTTTCTGCGGTTTTACTTCCCACGTGCACAAAAACTAATGAAGCGTTTAAAAATGAAGCCAAACGAGTCACCTCAAAAACATTCGCTCTTAATGAAGGGGAAAATGCAAATCCAAATAATAGTTTTTTAAACGGTCTAAATGCCATACATCTAAGGGTCTTAACTCAAATATACACGGAAAAACCTAAGAAACAAGTCGATTTAAAAAATGAAAAAAAACTTGTATTAATCGTTTAACTTTAGAACCGCCATGAATGCTTGCTGTGGGATTTCGACATTCCCAATTTGACGCATTTTTTTCTTTCCTTTTTTCTGCTTTTCTAAAAGCTTTCGTTTTCTACTGATATCTCCCCCATAACATTTTGCAGTAACATCTTTTCTTAACGCTTTGATGGTCTCTCTTGAAATTATTTTAGCTCCAATAGCAGCTTGGATTGGTATGTCAAATTGTTGCCTAGGGATTAAAGATCTTAATTTTTCGCAGATTTTTTTACCTATGGTATAAGCATTGTCAGCATGAATAAGAGCGGAGAGTGCGTCTACTTGATTTCCATTAAGAAGAATATCGACCTTAACCAATTTTGAAGCTCGCATTCCAATTGGAGAATAATCAAAAGAGGCATAGCCCTTTGAAACCGTTTTTAAACGGTCATAAAAGTCAAATACAATTTCTGCTAAAGGCAAATCAAAATTCAATTCAACACGTTCAGTAGTTAAATAAGTTTGATTTGTAATTTCCCCTCTTTTTTCAATACATAGCGACATTACATTACCCACAAAATCAGATTTTGTAATAATTGACGCCTTAATATATGGCTCTTCAACGCGGTCTAGCATTGACGGATCAGGTAAGTCGGAAGGATTATTGACACTTATAAAGGTATTGGGGGTTTTTTTAGTGAAGGCACGATAGGAAACATTGGGAACAGTTGTGATCACTGTCATATTAAATTCTCGCTCTAATCGTTCTTGAATAATTTCAAGGTGAAGCATGCCTAAAAAACCACAGCGAAAACCAAACCCTAAGGCTGCAGAACTTTCGGGAAAGAAAACCAAAGAAGCATCATTAAGCTGAAGCTTTTCCATAGAGCCTCGTAATTCTTCGTACTCTTCGGTATCAACCGGGTAGATACCTGCAAAAACCATAGGCTTGACCTCTTCAAATCCTTCAATTGCATTTAGAGTTGGATTTGCAGGATCAGTAATTGTATCTCCCACCTTTACCTCTTTAGCCTCTTTTACACCCGTAATAAGATAACCGACATCGCCTGCATTAACTTCATTTTTTGGCTCTTGATTTAGCTTCAAAGTACCAATTTCATCAGCAAAATATTTTTTTTCAGTAGCAACAAATTGAATTTTTTGTCCCTTTTTAATGCGTCCATTTAGAACACGAAAATAAGTTTCTACACCTCGAAACGGATTATAAACCGAGTCAAAAATTAATGCCTGTAAAGGCTCATCTGGACTACCTTTGGGCGGTGGGATACGCTCTATAATAGAAGTTAGTATGTCTTGAATTCCAATACCGCTTTTGGCGGATGCGGGTATCACATCTCTTGGTTCACAACCCAAAAGATCAACGATATCATCCGTAACCTCTTCTTGGTTTGCGGAGGGAAGGTCAATTTTGTTTAGAACAGGAATAATTTCTAAATCGTTCTCTAAAGCCAAATAAAGATTTGAAATAGTTTGAGCCTGAATACTTTGTGCAGCATCTACAACCAGCAAAGCACCTTCACAAGCAGCAATAGACCTTGAAACTTCATAAGAAAAATCTACATGCCCAGGCGTATCTATAAGGTTCAAAATGTATTTCTCCCCTTCGTGTTGATATTCCATTTGAATAGCGTGCGACTTAATGGTTATACCACGTTCACGTTCTAAATCCATATTATCAAGCAGTTGGTCTTGCTTTTCACGTTCAGTAACTGCTCCAGTAAAATCTAATAAACGATCTGCTAAAGTGCTTTTTCCATGATCAATATGTGCAATAATACAAAAATTACGAAACTGCTTCATTCGACGCCTTCTTTCATAGCATGCAAATATAAGGCTTTGAGGGGATGCTTTTTTGCTTATTTTTGTAAAAAATTAAACTTTTGGTCAAAGTAGGCTCAATTACCTTACCCTCTTTTCCTCTTTTGCTTGCCCCAATGGAAGACGTTAGCGATCCTCCTTTTAGGGCTCTTTGTAATGAAAAAGGAGCAGACGTGGTTTACACGGAATTTATATCTAGTGAAGGGCTAATTCGCGATGCTGCTAAAAGTATCCAAAAGTTAGATATTTATGAAAAGGAGCGCCCAGTAGGGATACAAATTTTCGGAGCTAATCTAGACTCAATGATACGTTCTGTGGAGATTATTGAAGCTTCAAATCCTGATATAATTGATATTAATTTTGGCTGCCCAGTAAAAAAAGTAGTTTGCAAAGGCGCTGGTGCAGCAATTTTAAGAGATATCCCGAAAATGGTTGAGCTGACCAGAGCAATGGTAAAAAAAACTAACCTTCCCGTAACAGTAAAAACGAGATTAGGCTGGGATCACGATTCAATCCACATCACTGAGGTTGCTGAGCGATTGCAAGACGTTGGCTGCGCAGCTATTTCTATTCACGGCAGAACGCGAGCCCAAATGTATAAAGGAGCGGCTGATTGGCATCCTATTGCCGCTGTAAAAAACAACCCAAGGATGCATATACCCGTATTTGGAAACGGAGACTTAAACACTCCAGAGTTAGCCAAAAGGATGAGGGATGATTTTGGACTTGATGGAGCAATGATTGGTAGGGCAAGTATTGGAAATCCGTGGTTTTTTAATCAAGTAAAATATTTTTTAAATACGGGAAATTATCTATCTCCCCCAAGACTTGAGGAAAAAGTTGCAGCAGCACGAAGGCACTTACAAATGGCAATTGAATGGAAAGGTGAAAACCTAGGCGTCTTAGAAACACGTAGACATTATACAAATTATTTTAAAGGAATACCAAACTTCAAACCACTACGAACAAAATTGGTCACATCAGATTCTTCTAGTGAAGTTTTTCAAGTTTTGGACAAGATTTTAGAAGAATTTACAATCAATCAGCTTGTCTAGGATTTTATTTTTTTATCGAATCCTCTCGTTGCCCAAGCAGTACTTACAACTCCTAAAACCATTAGGGTTCCCATTACAATAAATAGATTTTCCATTTGAAAAAGAACGGGGTATGAAAGGCTAGTCCCTGGAACATATATAAATGGATAGTAATTTTGGATTAATACAATAATACTTCCAATAATTAGACCTACGACACCTCCAAAAATACAAATAAGTAAGCCCAAAATAAAAAAAATATAATGTATACCCTGAGCTGTAGCTCCTAAGGAGAGTAGTGTTTTCATCTGACTTTTCTTATCCAAAATCATCATAATTAAGGCCCCAACAAAATTAAAAAGAGCAACCAACATTACTAGAGTAAAAATAAAGTAGATGACAATGCGCTCTACATTCAACATTTTATATAACGCAGCATTTTGTTCCGCCCTTGAGACGAGCTTTATGGGTAGTTTGAATATATGAGAAAAGGCTTCTGATAACTCTTCTTTTGATATTTTGGATTTTGTTTTTAGTGCTATTGAAGAATATTCATTAGAGTTGAGCTCAAGTAAATTCTGAGCTAATTCAAGACGAGAGAACATGTATTTTTTATCTAAGTCTTCATTGATTTGATATAATCCAACAACAATGCTAGAAACACTTCTAAACGGATTTTGTTCAAGAAGTGATTGTTTGCTTTTTTTTGGAACAGTTATATTTAAAAACGTAGTATAATCATAAACACCAACCCCTAAATTTCCGGCAACACCAAAACCCAATACAACATCAGAACCATCAAAAGAAAGCCAATCACCAAGCTCAATTAGCTCATCAATATGAACGATACTAGTGTAGTCATTATCAATAGCTTTTAATATAGCAACCTGATTTTTTTCATTATAGGAAAGAAAAACTTTTTCTTGTATCTGAGGAGCTGCCGCAATGACATATGGGATTGTTTTAATTTCTTTTAGCAAACTGTCAGAAACTCTAAAAAACTTTCCCGTGTTAGGTTGAATTTCATAGTCAGGATCAAAGGATTCAGAAAAAGATAAACTAAAATCTTTGAGTCCCTCAAAAGCACTAAGAACTAAAAATAAAGAAGCAGTTGATATGACCACCATAAAAAATGCAAAACTATTGATTCGGTTAATTACTGTTTGACTGCTCTTTGAAAAAAAGTACCGCAAGGCGATTTTAAATGAATAAGCAAACATATGGAAGTATCTTATTTTTTTTTCCTATTAGACAGTGTTCCAGGATATTTTAATGGGTTGATACCTTCATTCAACTCTTTATCTATAACTTCAATATAATCTAAAGAATCGTCTAGATAAAAATGAAGTTCAGGAACCTTTCGCAACTGATTTTTCATCTTTTTAGCAAGGTCATAACGTATTTGATAACTGTTTTCTTGAAGCGTTTTCAAATATGATTTAGAATCTTTTGTAGGGAAAATACTGAGATAAACTTTTGATATTGATAGATCAGAAGTCACATGAACTTTGGTAACTGAGACCAAAAGATTATTAACTGAACCCTCACGAATTGCTTGTTGAAGAAGCGTTGCAACCTCTTTTTGAAGAATATTATTTATTTTTTGTTGGCGCGGGGTTTCTTGTTTGTTCATAGGGCTAAAATAGTTAGAAAAAAAGAGCTTATTGACGCTCCCATTTAAAATCACTGTTTAAACGAAAGCTACCAAGGTGCTGCTTCTTCCATTCTGATGGTTCTACTAAAGAAAGAAAATTTTTGTCTTTTCCTTCATATAAATGATATATTTCCCCTACGATGGGTTCAAACTTGAAGTGCGCTTCATATACTTTTTGTGTTTCGGAAGCCATTTCAACAAAGGATTTGATGCGATTTTGAAGATCTTTAAGTTCTGCTTGGAATTGTTTGGTGACTTTATCTACTCCTTTTTTTTTGAAGGCGTCTACATTGGGTATGTCAATTATGGGATCGCTTAAATTACTTGCATAAGGCAACAGTTTTGCAAAGTAGGTCTCGTGTGTTTCATCCCACACAACTCTGTCAGGCTTATTTTTCTCCATCTTTTTTTGACAAAGGTAAGCGTTCTAGTGAAGAATTAAAAAGTTAGTTTTTTTCTTAAGCTTAGCAATATTAAGGGGATTGACTTAAAAATCAAACTTTCTAGATTTTGAGAAAAGATCTAATCTAGTTTAGAAAACCAAGAAGAACAATTGCAATTAACCGATCTCCCTTCTTCATTTTTTGAAAAACAACTATCTAAACAATTATATAGACCTTTTTCAGAATCAGACTGTTCTAGGACACCTATGTCTTTATTTATGATTGACTTTTTGAAGAACCGATAAGCCCCTTTAGAAATTTGAATTTCGAATTTAACCTCCCCAATGTGTTTAAAATTTTCTTCAAAAAAACGCCAATCTTCAGAAGTTGTGTGGATGTTTTTGTTTGTTAGTCGAATTTCATATGATGGGAAATATGTTTTTTTATTTTTAATTTGTTCAAGAAATAATGATGTATTGTTTTGATAGTTTTTTGGAACGAAAACATTATTAGCGATTCGCTGTTTAACACTTTGTTTTTTTGTTAACTGAAATATTTGTGATGATTCAGAGGGAAGGGTAAAAAAAAGTGCTGCACAGCCAAAGAACGCAATAATTATAGGGATATTGATTTTTTTCATTAAAATAGAATTTATTTCTAAAAATGTACAAAATTCGTCAAAATGAGTAGAAAAAAAGACATTTTATTCTTTAGTAAACAAATATTAAACTAATAAAATTATTTTTTGTAACTTACTAAAAATCAATATTATGAATGAATTTTTAGTGACTATTATTTTCATTACTGTCCTAGTTTCAGCGGTATATTTTTATGCTGGTTATTTAACAAGAACTGGTAAAGCTGAAGATGCAGACGGAAATTTCATACCTGACTCATGGGAGGAAAAGTTCGGATGGTTTTTTAGCTCTAAAGGATTAATAATGTTTGCTCTTGGATTAGTATTAGGTTATGTACTGGGCGTCCAATTCCCAAGCATATTCTAGACTATATAAAATTTAATTAAAAATAGCAGCTTCTAAATTTAATTTAGTGGACTTGAATTGCCTAATTCTCTGATGCAATAATTTGAAAGGGGTTTAAAGAAGATCATTAGGTTTGTATATTTTCACTTTCACCTTATTAGTTGATTTAATTTCAGCAACAATTTTTTGAGCTAAAACTAAAACTGATAGTGGTTTTTGAGATTTGAAAATCCCGACCTTATTTAAATGACTGAAAATTTTAATTCCTATTCTCTCACCTTTTCGAATTAATTTTGGCTGTCTAATGAGAATTGGAGGCTGAAAAATTTGAATTATATTAAACGGAAGTTTCTTAACTGACGTTTCAAGCTTCCCTTTAATTTTTGGGTAGAAAAAAAAAGAATTTTCATTTGCTCCTGCAGAAGAAACGAGTGAATATTGATTAACACCGTTACCTGAGGCTATTTTAGCAAATTCATATTGATAGGTGAAGTCAACTAGATATTGATTTTCCTTATTTCCTGCATCTTTTAAAGTAGTCCCTAAGGCAGAAAACAAAATATCTCCCTTAATTAAATCTTTGAAATCTTCAAGTCTTGAGAAATCAATTTGGTGTATTATTAATTTTTCGTGCTCAATATTGGGTTTTCTTCTAACAAATACAGAAACACTATTAAAGGCCTTGTCCTCTAATAATTGTGCAACAATTGCTTGGCCTGTAGCACCAGTTGCTCCAATAACTATTGCATTTAGACTTTTCATTATTAAACTCTATTTCTAATTATAAAATTAATTTTTTATTTCTCACATTATCTTTTAAAGCATATATTTAAATATGAACAAGACTTTTCTTTTACTACTAATTTCATTGTTATTTATTTCTTGTAAGTCAAATACTGATTCGAAAGGACCTCCCAATATAATTCTCATTTTGACAGATGATCAAGGGTGGGGTGATTTAGGTTTTAATGGAAATAAAGATTTGCAAACCCCAAATATTGATAAGATTGCTGAAAGTGGAGTGAAATTTGATCGTTTTTTTGTTAGTCCGGTTTGCTCACCAACGAGAGCTGAAATTCTAACGGGTAGACACCACGTTAGAACAGGGGTTTATGATGTTTCTCTTGGAGGAGAAAGAATAAATATTAACGAAGAGACAATGGCAGATCTTTTTAAATCATCTGGATATAAAACAGCTGTATATGGTAAATGGCATAATGGAATGCAAGCTCCTTATCACCCAAACTCAAGAGGATTTGATGAGTTTTATGGATTTTGTTCAGGCCATTGGGGAAATTATTTCAATCCTGTATTAGAAAAAAACGGGGAATTGGTTAAAGGGAGTGGCTTTATAACTGACGATTTAACAAATCATGGAATAGAATTTATTAAAAAAAATAAAGATAATCCATTTTTACTCTATATGCCTTTTAACACCCCGCATAGTCCAATGCAAGTTCCAGATAAATATTGGGATAGATTCAAAAACATAGATTTAACTCAAAAAGGGACATTATCAAAGACCCCCGATGATAAATATTCAGGTATAAATAATAAAGATGAAAATCACTCTAAAGCGGCATTAGCAATGAGTGAAAATATTGATTGGAATGTCGGAAGAATAATAAAAACTTTAAAATCACTTAAAATATTTGAAAACACAATAATTATTTATCTATCAGACAATGGACCTAACGGGCACAGATGGAATGGCGGGATGAAAGGCATAAAAGGATCAACTGATGAAGGAGGAACAAGATCACCTATGATTATTAGCTGGAAAGGAAACATCCCTGAAGGAAAACAGGTAAATAAAATCGCATCAGCAATAGACTTATTACCAACTTTAATTGACTTAACTGGAATTAAGTCGAAGCCAAATAATAAGTTAGATGGCCTAAGTCTAAGACAATTAATTTATCAGGAAGATATAAGTTGGCCAGACAGATATATATATAGTTATTGGAGAGGAGAGTTGAGCTTAAGAAGTCAAGAGTTTAGGCTGGACAATAAGAATCGGTTGTATAAAATGAAGGAAGATCCGAATCAGTTAAAGAATGTTTCTACCTCTTACAAAGAAACTTTTGATGTTATGACAGAGGCTAAAATTAAATGGGAGAATGAATTATTAATCAACATTAAAACAAAAGACAAAAGAGCCTTTATGATAGGTCATCCAGATTTAAAAAACACACAAATTCCAGCTCGTGATGCAAAGTCAAACGGATTAATTAAGAGGTCTAATTATTATCCGAATTGTAGTTATATGACTAATTGGGTTAATATTGATGATTTTATTACATGGGATGCTGAAGTTGCTGAGGATGGAAAGTTTGAGGTGATTGTTTATTATACATGTGCAAAAGATGCGCTGGGATCTGAAATTGAATTAAGCTTTTCTGATTCTAATATATCCAAGAGGATAACAAAATTTCATAATCCAAAAGAATACGGAAGAGAAAATGATAGATCTCAGAGAATTGAATCATATGTCAAAGATTTTATCCCCTTAAAAATGGGTACTATTGACCTAAAGAAAGGGAAAGGGACTCTTATGTTAAAGGGATTAAAAATGGCTGGTAAAGAGCTTATAGATTTTAGATTGCTAATGCTAAAAAGAATTTAACTAAGTATAACGGTTTTGTCATTATAAGTTACTCCCCCTATTATTTAAACTTGCAGCACAACTAAACCTTTTAGTGGATTAAGTAATTACATTCATCATATAAACATTTATTGAAGTTGAGAGAACAGAAATTAAAAGAAAATATTAAGACTGTATAGCTTTTACACTATACACATTATTTTATATTTGTAGTGCAAACCGCAATTTTAAAGAGTGTGTTTTTGCTCATATTGTAATTTTGGTTGTGATTTTTATAATGACCTTAATAGTAAATAATTTAAAATACTCTCGCAAGTATTGTAATTAGTACAACAGGTCCTATAGCTCAGTTGGTTAGAGTAGCTGACTCATAATCAGTTGGTCCCTGGTTCGAGCCCAGGTGGGACCACCAACAAAGAAAGGCGTTAACAGAGAATTTACTGTTAGCGTCTTTTCTTATTTGTCCCCATATTTGTCCCTGATTGGATATAAAACCTCAAAAAATTCCAATCTAAAACTATGAAATAAGACCCCCATCCCTAAAATTAAATCCACTTTTATTTTGAGAGTAGAGCTGATATATTGATATATAGCCTAAACCATCGGCATATCCTCTTCAGTAAGTTCTACAATACACTTTACCAAGACTGAAACAAGCTACTAAAACAATAAAACGGTTATACTTTTATAGTGTAGCCGTTTTTATTTTTTCTCGATGTTGCTTTCCCCAGTTTGTCAACTCGATGATGAGCGGAACAAGTGTATACCCATAATCTGCCAACTTGTAG